>NZ_JACGTN010000007.1:0-340229 GCF_014763005.1 Stenotrophomonas sp. Br8 | reverse complement strand
GGTGTCGGATTGCGGGGTGTCAGCCGCATGGATGCGGCTGCCAAGCCTACAGGGACGTACTTGCGGCGTCCCCGCAATCCGACACCGCCCCGCCATCCCACGGAACCCAGCTGTTGCCGTTGCTTCGGCTGTTGCCGTTGCCTCTGCAGGGTGCCGGGCGTAGCCCGGCCGAACCCCCCTTACCGCAACAGCTGCGCAGTCATGCCCAGCGGCCGCGCATGCTCATCCATGTGCAGGGTGATGGCCTTCGCATTGAACATCTGTTCGGCGAGCTGATCACTGGCACCAAGCGAACGGGCGATCTCCGAACGGCTGGCGTCCTCGCGTGGGTTGCGCCGTTCCCTGCCGGCGAAGCGGTAGCGGTTGTATTCGGCCCAGGCGATCAGCAGCAGCGCGCAGCCGGCCAGGATCACCGGCAGGGCGATGATCACGAACGGATCCAGGTGCTGCTTGCGCTCGTACAGCTGCAGCCACGCCTGCTGCCCACCCAGCAACCAGGACACCAGGGTGACCAGCGGCGCCCATAGATAGAAGTAGAACCCCCAGAACGCCAGGGTCACAAACCCCCAGGCGGTGCGCTGCAGGCGGGGCTGCTGGCGCGGTTTCTGGATCAGGCGCGAGTCGAAGCGGTTGGACGGCTTCCTCGTGGCGGTCTGGCGATGTGCGTTCATCGGATACCCCTGTCTGGGCTGACCCAGGTTGCACGCTTGCCACGCCGCCTGAGCAGGGTCTTGGGCAGCGCCACCAGCGTGGTGAACAGGCTGATCAACCAGTACGCCATCGGGTACCAGATGACCCAGAAATAGTTGCGGCCGATATGCGTTTCGTAACGCCTGTCGATGATCAGGCTGCTGGCGAACTGCAGCAGGCAGACCAGCGCCAGGATCACGCCATGCCATTGCGGCAGCAACGTGTCGATGTACAACTGCGGCGGCACCGGGATGAACTTGCCCAGTGCCCACAGCAGGATGATCGCGAGCATGGTGTAGGCCCACAGCACGCTGAGGATGTATTCCAGCAGCACGCCCCACATGCGCCGCTTGCGCCAGCTGAACAACGAGGAGCCATGGCGCAGCAGCACTTCCACGCCGCCCTGTGCCCAGCGCAGGCGCTGCCGCCACAGTCCCTTCAGTGTTTCCGGCATCAGGATGAAGCACAACGCATTGGGCTCGTAACGGATGTCCCAATGATCCAGCTGCAGGCGCCAGCTGATGTCGATGTCCTCGGTGACCATGTCATCGGCCCAGTAGCCGATGCGGTGCAGGGCCGTACGACGGAACGCGGCGATGACCCCGGACACCGTGAAGATGCGGCCGTAGACACGCTGGGCGCGCTTGATCATGCCGATGATCGAGGAGAACTCCGCCACCTGCAGGCGGCCGAGCAGGGTGGAGCGGTTGCGGATGCGCGGGTTGCCGGTCACCGCGCCCACGCGCGGACCGCTGGTCAGGTGCCAGACCATCCAGTGCATGGCGAACTCTTCCAGCATGGCATCGCCATCGATGCACACCAGATACTCCGAACGCGCAGCCAGGGCGCCCATGCGCAGCGCATTCGCCTTGCCCAGGTTGCGGTCCAGATGGACCACCCGCAGGCGTGGGTGCAGGGCCGCAAGCGCGTCCAGGCGGGCGCCGGTGTCGTCGCTGCTGCCATCGTTGATGGCGATCACTTCGAAGTCCGGATAGCGCTGGGCCAATGCCGCACCGAGGGTGTCGTCCAGGTTCGCCGATTCGTTGTGGCACGGAATCAACAGGCTGGCGAACGGATACTCCGCCATCGGGGGGGGATCGTTGCGCGGGCGCGACTTCCGCTCACGGCGGAAGAAATAGTACAGGCCACCGGACATCCAGAAGAACGCCATCACCATGGGGTAGAAGAAGGCGAACTGGAACATGGCGTTGAGCCACGGGTTCATGTCCACGTCACTTCTCCGGATACGGGAAGTTGCGCGCGGACATCGCCGCGCGTGCATCCTGGGTCGACGGCTTGTCGGCGATGAAATCGTCCGGGTACCACGCGAAATGACGCACGCCCTGCGCCTGCAGGCGGCGGATCTGCGCGCGCAGCTGTTCGCCGCTGATCGGCGTCTGCGTGCGCCAGTCCACGGTCTGCAGCTCGAACATCGTGTGCTTCAGGTCCGGGTCGTGCTCGCGCACTGCCACGACCAGGCGGTCCATCCAGCGCTGGGGACGGCGGCTGCCTTCCATCCACGGCATCGCCATCAGCGCGGTGCGGTCGTAGGCCTGATTGAAAAGGTCCAGGCGCTGGGCGAACCACGCTGCGCTCTGCGGTTCCAGCACCGGCTGCGCGTACAGGTTGCGCACGGTGCCCAGCTTGGGGCGCCAGCGTTGTGCGCTGTCACGCAGTTCCAGGGTGAAATCGATCAGCGCCTGGGTGCGGCCACCGTCGCTGCCTTCCTGTGGCAACTGCGTCAGTTCGGTATCGCGTACGTAGCCGTCATCGTGGAACAGCAGGCCTTCGAAGTACGAATTGATCGCCAGGTCTTCGTAGATGTCCTTGATGATCTGCCGTGCCTGCGGCTTGGTGAAATCCAGGCGGTACATGCCATCGCGTTCCGGGCTCTGGATGCCCAGCGCCGCACGCTGCGCGGCATCGGGCAGTTCATAGCCCAGCACCGGCAGCCACGCGTAGACCTTCACCCCGGCACGGGTTTTCAGCTGCCAGGCGACACGGTTGAACAGGTCCGCGCGCATCGGCAGGTGCCGGTTCGGGAAGTACAGGGCATCGGCGGTGTTGTTGCCGTCCGGGTCGGCGAAGGCCTGCAGGTAGACATGGGTCGGGCCGATCCGCTTCACGCGCTCGATCAGGGCGTCCAGGTTGCGCGCCTGCTGGGCAGGGACGCTGTCGTAGACCGAATCCAGGTCGATCTGCAGGGCACGGGTACCGTCCAGGTTGACGTTGCGACGCAGCTCGAAGGCCAGCGAGGTGACGTTCGGATTGCTGGTCACCAGCAGGCGTGCCAGGCCGTGCAGGTCGGCGGTTACCGGCGTGCTGCGTCCTTCCAGGTCGAAGGACACCGGCATGCCCAGCTGCTCGGCGATGTCGTTGCTCAACTGGTTGTAGGCGGCATACGGCCAGACGATCGCTTTCGGACGTACGCCCAGTTCCTTTTCGATGCGCTGCACGCTGCGGCCGAGATCGTCGCGCAGGCGCTTCTCGTACTCCTGCGCGCTTTCATAGCGCTGCGCCTTCGGGTCGTAGATGCGGGTGATCACCGCCGGGGTCTGGTTGCCCTGCGGGTTGGACTGCACGCCGTGGTGCAGGTTGTCGGTATGGCTGGCCAGTTCGATCAGGCCGCTGGCCTGCATCTCGCGCAGCTGGTCCCAGGTCAGGAAATCGTCGTGGCCGAACGGACGGTAGCCGTAGTCGATGGTGCGGCCCGGTGCCATGTCCACGTAGTCGGTGATCACCGCCACCAGCGCCGGATAGTTGTACGCGCGCAGCAGTGGATAGACACGGCTGTACACGCTGCGCAGGCCGTCGTCGAAGGTCAGCAGCACCGGCCGCGGTGGCAGCTTTGCTTCTCCGCGCGAGGCCTTGATCAGCTGCGACAGCGAGACCGGGTGATAGCCATGGGCGGACAGCCAGTCCAGGTGTGCGGCGAAGTTCTGCGTGCTGACCGCGTAGGCGTCGGCATCGGACTTCTCCAGCACATCATCGCGTACGTCGTGATAGCTGAGGACCAGCAGGCCGTTGTCGGCCGCGTCCAGTTCCGCGGCCGAGCGGGCGCGCTGGGCGGCGGCGGGCAGGGCCAGGAACAGCAGCGCCAGCAGCAGTACGGTCGTCAGGTTGCGAAGCATCCGTTCCATCTCATTCTCCCCAGCGCAGCGCGGCATCGAAGCCGATATGTCGTTCACGTTGGCCGTCGTAGACCGGCCGCGACCAACTCACGCCGTACTCGAGGATCCGCCCCTGATCGAACTGCCATTCGTGGCGATAGGCCACGGTCGGAATGATTGAACTGCCAAATCCTTCCTGCCAGTAGTTGCCAACGGACACCGTCAGGCGATGGCGGAAGTGGCGCTCATAGTGGCGCCACAACTGCTGGTCGATGCGCAGGCCCACTTCCACCGAGCGATCCCGCGAGGGGTTGAAGTACGGCGCATCGTCGCGGCTGCCACGGCTGGTGTAGACACTGCCCAGGCCATCGATCAACAGGCGGGGGCGGGTCAACAGCCGTTGTTCGATCGCGCTGTTCAGCGTGTCGCGGCGGTTGCCATCGTCGTAACGGAACTGGCTGCCACCGATGCTCCAGTGCGTGCGTTCGTTGCGCGTGTAATCCACGGCAACGGCGACGCTGTCGGCGGTGATGCCGGCCACGCGTGCCTGCATCGAGGCTTCCGGGTCATTGCGGGCGGCCGTTACGCCAGCGTGCCAGCGGTCGTTGAACTGCCAGCCGAAGCCGCCCCGCAAACCGGTGTCGCCGATGCTGTCGTTGGGGCGCAGCACCGCCGCCTCGGCATCGACGCGGTCGAAGCGGTAGCGCACGCCGGCACCGATCCACAGCGGATCGATATCCTGATCCTGGAAGGTGACCGAACGGCGGTCGGCGAAGGCGAACAGGCGCCAGCGGTCGTTGAGCACCGGCGAGGCGACTTCCATGCCGTAGTGCAGGTCGTCGTTGCCCAGCGGCGAGGTGCCGCCACCGCCGGAACTGCGGCCGCCCTCGACCTTGGCCAACAGCTGCCAGCCGCGATGGGCGCGCCAGTCGCGGTCCATGCGCTGCACCGACGGCTGGCTTGGATAGCGGGCCAGAAGATCGTCATGCAGCGGTCGCGCCAGGTCGTCGCGTTGCAGCTGCACGTAGGATTCGTACATGCCCAGCCGCGGCGCGATGTCACGCGGGTCCAGGGTGTAGGCCATCTGGTGACGTTCCAGTGCGCGCCGTGGCCAGCCGCGCATCTGGTAGACGCTGCCCAGCGAGGTCTGCAGGCTGCCATTGCCCGGGCCGACGTCGACCAGCGCTTCCAGCTCGCGCTGGGCCGTGGGCAGATCGCCGCTGTAGGCCCGCACCATCGCCAGGTTCAGGTCGGCTTCGTAGCGTGCCCAGTTCTGGAAGGGTGTCTTGCCACCGCCCCAGCGCCATGCCGGTTCATCCTTCTGCCACGCCTGAAGGTAGCCCACCGCCTTCTCCGCCTGCTCGGTTTCCAGGTAGGCATAGGCCAGCTCCGAGCGCGACTGGAAGCGCGAGGGATCGTTCTTCGCGGCGGCCTCCAGCAACGGGATGGCTTCTTCCGGATTCTGGGTGGACATCAGCGAGTCGCCCACCGCTGGCAGCACGTAGTCGGGCAGGGCATGGCCCTCGCGCTGCAGCGCCCGGGCTTCGTCGCGCACCTGCGCGTGACGGGCCAGGCGGTTGAGCAGGATCAGCCGGTCCATGCGGATCCGCAGCGGCGCCTGCGCCTGCGCGGTGCCATCGCGCTCGACGTACTGCTCCATTTCCGCCAGCGACGCCTCGGCCTCGTCCAGCCGGGTGTCTTCGGTTTCCCCGTAGGCCAGGCTCCAGTTGACCAGCTTGGCCACGTAGTTGGCTTCCAGCCGCGCCTTCTGGTCCTGGTCGAACAGGTTGGGCCGGGCCTGGTAAAGCCGCCAGGCGCGATGGGCATTGCCGATGTCGCCCAGGGTCAATACCTGCAGCTTGTACAGCAGGTCGTCGTTGGGCTCGCGCAGCTGCGCCCGCTCGATTGCCGCCAGGGCATCGACCCAGCGCGCCTGGTCACGGTAGTGGCCGATTTCGGCGAGCCGTTCGGCGCGCGTGGTCGCGGTGGGCGGCGGCGCTGCATCAGCCCAGGACGCCAGAGTGGCGCAGGCCAGGCCGACGCAGAACGCCAGCGGACGGTAGACAACCATGAGACCCCCTAAGCATCCATACCTGAACGATGCGCTCAAAGTGTGACGCACATCACATGCCAACTGTAGCTGACGCTTTGCCGATGCGGGCAGTTGCGGTCCGTACCAGATTGACGGAAAGTCCGTGACGGATCGGCCAACCCTTCTGCAACGCATTGTTGAAAAAGGTATTTTTTTATTGCTCCGGCGGCAAGGGGGCGGCAGCACGGCACGTCCCCGGGCTGTCCGGCACCCCAAGCCGCGCCCGGCTCTGGACGCGAACCGGGTCATCTTTGGACACGCTACGTCACCCGCTGCGGTGGCGGTGTGTAGGTCGCGGTAGTGGGGTGTGTGGGTCCAGCTTCACGGCGGCGGGCGTCAGGCAGCCGGGGCGGTCACCACAGGTCTTCCAGCTTGCGCGGCTTGCAGGCGACCCACGAGGCGCACAGCATCAGCACCGCGCAGCCGAACAGGAATGCGAAGGGCAGGGTCCAGCCCTCGCTGACGGTATGCAGCCAGCCGACCAGGAACGGGCCCAGGCAGCTGAAGCTGTAGCCCACGCCCTGCATGAAGCCGGACAAGGCGGCCGAGCCGGTGGGGGTGCGCGTACGTAGATTGATCAGGGTCAGCGCCAGCGGGAACGTGGACGGCCCGACGCCCAGCAGGCAGGCCCACAGCAACGGCGCCTTCATCGGCGCGAACAGCAGGCCAGCGAAGGCGATGACGAAAGCGGAAAAGCCGATCAGCACCAGCGGGAACGGGTTCTGCAGGCGGACCGCCAGCGATGGGATCACCAGCGAAGGCAGCAGGCCCAATGCCGAAAACACCGCCACCATCACCCCACCGAAGGCGGGCGTGGCACCGGCTTCGACCACGATGCGCGGCAGCCAGGTGAACATCGAGTAGGTCATCAGCGAAGTCATGCCGAACATCAGCGTCATGCTCCAGCCCAGTGACGTGCGCCAGACCCTGCCGTGCGGCTGCACGGTGGGGTCGTTGCTGTCCAGCACCGGTTTCGGTGCACGGCGCGCCAGCAACAGCCACGGCAGGGTCGCCGCCAGCGCCAGCAGGGCCCACATGCCCAGCGACACCCGCCAGCCTGCGGCGTTGGCCACCGGCACCGCCAGCAGTGCCGGCATCATCGTGCCCAGCTGCAGCACGCTGATGTACAGCGTGCTCATGGTGCCGACCTTGTTGGCGAAGTAGCGCTTCACCAGCGGCGGCACCACCACGTTGCCGATGCCCATGCCGGCCAGTGCGATCACCGAGCCCAGCAGCAGGGTGCCGACATTGCCGGCGCTGGAGCGCAGCAGCAGGCCGGTGGCGGCCATCAGCATGGCCAGCAGGGTGGTGCGCTCAAGGCCCAGGCGTCGTGCCAGTGCAGGGGTGGCGACGCCGAACAGTGCGAACGAGGCGGTCGGCAGCATGCCCAGCACGCCGGTCATGGTGGTGCCGAAGCCGAACTGCTGGCCCAGCACGTCCAGCAGCGGAGTGATCGAGGTGACCGCGGTACGCAGGTTGACCGCTGCCAGCAGGATCGCGGCGAACGCCAGCAGGCGACCGTGCAGCAACGATGGCGAAGGAGAGGTGGGGGACGTCATGCGGTGTTCCTTGCAGGTGGCGCACGCCGCGCAGATGGCGTGCAGCGCCCGCACCGGACGGAGCCGGTGTGGCAGGTGGGGGAGTGGCGGCCATTGTACGTGGCCGGCCGCGTCAGGTCCTCGACCCCGGTGCGGGGCGGCACGTTGCTGACGACGGCGTAGCCGGGTGTCCCGGAGTGCAGGCACAAAAAAACCCGGAGGACAGTGATGTCTTCCAGGCTTCTTGGTGACCACCGAAGTGGTCGGGGAGACAGGATTCGAACCTGCGACCTCTACGTCCCGAACGTAGCGCTCTACCAGACTGAGCTACACCCCGAAGGGAGCCGCCTATTCTAGCCATTTCCCCCGATGGCGGCAAGGGGGAAGACCGTTCTGCTTCGCTGCCGTGACAGCGACTCCTGCGGGAACAAAAAAGCCTGGAAGACTTCACCAGGCTTCAATGCGACCACCGAAGTGGTCGGGGAGACAGGATTCGAACCTGCGACCTCTACGTCCCGAACGTAGCGCTCTACCAGACTGAGCTACACCCCGAAGGAGCCGCCAAGAATACGGTGTGAAGGCCGTATCGGCAACCCTTTTTTACAGTTTCAACGCACTTCCTTGTCGGCGCGGGCGCTTTCGCGCGCTTCGAACCACATCCCGTTGAGGATGGCCACGACCGAAGCCAGGCCAGCGCCGAGAATCCAAGCGAAATACCACATGGTCAATCTCCTGTGTGCGAGGGGTGTGCCGACCCTGGGCCGGCACACGGGCAATCAGTACGCGTTGGGGTTGTCGTCCATGTCCTCGACCGTCGTCTTGCCCTTCAGCACGCGGTACACCCAGGTGGTGTAGGCGAGGATGATCGGCAGGAAGATGGCCGTGGCCAGCAGCATGACCCACAGCGTGAGGTGGCTGGACGAACTGTCCCAGACGGTCAGGCTGGAGGTGGGCTGGCTGGAGGACGGCAGCAGGAACGGGAAGATCGCAAAACCGACGGTGAGGATGATGCCGGCAATGGACGCGCCCGAGGCGATGAAGGCCAGGCCGCCACGACGCGCGCGCAGCAGCACCGCACTGGCAAGCGCACCCAGCAGGCCCAGCACCGGGAACACCAGCGTTGCCGGCATGCTGCTGTAGTTGCGCAGCCAGCCACCTGCGGCGGTGCCCAGTTCGGCGGTCTTCAACAGCGGATTGGTCGGCCCGTCGGTCACCACCTGCGAGGTGATCTGGTAGCCCGGCAGGCCGAAGGCCACCCAGGCGCCGGCAGCGGCGAACAACACGAAGCTGATGATGGCGGCGATGCTGCCGTAGCGCGCTGCACGTTCGGCCACCGGGCCGTCGGTCTTGAGCACCAGCATGGCCGCACCGTGCGACACCAGCATGGCCACGCTGATCAGGCCGGCGATGAGCGCGAACGGCGTGAGCAGGCCGAAGAACGAACCGGTGTAGGTCACGCGCAGCGTGTCATCGAAGTGGAACGGCACACCCAGCAGTACGTTGCCCACCGCGACGCCGGCAATCAGGCCCGGCAGCAGGCCACCAACGAACAGCACGCGGTCCCAGTTGTCGCGCCAGCGCTTGGACGGCAGCTTGCTGCGGTACTTGAAGCCGACCGGGCGCAGGATCAGCCCGAACAGCATCGCAAACACCGCCAGGTAGAAGCCGGAGAAGCTGACCGCATACAGCGGCGGCCATGCGGCGAAGATCGCGCCGCCACCCAGCACCAACCAGACCTGGTTGCCTTCCCACACCGGGCCGACGGTGTTGATCACCAGCCGGCGTTCTTCATCGGTCTTTGCCACGAATGGCAGCAGGGTGCCGACGCCCAGGTCGAAACCATCCATGACGGCCCAGCCGACCAGCAGGATGCCGAGCAGCAGCCACCAGATCACGCGGAGCGTGGTGTAATCAAGTGCAATGAATTCCATCTGGATTCTCCTGCCTCAGGCCTGGCCGGGGGCAACGGCATTGGGGGAAACAGGGCGGATGTCGGCCTGCAGCGTCGGCAGGATGTCGTCCGGACCCTTGCGGACCGCCTTCAGCATCAGCTTGATTTCGATGATCAGCAGCACCGTGTACAGGCTGGTGAACACCGCCAGCGTGGTCAGGATTTCATGCAGTGCCAGGCCCGATGCCGCATAGAAGGTGGGCAGCACGCCGTCCACCGCCCACGGCTGGCGACCGTACTCGGCCACGAACCAGCCGCATTCGATCGCGATCCACGGCGCTGGCAGGCTCCACACGGCCAGCTTCAGGAACCAGCGCTTGTCCTGGAAGTTGTTGCGGCACGAGTAGTAGAAGGCCAGCGCGAAGAAGGCGATCAGGTAGAAGCCCAGCCCGGCCATGATGCGGAAGGTCCAGAACAGCGGCGCCACGCGCGGCACGGTATCCATCGCGGCCTTGGAGATTTCCTCCGGCGTCGCGTTGAGGATGTCTTCGCGGTAGCGCTTCAGCAGCAGGCCATGGCCGAGATCCTGCCAATGGCGGTCGAACATTTCCCGGGCTTCGAGGTCGTTCTTGTCCTTCTTCACCCGTTCCAGCGCGCCGTAGGCGATCTGGCCACCACGGATGCGGTGCTCTGCACGGTCCACCAGTTCCAGGATGCCCGGAATCGGCTGGTCCAGCGAACGGGTGGCGATCAGGCCCATCAGGTACGGGATCTTGATCGCGTAGTCGTTGGTGTGGGTGTCCTGGTTGGGAATGCCGAAGGCGGTGAAGTCGGCGGGCGCGCGCTCGGTCTCCCACATTGCTTCGATCGCGGCCAGCTTCATCTTCTGGTGTTCGCTGGCGGCATAACCGCTTTCGTCACCCAGCACCACCACCGACAGCGACGACAGCAGGCCGAAGGCTGCGGCCACCGCGAACGAACGGCGGGCCATGTCCCTGTGCTTGTTGCGCAGCAGGTACAGGGCGCTGATCGACATCACGAAGATCGCACCGGTCACGTAACCGGCACTGACGGTGTGCACGAACTTGGCCTGCGCCACCGGGTTCAGCAGCACCGCAGCGAAGTCGACCACTTCCATGCGCATGGTTTCCGGGTTGAACACCGCACCGGTCGGGTTCTGCATCCAGCCGTTGGCGATCAGGATCCATACCGCCGACAGGTTGGTGCCCAGCGCCATCAGCCAGGTCACGGTGAGGTGCTTGACCGGGCTCAGGCGCTTCCAGCCGAAGAAGAACAGGCCGATGAAGGTGGCTTCCAGGAAGAACGCCATCAGGCCCTCGATGGCCAGCGGCGCACCGAAGATGTCACCCACGTAATGGCTGTAGTACGACCAGTTCATGCCGAACTGGAACTCCATCACCAGGCCGGTGGCCACGCCGATGGCGAAGTTGATGCCGAACAGGGTGCCCCAGAACAGGGTCATCTGCCGCCAGACCTGCTTGCGCGTCATGACGTACACGCTTTCCATGATGGCCACCATGAAGGACAGGCCAAGCGTGAGCGGTACGAATAGGAAGTGGTACATCGCGGTCAGAGCGAATTGCAGCCGCGACAGTTCTACGACTGTCTGATCAATCATGGCCTGGCTACCTCGTTGGATAGTGCCGTTGCAGGTGGCGGGAAGGGTGGTCTACGGGGTGAATGATGTGACCGACTACTTCAAACAGCCTTGATCCAGATCAATGTATGAACACGTGTTCAGGGGGATCGTATGCCAACCCGATGAAGACTGCGACCGCCGGCCGCAGGGGAAGGCTGTTGCCTGCGCCTACAATGCCGTCCATCCCCCTGCTGCCTGTGAAGAGCCTTGAGCGCTGCCGAACCGACCGCTGACGCCCCTGATCGGGATGACGAATCGACCCGCTTGCGGCGTGTCCGCACCGCGTGGCTGGCCGATCTGGCCCGCGCCGCGAAGGGACGGCAGCGGCTGGCGTCGCTGTGCATCAGCGTGTCCGGCGCGCTGTTGATCGGTCAGGCCGCCGCCATCGCCTGGCTGGTGCAGCAGGTGCTGGTCGAGCGCGCGCCGTTGGCCCAGGGCCTGCCGGTGCTGGCCGCGCTGGCGGTGATACTTGTCGTGCGCACCCTGCTGGGCGGTGTCACCCAGGCTGCGGCCGGTGACGTTGCCGATGCCGCACGCCTGTCCCTGCGCGAGCGTGTCTTCGCGCGCCTGCTCGGGCATGGCCCGCTGTGGCTGCGGCAGCGCCGCACCGGTGAGCTGGGTGAGCTGATGCTGCATCACGGCGATGCCATCGAGAATTACTACAGTGGTTTTCTGCCGGTACGCACCGAAGTGGTGGTGGTGCCCTTGTTGATCCTGGCCGCTGTGGCCTGGGTCGATTGGGTGGTTGCACTGATCCTGCTGTTCACCGCACCACTGGTGCCGTTTTTCATGATGCTGGTGGGCTGGGGCGCGGAAGCGGCCGGACGCGCGCAGTTGGGCGAACTGGCGCGGATGAGCGGGCACTTCGCCGATCGCATCAAGGGCCTGGGCCTGCTGCGCCTGTATGGCCGCGGGGAGGCCGAGCTGGCCGGCATCGAGGCTGCGGCCGAGGGCGTTCGCGTGCGCACGATGAAGGTGCTGCGCATCGCCTTCCTGTCGTCCACCGTGCTGGAATTCTTTGCGTCGGTCAGTGTGGCGATGGTCGCGCTGTATCTGGGCCTGAGCTATCTGGGCCTGATGTCGTTGCATGCGACCGTGCCGACGCTGGGGGCTGGCCTGTTCTGCTTGCTGCTGGCACCGGAGTTCTACGCGCCGTTGCGGCGCCTGGCCGCGCACTATCACGACCGTGCCAATGCACTGGCCGCTGCCGCCGAGGTGGAGCGCCTGCTGCAGGTGCTGCCGGAAGACGAGGCCACGATTGCAGAGGATGGCGTGCCGCTGGCACCGGAGCCGGCCGAGGCCGCCTTGCCGCCGCTGCAGGCGCACGGTCTGATACTGCGTCCGTTGGGCGCTACCCACGACGTGCTGCAGAACCTCGACCTGCAGCTGGAACCGGGCCAGCGTCTGGCCCTGGTCGGCCCCAGTGGCAGCGGCAAGAGCACGTTGCTGGAAGCGCTGGCCGGGTGGCTGCCGCCGCGCGCTGGCCGGGTGCAGCTGCGGCCGGGACTGCAGGTGGCCTATGCCAGCCAGCGTCCCTATCTGTTCCACGGCACTATTGCCGAGAACCTGCGCCTGGCCGATCCCGGTGCCAGTGACGCGCGCCTGCGCGCCGTTGCCGAAGCCGCACAGGTGCTGCAGTTCGCGCAGCGCCTGCCAGAGGGGCTGGATACGCTGATCGGCGAGCGCGGCTTCGGCCTGTCCGGTGGCGAAGCACGTCGCATCGGCCTGGCGCGCCTGCTGCTGCGCGATCCGCAGGTGCTGCTGCTGGATGAGCCTACGGCCTTCCTCGACGCCGAAACCGAAGCGGCGCTGCTGCGCAGCCTGGCCGCGTATGCGCGCGGACGCAGCGTGGTGGTGGCCACCCACAGCCCGGCGGTGATCGCCTGGGCCGACCGCTGCCTGCTGCTGCCCGAAGGGCGCCTGGTTGAACCGGCGCAGGCGGTACGCGCATGAGCCGCTCTTCCGATTCACTGCCCGCGGTGTTCCTGCGCCATCGCCCGCGCCTGCTGCTGGCGGTGCTGCTGCTGTGGACCACGATGCTGGCCGGCACCGCGCTGCTGGGCCTGTCCGGCGGCTTCCTGACCGCTGCAGCGCTGGCCGGTGCAGCGGGCCTTGGCCAGGGCTTCAATTTCTTCACTCCATCGGCCGGCATCCGCGGGCTGACCATGGCGCGCATCGCATCGCGCTACTTCGAAAAACTGGTGGGGCATGACGCCACCCTGCGCATCGCCCGCGACCTGCGCGTGTGGTTCTTCCGCCGCGCGCTGCCGCTTGCTCCGGCACGGCTGGGCGCGACCCGCACCGGCGATCTGCTGGCGCGGTTGCTGGGCGACATCGGCGAAATCGACGGCCTGCTGGTGCGTGCCATCGGCCCGTTGCTGGCGCTGGCTGCGTTGACGCTGGTGGGCGTGGGCTCGGCGGCGTTGATCCTGCCATCGGCGGCGCTGCTGCTGGCGGTACTGGGGCTGCTGATCGGTGTCAGCGTGCCGTGGCTGGGCGTGAGGGGACATGACAGCGAAGAGGCCGACCGCGCTGCACATCGAGCGGCGTTGCGCACGGCGGCATTCGAAGGGCTGGAAGGGGCGGCCGATCTGGCCGCGCTGCATGCCGGCAACGCCTGGCAGTTGAAGGTGCGGGTGGCGGCCAAGCAGGTGGCCTCGCGTGATCGTCGTCGACGCCTGCGGCTGATTGCTGCATCAACGCTGCATGGCGTGCTGGCCGGGCTCGGCCTGGTGGCGATGCTGGCGCTGGCGCTGCACGCGGCCGAACAGCAGCGGATCGCACCGGAAATGGCCGCCGGCCTGGTGTTCCTGACGGTGGCGATGATTGAGCTGTGGGCGGGCATGGGCCTGGCCTGGCAGTCGCTGCAATCGGGCCGCATTGCGGCCGCGCGTCTGCAGTCCATCGTCGAGCAACCGCCTTCGGTGGAAGAGCCTGCATCGCCGCAGCCACTGGCGCCGGCCGCGACCGTGCACTGGGACGACGTGCACTTCCAGTGGCCGGGCGCCGCACGGCCGGTTCTGTGTGGCCTGCAGCTGACGCTGGCGCCGGGCGAGCGCATCGCCATCCGTGGCGACAGCGGCAGCGGCAAGACCACGTTGTCGAGCCTGCTGCTGCGTCTGTGGGATCCGCAGCACGGACGGCTTACCTACGGTGGCCAGGACCTGCGCGATGTTGCCCAGGCCGATTGGCACCGGCATCTGGCATGGCTGCCGCAGAACGCACCGGTATTTGCCGGCAGCGTGGCCGAAAACCTGCGACTGGGCGATCCCGAGGCCAGCGACGAGGCGTTGTGGGCGGTGCTGCAACGGGTACGGCTGGGCGAATGGGCCGAGCGCAACGGCGGCCTGCAGGCCTGGGTGGGCGAGAACGGCGCAACGATGTCGGCCGGCCAGGCGCGGCGCCTGGCGCTTGCCCGCGCGCTGCTGCGCAATGCGCCGATCCTGCTGGTGGATGAGCCCACCGAAGGCCTGGACGTGGATACCGCGCGCGCACTGTTGCAGGACCTGCCAGCCCTGCTGGAAGGACGCAGCCTGTTGATGATCACCCACGATGACCTGCCCGCAGGTGTGGTGGATGTGCAGTACCGGTTGCGCGATGGGGTATTGGTTCGCGAACCGCTTCGGTAGATGCCGACCTTGGTCGGCATATCCACGCGTGGCGTGGATCTACAGGGCGGCTACCAGGAAAATTCGCGCAGCATCACCGCGATCGAGGCCACGTTGGCCAGCACGCACAGCCAGAACACCCACTGGAACTGCATCTTGCGATGTTTGTGGCGGAACACCGCCTGGCCGAGCAGGGCACCAGGCCAGCCGCCAGCAAATGCCAGCAGCTGCAGCGTGCGTTCCGGCGTCCGCTGCTGTTTTCGCTGCGCTGCCCGCTTGTCGTGTCCATACAAGCCGAACGACACCGCGCTGGTCAGCGCGCACCACGCGCCCAGCCACAGTGGAAACACGTCGGTTGCGGTCAAGCCGATCAACGCACCGCACGCGGCCAGTGCGAGATTGCGCCGCCACACCATCACAGTTCGTCGAGGAAGCCGCGCACGGCCGGGCCGAAACGTTCGAAGTCGACCAGGAACGCGTCATGGCCCTGCGGTGATTCCAGGCCGATGAAACGCGCATCCGCGCCGCCAGCGCGCAGGCCATCGGCGACCTGTTGCTGCTGCTGTACCGGGAACAGGATGTCGGTGTTCGCGCCGATCGCCAGCGCCTTGTCGACGCGGATACTGGCGAGTCCGGCCAGCACATCGCCATCGCCATATTCGGCCAGGTCGAACCAGTCCATCGAGCGGCTCAAGTACAGATAGCAGTTCGGATCGAAGAAGCGCACGAACCGGCGTGCATGTCCTTCCAGATAGCTTTCGACCTGGAATTCCAGACCGAACGGGTCGTCGTCGGCCTGGTCTGAATCCAGCCGTACGCGACCGAAGCGGCCATCCCATTCCAGCGCCGAGCGGTAGGTGATCACACCCAGCTTGCGTGCCATGCGCATGCCCGATTCCGGGTATGCCTCATTGTCGTAGTGGCCACCGTTCCAGCGCGGATCCAGGCGGATGGCTTCGCGCTGCAGCGAACGGATCGCGATGGAGAAGGGCAATGCCTGCGCGCTGCCGGAAATGTTGATATGGCTGCGGGCGATGCCTGGCTGCAGCAGCAACACCGCCAGCGCCGTCATCCCGCCCATTGAATTGCCGATCACGCAGGCGAGCTGCTCGATGCCCAGCGCGCGTACCACGTCAACCGCCGCGCGTGCGCCGTCTTCGATCGACAGTTCCGGGAAATCCAGGCGATACAGTTCGCCGCTGGCTGGATTGATCGATGCAGGGCCGGTGGAGCCCTTGCAGCTGCCCAGCGAGTTCACGCAGACCACGAACCAGCGGTCGGTATCGATCGGCTTGCCGGGGCCGATCATGGCTTCCCACCAGCCCGGCGCAGGATTGGCTTCGTTGGCCGCTGCATGTGCGTCGGGCGACAGGCCGGTGACGATCAGGATCGCGTTGCCGGCGTCTGCGTCCAGCGCACCCCAGGTCTCGTAGGCCACGCGCGCACCGTGCAGGGCGCCGCCGCGTTTGCACGGAAAGGGCGAGGGCAGGGCATGGAAGCGGGTGCCGGGCGGAATGAATTCGGTCATGTGGGCATTCTAGCGGGGCGGCATGTGCAGCTGGCGACACGCTGGTTTCCATCGACGGGCTGAGCGTGGGTCCGCCGGGCCATGCCTGGCGAGCGCAGCGGCGCGGGTACGTTACGGGAACCGCAGCTCGACCATGCCGTCATGCGGCAGGCTGACCTTGACCGGCGCGGTCTGCAGGTCGTCTTCGCTGCGGTTGGCGCTGCCGCTGCGCGAAATGCGCGCCAGTACTTCCACTTCGCGATGCGCCGACAAGGGTGCGGTCGGCATCGGGCTGTCGCCGTCGCCGAGGCTCACCGTTGCGGGGAAGCCGGCGAGGGGCAGCTTGCGTGCAGCCACCGGCATCGGCGGGCCGCCCACGGCACGCGCCAGCACGAACACCTGGGTGCTGGCCGGCCAATCACTTGCTTTCAACGATGCGGGCAGGTGCACCCGCACCTGCAGCAGCGGCGATGCCGCTGCCGGTGTGTCCGACGGCTGGCCGGCCGCCTCCCGGGCGATGGCGATCTGCGCCTGCAGCGCCTGCGCCGCACCCGGCTCCAGGCGAGGCAACAGCGTGCTCCAGAGATCAGCAGCCTCGGCGTTGCGGCCACGCTGGCGCAGCGCGATGCCAAGCAGCCAGCTTGCGCGCTCGGCATCGGGCGACAAGGTATGTGCACGCTGCAACCATGCCAGCGCGGTGTCATCGAACTGCTTGCCCGGATCCGCCTGCGCGCGTGCCTGCGCAGCCTCGACCAGCACGCCCGGTTCGTCCGGTGCCAGTGCTGCGGCACGGTTGAAGGCGTCGGCCGCAGCGGCGGCATTGCCGAGCTCGGCCTGCGAACGGCCCAGCAGCGCCCAGCCATCGGCGCGTTGCGGGTCACGCTGCAACGCCTGCTGCAGTGCTTCCACGCCGTCACGCAGGGTGGCGACCGAAGGCGCGGGTTGCACCTGTGCAGCGCGCGGATTGCCGACCAGCAGGTACAGGCAGGCGCCGGCCACGCCGAGCGCTACCACCCCCAGCACGAAGCTGCGACGGCCTTGCTGGCGCAGCGGCCATAGCACTACTGCCGCCAACAGCGCAGCCGCCACTGCGGCGACCATCGGCAACCAGTGCGTCACCAGTCCTCTCCCTCGGTTGGGTTCACCGTAGCGGCTGCGTCCATCTGCCGGCTGCGACGACGGACGATGCCCATCACCACCAGCGCGCCGCCACCCAGTATCAGCAGCGGACCGCCCCACAACAGCCAGGTGCCGGGTTGCAGCGGCGGTTGATAGAGCACGAATTCGCCATAGCGGGCGACCAGGAACTGCTTTATCGCCGCATCGTCGAGGCCCTGCTGCATCAGCTGCAGCACTTCACGGCGCAGGTCCTGCGCGATCTGTGCATTGGAATCGGCCAATGACTGGTTCTGGCACTGCACGCAGCGCAGCTGCGCGGCCAGGTCGTGGAAGCGCGCTTCCTCGGCCGCATCGCGGAACACAAGCGGCCGCGCATCATGCACCGGTTGTTGGGCGAGGCCGGCGTTCGGCAGCGCTAGGGTCATCGCCAGCAGCAGGGGCAGCAGCCAGCGCATGTGCTTACGGCGAGGCGTGCAGGGTGTTGCCGGCATCGCCTTGGGCCTTTTCAAGCTTCTCCAGCGCCGGAATCAATTTCTCGTCGACCACCTGCTGGGTCATCGCACCGCTGTACTTCCAGCGCACGATGCCACTGCCGTCGACCAGGAAGGTCTCCGGTGCTGCGGTCACGCCCCAGTCGATGGCGGTGCGGCCTTCGATGTCGCTCAGCACGACCATGAACGGGTTGCCCAGCTGTTCCAGCCAGTGCAGCGCGTCGGTCGGTTCATCCTTCCAGTTGTAGCCGATCACGCGCACGCGCTTGCTCTCGGCAAAGCGGGTCAGTACCGGATGTTCTTCGCGGCAGGCCGCGCACCAGCTGCCCCAGACGTTGAGCAGGTAGGGCGCACCACGCAGTTCCTCGCTGCGCACGATCATCTGCGGGTCATGCAGCACCGGCAGCGCGAACGCCGGCGCCGGCTTGTCGATCAGTGCCGAAGGCAGCACATCGCGCTGCGGATCGCCCGATTTCATCACCCCGTAGATCATCAGGCCGAGCAGGCCGAAGAAGAACAGGACGCCAATCACGATGGCTACCGGCGGCAGCGGGCGGGACGGGCGTGGGGCGGGTGACTCGGACATGGGGAACTCCTACGGACGACGAAAGCGGCGATCGGCGGCGGCGATGAATCCGCCCAGGGCCATCAACAGCGCGCCCAGCCAGATCCAGCGCACGAAGGGCTTGATGTGCACCCGTACCGCCCATGCATTGTTGCCCAGCGGCTCGCCCAATGCCACGTAGACATCACCGATGAGGCGTGCATCGATGCCGGCTTCGGTCATCACCTGGCCGCCGCTGGCGTACTGGCGCTTCTCCGGATGCAGCAGGGCCAGTTCGCGACCATCGCGCAGCACCCGCAGATGGCCGCGGTCAGCGATGAAATTGGGGCCTTCGCGGTGGTCCACACCCTCGAAGCGCACTTCGTGGCCGGCGACCACCACCTGCTGGCCCGGCGACAGCGCGACTTCGCGCTGCACATTCAATGCTTCCACCAGCAGCGCGCCGGCCAGGAACACCGCGACACCGGCGTGGGCGACGATCATGCCAAGCATCTCGGCGGTGAAGCGGCCATTGCCACGCAGGCGCTGCCAGACGAAACGGGCGGTGCCCAGACCGACCCAGGCTGCGGCCGCGACGCCGATGCCTGCCTTCCAGCCATTCTGCGGCGCCTGCCACCATGCCCAGGCGCCGAGCAGCACGGCCAGGCCCGCCCATGGCAACAGCAACGCCAGTGCGCGCGAGGGTTGGTCGCGCTGCCACTTCACCAGCGGACCGAACGGCAGCAGCATCACCATCGGTGCCATCAACAGCAGGAACAGGCTGCCGAAGTACGGTGGACCCACCGAGATCTTGCCCAGCGACAGCGCATCGGCCAGCAGCGGGTAGAGGGTGCCGAGCAGGACCATCGCGCAGGCGCTGGCCAGCAGCAGGTTGTTGGCCAGCAGCAGGGTTTCGCGCGAGGTCGCGGTGAAGCCACGGCGCGGATCGCCGGCATCCACTGTCAGCCGCGGCGCACGCAGCGCATACAGCAGCAGGCTTCCACCCACCAGCACCGACAGGAAGATCAGGATGAACAGCCCACGCGAAGGATCGGCCGCGAACGAATGCACGCTGGTCAGCACGCCGGAGCGGACCAGGAAGGTGCCCAGCAGCGACAGCGCGAACGCCGCGATGGCCAGCAGCAGCGTCCAGCTGCCGAAGGTGCCGCGTTTTTCGGTCACTGCCTGCGAATGGATCAACGCCGCGCCAACCAGCCACGGCATGAAGCTGGCGTTCTCGACCGGGTCCCAGAACCACCAGCCGCCCCAGCCCAGCTCGTAGTACGCCCACCAGCTGCCCAGTGCGATGCCCAGCGTGAGGAAGCCCCAAGCGATATTGGTCCAGGGCCGCGTCCAGCGTTGCCAGCGCGCATCGACGCGGCCTTCCAGCAGCGCCGCCACGGCGAAGGCGAACGGCACTGCGAAGCCGACGTAGCCCAGGTACAGCATCGGCGGATGGATGATCAGCCCCGGATCCTGCAGCAGCGGGTTGAGGTCACGGCCTTCCAGCGGCACCGGGTTCAAGCGCAGGAACGGATTGGAGGTGAAGATCAGGAACGCGAGGAAGCCGACACTGACCACGCCCATCACCGCCAGCACACGCGCCTGTACCGGTGCCGGCAGATGCCGCGAGAACAGCGCCACCGCGCCGGTCCACAGCGCCAGCACCAGCGCCCACATCAGCAGCGAGCCTTCGTGCGCACCCCACACCGCCGAATAGCGGTAGATCAGCGGCAGCAGTGAATTGGAGTTCTCGGCCACGTAGCGCACCGAGAAGTCCTGCTGCACGAAGGCCGCCGTCAGTACGGCGAAGGCGCCGGCCAGCAGCACCAGCTGGGCAAAGGCTGCCGGGCGGGCAACCGACATCCATGCGTCGTTGCCGCGCTGCGCACCGACCAGTGGCAGCACCGCCTGCAGCAGCGAGGCCAGCAACGCGCAGAGCAGGAGGATCTGACCGAATTCGGGAAGCACTCAGCGCACCTCGGGCGCCGTGACCGGCACATCATGCTTGCGATGGGCCTGGCCCATCTTGTCGGCCACTTCCTTGGGCACGTACTTTTCATCGTGCTTGGCCAGTACCTCGTCGGCGACGAACGTACCGTCCTGCAGGCGACCACTTGCGACCACGGCAGTGCCTTCGGCGAACATGTCCGGCAGGATCCGCGAGGTGGATACCGGCAACTGCGCATCGCCGTCGGTGACCTTGAAGTGCGCTTCCAACGAGCCGAGCGGGCGGTTGAAGGAACCCTTCACCACCATGCCGCCGAGGCGGAACCGGGTCTGTGCATCGACATCGCCGCGCAGTACTTCCGAGGGTGTGTACAGGTAGGCGATGTTGCGTTCCAGCGCCATCGCCACCAGCGCGGTGGCCAGCCCTGAGGCGAGCAGGGCCAGCAGCACCCAGACCAGACGGCGGCGTTGGATCGGCGTCATCGCTCCAACTCCGCCGACAGCGCAGGCGCGGCGACCTGCTGTGCGGCCTGACGGGCCTGCTGCCGCTGCTGGCGCGACTGCGCCTGGCGGCGTGCCGCGCGCAGGCGCAGCCACGACCCAAGGGCATCGGCGCCGAGCACCAGCACGAACACGGCGTAGGCGCCGATCACGAAGGGCAGGTGAGTCATGGCCGCGATTCCTCCACCTCGGTTGCCCGGGCATCGACGCGGTCGCCAACCCAGGCCTTGCCGGCTTCGCGGTACAGGTTGTCGGCGCGTGCCTTGGCCAGCAGCGAACCACAGAACCAGAGTTTGGTGGCGATCACCATCCACCACAGCGGAGCAATCAGCTCGGTACGGATGGCCGATTCACCGAACACGCTGATCGACTGGCGCTGGTGCAGGCCACCCCACCAGTCCACCGAGTAACGGATCACTGGCAACAGGCTGACGCCGACGATGGCCAGCAGGCCGGCGGCACGCGCGGCACTGCGGCGGTCTTCGATGGCGTGGTAAAGCCCGATCACGCCCAGGTACAGGAACAGCAGCACCAGCTCACTGGTCATGCGCGGGTCCCAGTCCCACCACGTGCCCCAGGTGCCTTTGCCCCAGATGCTGCCGGTTACCAGGGTGATCAGGGTGAAACCGGCGCCCATCGGCGCGCACGCCATGGCCAGGATCTCGCAGATCTTGATCCGCCAGATCAGTGCGATGGCGGCATACAGCGCCATCAGCGCGAACACGAACAGGCTCATCCAGGCGCTGGGCACGTGGATGTAGAGGATGCGGAAGCTGTCCAGCTGGCGGGCTTCCGGCGGCACCACCAGCAGCGCCTGCCACATGCCGACCAGCAGCACCGGTACCGCGGCGATGTAGAACAGTCGCGACCAGCGGGCAGCGAAACGATCGAACGTGGGAGGCGAGCCGAGTTGATGGAACCAGCGGACAATCGGATTCATGCGTGGCGGCTATCCAGCAGGGGTGGATTGGCTCTCAGCTCGGTCAACTCAGAGAAATACGAATCGCAGCAGCGGTCGCCAGCGGTGCCAGCACCAGGGCGATCACCAGTCCAGCGCCCAGCATCAGCAGCGCACCGACCGGATCCTGTCCGCGGCTGGCTGCCGCCAGGCTGCCGGCACCGAAGACAAGCACCGGTACATACAACGGCAACGACAGCAACGCCACGAGAATACCAGAGCGCCGGATGCCCACGGTCAGTGCAGCGACCACGCCACCGATCAGGCTCAACAACGGTGTTCCCAACAGCAACGATGCCAGCAACATCGGCAGCTGGTCATGCGGCAGATGCAGCATTTCCGCCAGCAGCGGGCTCAGCAGGATCAACGGCAGGGCGGTGGTCGCCCAATGCAGCAGCACGCGTACCAGCACCAGCCACGCCAGTGGCACCGGCGCCAGCAGCCATTGTTCGAGCGAACCGTCTTCGGCATCGGAGCGGAACAGCGAATCCAGCGCCAGCTGCCCGGCCAGCAGCACCGCCAACCACAGCACCGCACCGGCGGTGGCAGCCAGCGGCTGCGGATCCCGGCCCTGGGCGAGGGCGAACAGCACCACCACCAGCAGGGCGAACAGCAGCGGCTGCAGTGCATCGCCGCGACGGCGCCAGAGCAGACGCAGGTCGCGCGCAACCAAGGCGCGGGCGGTCTGCCACAGGCCCGGTTCAGTGCCCGGCGCGATCATGCGGCACCGCCGAGATCGAGCTGGCGGGTGCGTACCGGCGGGGCGGCATAGGCGCCATGGGTAGTGACCAGGGCGGCGCCGCCGCTGCGCAGGTGTGCGGAAATCATCCGGTTGACCAGGTTGATGCCTTCCAGGTCGAGGTTGGCATAGGGTTCGTCGAGCAGCCACAGCGGTGCTGGCGACAGCCAGATGCGGGCCAGTGCCAGGCGCCGTTTCTGTCCGGCCGACAGGTGCCGCACCAGGGTGTCCTCGTAGCCGGCCAGACCAACGATGGCCAGCGCATTGCCCGGCATCTGCCGTGCGCGGCGGCCGTGCAGGCCACACAGGAAATGCAGGTTCTCCAGCGTGTCCAGGTCCGGCTTCAGCGCCGGCAGGTGGCTGAGGTAGGCGACATAGCGCGCACGCTCGGCGTTGCTGGCCGGCTTGCCGTCGATCAACACCTGGCCCGCGCCCGGGCGCGCCAGGCCCGACAGCACGCGCAGCAGGGTGGTCTTGCCGGCACCGTTGCCGCCCTGCACCAGCAGCGCTTCGCCGGCATCCACGTGGAAGTCCAGCGGGCCGAACACCGGCTCGTCATTGCGGGAGAAGCTCAGGCCGCTGGCAGCCAGCAATGCAGGGGTGTTCAAGGCGCAGGGGTCTTCATGCAGGAGTGCGGCGGCAATTGTAGCGGTGAAACCGCATCGGGTAGTGCCGGCCGCTGGCCGGCAGCTCTGCCAGGCGCCGGTGTGGCATGTGCAAAGAGCCGCCGGGTATGACCCGGCGCTACCGTCGGCGCCGCAGGCCGGGTCGGGATTTCGTACACTTCCAGCCCTTGTTTCCCCACAGCCCAGGCCGATGCAACCGAACACCAAGCTGCCCAAGGTCGGTACCACGATCTTCACCGTGATGTCCCAGCTCGCCGCCGAACATGGCGCGGTCAACCTCGGCCAGGGGTTCCCGGATTTCTCCGCGCCGCAGCGGCTTATCGACGAAACCACCAAGGCGATGGCCGCCGGCCTGAACCAGTACCCGCCGATGACCGGCGTGGCGCCGCTGCGCCAGGCCATCGCACAGAAGTCGCTGGACCTGTACGGCGCGCAGATCGATCCGGACACCGAGATCACCGTCACCAGCGGCGCCACCGAGGCGATCTTCAACGCCATCCACGCCGTGGTGCGTGCCGGTGAGGAAGTGATCGTGCTCGACCCGGCCTACGACTGCTACGAACCGGCGATCGAGCTGGCCGGTGCTACGGCGGTGCATGTGCCGCTGGACCCGCAGACCTTCGCGGTGGACTGGGACCGCGTGCGTGCGGCGATCACCCCGCGCACCCGCCTGCTGATGGTCAACACCCCGCACAACCCGTCCGGCGCGATGCTGGACGAAGCGGACATGCAGGCGCTGGCCGATGTGCTGCGCGGCACGCAGATCTACCTGATCTCCGATGAGGTGTACGAGCACATCATCTACGACGGCCGCCGTCATGAATCGGCACTGCGCTACCCTGAGCTGCGCGAGCGCACCTTCGTCATCTCCAGCTTCGGCAAGACCTACCACTGCACCGGCTGGAAGATCGGCTACGCGGTGGCGCCGCCGGCGATGACCGCTGAATTCCGCAAGGTGCACCAGTACAACACCTTCACCAGTTTCGGCCCGGCGCAGTACGGTTTTGCCGCGATGATCCGCGACGAACCGCAGCATCATCTGGAGCTGGGCGCGTTCTATGAAGCCAAGCGCGACCGCTTCCGCGAGCAGCTGGCCGGTACCCGCCTGAAGGCGCTGCCGGTGCCGGGCGGCTACTTCCAGCTGGTCGATTATTCGGCCATCAGTGACCTGCCGGACCACGAGTTCGTGAAGTGGCTGACCATCGAGAAGGGCGTCACCGCCATCCCGCTGTCGCCGTTCTACGAAACCGCGCCGGCCGGCCAGCGCCTGGTGCGCCTATGCTTCGCCAAGAACGAGGCCACCCTGGACGCGGCGATCGAACGCCTGCGCCTGCTGTGAGCCGAGTAGACGACATGCAGGATCTGCGCATTTCCCTCGTTCAGGGCGACACGCGCTGGCACGACCCGGCCGGTAACCGCGCCTACTACGGTGCGCTGCTGGCGCCGCTGGCGGGGACCACCGATCTGGTCATCCTGCCGGAGACCTTCACCAGTGGCTTTTCCAACGAGGCCATCGCCCAGGCCGAAGGCATGGACGGCCCGACCGTGGCCTGGGTGCGCGAACAGGCCAAGGCCTTGAACGCGGCGGTGATCGGCAGCGTGCAGCTGCGCGATGGCGAGGGTGTCTACAACCGCCTGCTGTTCGCCACCCCCGACGGTGGCCTGCAGTACTACGACAAGCGCCATCTGTTCCGTTACGGTGGCGAGCACGAGCGCTATGCCGCCGGCCGCGACCGCCTGTGCGTGGAATGGAAGGGCTGGCGGATCAATCCGCAGGTCTGCTACGACCTGCGTTTCCCGGTGTTCTGCCGCAACCGCTACAACGTCGAGCGTGTTGAACAGCTGGACTTCGACCTGCAGATCTTCGTCGCCAACTGGCCGTCGGCTCGCGCCTATGCGTGGAAGACCCTGCTGCGCGCGCGGGCGATCGAGAACCTGTGCTTCGTCGCTGCGGTCAACCGCGTAGGCGTGGACGGCAACCAGCTGCATTACGCCGGCGATAGTGCGGTCATCGACTTCCTCGGCCAGCCGCAGGTGGAGATCCGCGAGCGCGAGCAGGTGGTGACCACCACCATCTCGGCCGAAGCGCTGGCCTCGCACCGTGCACGCTTCCCGGCGATGCTCGATGCCGACGCCTTCCATCTGGATGTGCAGGCCTGATACGGCGGCTGAACGCCTCCTGCCTCACCGCGCGCGCCTGCATCCAACGTGCACGCGCGCGCTGCTAGATTCGCCCACATTCCGACCGATGTGGACGTTCTGCCGATGAATACCAAGCCGTTTGCCCTGCTGCTGGCGCTGGCCACTGCCTCCCTGGCCCCGACCGCGCAGGCCGGTGGCAATCTTGATTGCCAGCTGCGCTACAACCTGTCGGGCTGGTCGCTGATCTACAAGACCGCCTCGGGCAACGGCACCATCCACTGCACCAACGGCGCCAGCATGCCTGTGCGGATCCAGCTGAAGGGTGGCGGCCTGACCGTCGGCAAGTCGAAGATCACCGATGGCCGTGGCAGCTTCACCGGCGCCAGCAGCGTCGGCGAGCTGCTGGGTACCTACGCCTCGGTAGGCGCGCACGCCGGTGCGGTGAAGTCCAGCAACGCGCAGGTGATGACCAAGGGCGATATCTCGCTGGCCCTGTCCGGCACCGGCAAGGGCTGGGACCTGGGCGTGGACGGCGCGGCGTTCACCATCAGCCGGCGTTGAGCCGGGCCGGCGCGGCTCCTTCCCAGCTGATGCGGATGTAATGCTGCTCGGCATCGCTGGGCAGTCGTTCGACCTCGAAGCCATTCTTCTGCAACTGCGCGACGACGCCCTCGACGAGCCGCTCGCTGGCCAAAGCCTGGCTGAAGCCGAACACGATGTAGCGGCGGCCATTTTCCGACCCCGCCTGGATCGATGTGTCGAGATCGCGGTAGTACTGGTCGACAGGACGCGTAGCGGCATCTGCGTTGGCGCGGGCCTGTTCGGCGGTGATGGTGATCATGGGCATCTGCCTCGTTGGGGAGAGTGCGCACGATAGCCAGTGAATAGGGGGCGATTCCGGAAGCAGCGCACAGCGCATGGCCTTTGCAATAATTCCTAGGCCACAACGGCGCGCGGCCGCTGCAGCCAAAGTGCAAGCAGCCCGCATGCGATGAGCGTCGGTGCCAGCAGCTGCAGTGCACCGACCACGGCCATCGCCACGCCGATCAACAGGTAATAGAGCAGGCCGAACAGCGCGCCTGCGCTGCCGAGGCAATGCGGATAGCCGCGCAGGGCCTGGCCGAGCACATTGGGAATGGCCAGGCCGAAGCCGGTCACCACCGGCACCATCGCCACGACCAGAGCGGGTCGATCATGCAGCAGTACAGCCAACAGGCCACCGGCCAGCACCAGCCCCGCAGCGAGTTGGATGCGGGTGGTGGCGCACGCGCCTGCGCGTAGCAGGCGGCCATTGCCCCAGGCGCCCAGCGCCGAACCCAGCGCCAGCAGCGCTCCGCTGGCACCGAACCAGGCCAGCGGCCAGTGCAGTCGCTCGAACACGAAGGGCCCCAGGGCGTACCAGCTGTACATGGCCACGTTGAATGCCATCACCAGCAGCGCCTGTGACCAGATCCAGCGGTCGCAGAGCAGTTGCCGCAGCAGTGGCAGCAGAGGGGTGTGCCCGACGTTGGCAGGGCGGCTCTCGTGCAGGCCGGATGTGCATCCGAGCATCAGCAGTAGGGCAATCAGCAGCAGGCCTGCCTGCACGCCGGCATAGCCATGGGTGGCAACCAGCAACGTCCCCAGTGCCAGCCCGATCGCCGGGCTCAATGCCAGCGCCATGCCGATCCACGAGAACGCCTGCGCCAAGGCCGGCCCCTGCAGGTGATCGCGCAGTACCGTCTGGGTCACCACCGAGGCCGTCGCCGCGCCCAGCGCGGCCAGTGCCTGGGCCAGCAGGACCTGGCCGAACGTGCTGGCCAGCAGGCCTCCGCAGGCCGCCAGTGCGAACACGGCCAGGCCGCCGAGCAGGGCTGGGCGGCGGCCGATACGGTCGGCCAGCCATCCCCACAGCGCGACACCGGCGGCGAAACCGAACAGGTAAAGGCTCATCGCCTGGCTGGCGGCGCCCGGTGGCAGTACGAAGCGCCCGGCGAGATCGGCCAGGGCGGGGCTGTACAGGGTCTGGGCCAGCTGCGGGAACATCAGCAGCGCGATGGTGAGCAGCAACAGGCGACGCGACATGCGGGCGCTCCGGAATCGGGGCCGCGCATTGTGGTGGCCGGCGCGCTGACGCAATCTGTCGGTCCTGACAGAAAGTGTAGGAAATCGGACATGGCCTGGCTGCAGCCGGATGCGCACTTCGATGCCGATGCCTGGGACGCGCCGGTGCTGGGCATTGCCTCGTCGCTGGCTGATCACGATTCGGGCTGGCATCAGCACGCACGTGCGCAGCTGCTGTACACGCGGCAGGGCTGCACGCGGCTGACTTTTGGTGACCGCATCAGTCTGCTGCCGCCGTCGCGCGCGGCCTGGATCCCTGGCGGCCTGCGCCATCGCGCGCAGATGCGTCAGGCGGTGGACTACCGCTCGCTGTACTTCGATACCACGCTGTCGGCACAGCTGCCGCAGCAGCCGGCAATCATCGGGGTGGGGCCCTTGCTGCAGGCGCTGCTGGAGCCGATCGCGCAGGCACCGTTCGATCACGACTGGCAGGCGCCACGTGCGCACCACCAGCTCGCGCTGTGCTTGCTGGAGATCGCCGCCGCACCGGTAGCGCCGATGGACCTGCCATTGCCGCACGATCCACGCATCGCACGTTGCCTGCCGCTGGCCGAACACCTGCCGCCCGAACTGGGGGAGCTGGCCGCACGCACGGGCTTGAGCGTGCGCACCGTGGGCCGGCTGATGCAGCGCGACACCGGCATGGGCTACCAAGCCTGGCGCCAGCAATGGCGCCTGATGCGGGCGATGGAACTGCTGCTGCTTGGCCATCGCGTCGCACACGTCGCGCAGGACACCGGCTTCTCGGCAGAGAGCCCGTTCATTGCCTTCTTCCGCAGCATGGCTGGCACCACACCCGCCGCCTTCCAGCGCCACGCGAAAGGGGACGGAGGGGATTAAGTCGCTTTCGCCCGTTCGACACACAGTCTGGCAAAAACGACTTGATCCCCTCCGTCCCCTGTTTAAAGAAAAACCCCGGCCGGAGCCGGGGTTTTTCATGTGTCAGCAGTACGGCCGATCAGCCGCCGCGCGGGCCGCTGCGACGCGGGCCACCCGGGCCACGGTTGCCGCCGGGGCCACCCGGGCCGCGGTTGCCACCCGGGCCGCCCGGACCACGATTGCCACCGGGGCCACCCGGACCGCGATTGCCGCCCGGACCACCCGGACCACGGTTACCACCCGGACGTGCATTCGCATTGCCGCCCGGACGACCGTTGCCGGCCGGACGCGAGGTGCCGTACGGACTGAAGCCGGGATTGGCGTGGTCGGACGGGAAGCTGGGGGCATTGCCCGGATGGCCGTACGGATGCTTGTTGCCCTGGCCCTGCGAGCGGTTGCCCGCACCGGCCGGACGACCCTGGCCGCCGGCGCCACCACGACCTTCTCCACCGTAGCCACCACGACCTTCACCGCCGTAACCGCCGCGACCCTGGCCGCCACCGGCGCCGGCGCCCGGACCCTTCGGCTTGCCGTACGGACGGCCCTGGCCGCCTGCACCTGCACCTGCACCCGGACCACGGGCACCCGGGCCACGTGCGCCCGGACCGGCATTGCGGTGGCCGCTCGGGCCGGTGCTGACGCCATCAGGCACGTACCAGGTACGGAATGCGGCCGGGTTGCCTTCCGGCAGCGAGCGGTCGTTCTTCGGCGCGCGCTGTTTGAACGGGCGCTGCGCCTGCTTGGCTGCGGCTTCACCGCTGACCGTCAGGCCGCCCTTGAAACCGCCGCCACCCTTGCCGCCGCGACCGCGGCCGCGGTCTTCGCGCACGTTGTCGAAGCGACGCAGTTCGCGACCTTCATCGGCGGTGTTGTGCCCGTTGACGTAGGCGTTGCCGCGGCCACCTTCGCGCACGCGCACGGTGGTCTTGGCGGCACGACGCTGGCCGATCACCGGCTGCAGGGTCAGGGCCGACGGCGCGCCTTCTTCCAGCTTCAGTTCGGCGCGCAGCGCTTCGACCTGGCTGCCCGGCAGTTCGACGGACTGGCCGCGGGCCAGTTCGCGCGGCAGGCTGACCTTGCCGTAGCGGGTGCGCTTGAGGCGGCTGACCTGGCAGCCCTGCGATTCCCACAGGCGGCGCACTTCGCGGTTGCGGCCTTCCTTCACCACGACGCGGAACCAGTCGTGCGAATCGGTGCCGCCGATGCGTTCGATCTCATCGAACTTGGCCGGGCCATCTTCCAGCGCGACACCACGGGTGAGGCGGTCGACGACGGCGTCAGGCACCTTGTCCTCGCCTTCCGGGGCACGCACGCGCACCACGTACTCGCGCTCGACCTCGAACGAGGGGTGCATCATGGCGTTGGCCAGCTCACCGTCGGTGGTCGCCAGCAGCAGGCCGGTGGTGTTGATGTCCAGGCGGCCGACGGCGATCCAGCGGGCACCCTTCAGCGCCGGCAGGGATTCGAACACGGTCGGGCGACCTTCGGGGTCTTCGCGGGTGGTCACTTCGCCTTCCGGCTTGTTGTAGACCAGCACGCGCGAGGGTTCGGCCAGCGCGGTGGCGACGAAGCCGCGACCGTCGAGCTCGATCTTGTCGCCGCTCTTGACCGACATGCCGGTCTGCGCGACTTCACCGTTGACCTTGACCAGGCCTTCAGCGATGCGCTGTTCCAGCGCACGACGCGAGCCGAGGCCGGCCTGGGCCAGGACCTTGTGCAGGCGTTCTTCCAGCTTGAACTGTTCGGACGTGGCTTCGCGCTTGAGCGAAAGCTTGTTCAACGAGGGCTTGCGGGGGGTGTCACTCATCAGTTTTGCTCCGGCCGACGGTTTCGAGGTCGGCCTCTGGTTCGGAATCGGCTTGGTCAACAGCCACGGTCGTCTTCGCGACGGCGTTGTCTTCGCGTTCGTTCACTGTCACCGCGCGCTCGCCCGGCGCGGAATCGGGGTGCCCATCATCGGAGGGCGAAGGTGCTTGCTCATCGTCGGCCGCCGCAGGACGTGCGTCGGCAGAATCAGGGGTGTCGCCAGCGGTGATGCCGGCGTCGTCATTTGCAGCGGTATCTGCAGCGGTATCCGGGTCGGCGCTCACGTCCGGGCCGTCGGCACTGGCGGCGAGGGGGGCGTCGCGATCCAGCGCCAGCTGCGGTTCCAGGTCGCCCAGGTCCTTCAGCTCGGAAAGGGGCGGCAGTTCGTCCAGGCGTTTCAGCCCGAAGTAGTCCAGGAAGCCCTTGGTGGTGCCGAACAGGGCGGGCTTGCCGGGTACGTCGCGGTGGCCGACCACGCGGATCCACTCGCGCTCTTCCAGTGCCTGGATGATGTTACTGCTGACCGCCACGCCGCGCACCTGCTCGATCTCGCCACGGGTGATCGGTTGCCGGTAGGCGATCAGTGCCAGCGTTTCCAGGGTGGCGCGGGTATAGCGGGTCTTGCGTTCGGTCCACAGCCGGCTGATCCAGCCATGTACTTCGGCAGTCACCTGGTAGCGGAAGCCGGAGGCCACCTCCACCAGTTCCACGCCACGGTCCTGGCAGCTCTCGCGCAGCCGTTCCAGCGCACGTTCGATGCTGCCCGGCGGCGCCGGCTCATCTTCCGGGAACAGGTCCTTCAGCTGGGCCAGGGTGAGCGGCTGGCTGGAGGCCAGCAGCGCACCTTCGACTATGCGGTTGATCAGCGTTTGATCCATCGGCAGTCAGCGCTCACTCGTTTTCATTGGCGGCGTCGTTGTCGTCGAATTCGCTGCTGAACTGCAGCGGGGCATTGGTATTGCCGGCGGCCAGGGACTTCACGTAGATCGGCGCCAGCGGTTCTTCCTGCACAAGGTCCAGCAGCTGCTCCTTGGCCAGTTCCAGCACGGCCAGGAACGTGACCAGCACGCCCAGCTTGCCTTCTTCGGCGGTGAACAGGTTTTCAAAACGATAGAACCTGCCGTCTTCAAGCCGTCCCAGCACTTCGCCCATGCGCTGCCGGACACTCAGCGCCTCGCGCTTGATCGCGTGGCCGGTGAACAGCTCGGCGCGCTTGAGCACGTCGTGCAGCGCCATCAGCATTTCCTTCAGGTCCACCGGCGGCGGCAGCTTCACTGCGGCGCGCTCGGGCATGAAGGCATGCGCCACGCTGGTGTCACGGTCCTGCCGGGGCAGGGCGTCGATGTCCTCGGCAGCCTGCTTGAAGCGTTCGTACTCCTGCAGCCGTCGCACCAGCTCCGCACGCGGATCGGCTTCCTCGCCCTCCACGCTGGGGGGGCGGGGCAGCAGCATGCGTGACTTCACTTCGGCCAGGATCGCCGCCATCACGAGGTACTCGGCGGCAAGCTCGAAGCGCAGCTCGCGCATCACGGTGATGTATTCCACGTACTGCCGGGTGATCTCGGCCACGGGGATGTCCAGCACGTCCAGGTTCTGCCGGCGGATCAAATACAGCAGCAGGTCCAGCGGTCCTTCAAAGGCGTCCAGGATGACTTCCAGCGCATCCGGCGGGATGTACAGGTCCTGCGGAATCTGCAGGACCGGTTGCCCATGCACCACGGCCAACGGCATTTCCTGCTGCTGGGGGGCGGGCGGCCGGGTTGGCGTGTTCGCGTCGAGCGCGAGTTCGGAAGTCATCTAATGGAGATCAGGATTGCAACGGACCAGTCGCGGCAGCTGGCATACCGGGCAACTGCCACGGACCGCCAGGACACCAGGCACGCCTGTCTCGGCGCGGTTCCACACATCAAACAACAGGACGCTCCGCAGGACACGGCAGCGACAGGACTACGGGAGGTCGTCTACGGGGCCCGGTCGGATGGACCGGTTCGAAGCAGCAGGTCGGTCGTCGGGGGCTGCGTTGGCCGCAAAAACCGACGGGCTGCTGCATCCAGCCACGTGCAATGGTCCCTAGGGTAAGCCTTTGCCGCGCCAGTGTCCAGCCGAGGCCGGGCAGGGTGTTGGATTGGCTAGAATCGCTTCACCAGCAACGCGAGCGAGGAAATGCCGGTGTGGTATGTGATTGAAGGATATGACGGCCAGGATGTACTGGCCCAGCGGCTGCAGGCGCGGCCCGAGCACCTGACGCGGCTGACCGCATTGCGCGATGAAGGCCGCCTGCTTCTGGCTGGACCGTGTCCGGCGATCGACAGCGAAGACCCGGGCCCGGCAGGATTCAGCGGCTCGGTGGTGATTGCCGGCTTCGACTCGCTGCAGCAGGCCCAGGCCTGGGCCGATGCCGACCCCTACGTCGCCGCGGGTGTCTACGTGCGGGTGCAGGTGCGTCCGTTCCGCAAGGTGCTGCCGTGAACGCGAAACGGATCGAGCAGATTCGTGATGCGCTGCAGCAAGCGCTGGCCCCCAGCGTGCTTGAGATCGAAGACGACAGCCATCGCCATGCAGGCCACGCCGGAGCGCGCGATGGTCGTGGCCATTTCAACGTACACGTGGTCAGCGAGCGCTTCGCGGGAATGGCGCCGCTGGCCCGTCATCGCGCGGTCTACGCGGCGTTGGGCACGCTGATGGAAACCGACATCCACGCGTTGTCCATCCGCGCACACACCCCGTCAGAGCAGGGCTGAAACCCTGTCCCGAGCTGTCCTGGCAGGTCCGTCGAGGGGCCTGCCAAGGACAGATTTCTGTGTCCGTTTAGGGACATTCGCCTAACGGACTGTTTACAAGCGCAGATGGAAACGCTTACATTCCGCGCCATTGCTGGTAGATCCAAGCCGTGGAGGGCGGCTTCGTGAACAAAGCAGCCATAACAATCAAAGACGTCGCCCGTGAAGCCAAGGTCTCTGTGGCCACCGTTTCGCGCGCGCTCAACGGGCATGAAAATGTCGCCGAACCGGTCCGCCAGCTTGTGCTGGAGGTGGCCGCACGGCTGCGTTACACCCCGCACGCCGCCGCCCGCAGCCTGAGCAGCCGCCGCACCAATACGGTGGGCGTAGTGCTTCCAGACCTGTACGGCGAATTCTTCTCCGAGCTGATGCGTGGCATCGACAACGTCGCCCGCAGCCGGCGCCAGCACCTGCTGGTGTCGAGCTATCACGGCGACCAGGAGCAGCAGGGCGCAGCCCTGCGTGCCATGCGTGGCCGGGTCGACGGTCTGCTGGTGCTCTCGCCCTATGCCGAGAGCCCGGGGTTCCTGACCGACAACCTGCCGCAGGCATTGCCGACGGTACTCATCAACACCTACCTGCCTGGGCAGGACCATCCGGTGTTGAGCATCGATGACCATGCCGGGGCGATGGCGATGACCCGCCACCTGCTCGACGCCGGCCATCGGCGCATTGCATTCATTTCTGGCCCGGACCTCAACTTCGACGCGCGTGAGCGCCTGCGCGGCTTCCGTGATGCGCTGGCGGCTTTTTGCGGTGGCGCCGAGGGGATCGAGTTGCCCGGTGATTTCGACGAAGCTTCCGGCCATCGCGCCGGTCAGGAGTTGCTGGCAGCCGGCACGCTGCCCGATGCCGTATTCGCCGCCAACGACATGATGGCCCTGGGCTGCCTGTATGCCTTCGCGCAGGCAGGTGTCCATGTGCCGTCCGATGTCGCCCTGGCCGGTTTCGATGACATTCCGCTTGCGCGTTTCGTCCACCCGTCGCTGACCACCATGCAGGTCAGCATCGCCGAACTGGGCGATCGGGCGATGTCGCGCTTGCTGCAGTTGATGGACGGCACCTCCACGGATGGGACAGGGGACAAACAGACCCTGGTCCCGCGCCTGATTGTTCGCGATTCCACCACTCCGCCATCCGGCCATTGAAGCCAGAGGCGTTCCTTCTTTTTTGATTGATCGCAGGTGCCGCGCAAGCGGTCACCGCCACCCGGAGATTGAGTTGATGATGCATTCCACGATCCGCACGCCGGCGCGCCGGCTGCTGAGCACCGCCCTGGTCAGCTGCCTGATGCTGGCCGCCGCCCCGAACGTCATGGCGCAGTCGGCCAACGCCAGCCTGCGTGGCCAAGTGTCCGGCGCGCAGGCCGGCGCCGAAGTCACCGCCACCAACATCGCCACCGGTACCGTGCGTCGCGGCACCGTGCGCGCCGACGGCAGCTATTCGCTGATGGGCCTGGACCCGGGCACCTATGACGTGGTGGCCAACGGCCAGACCCAGAAGGTGACCGTCACCGTCGCCTCGACCTCGACGCTCAACTTCGCTGGCGCCGCCGCCGGTGGCACCGGTACGACCGCCGCCACCAACCTGGACACCGTCAACGTCGTCGCGCCGACCCTGCTGCAGGAAGTGCGTACCTCCGAAGTCGGCAAGACCGTCAGCCTGCAGCAGATCCAGACCACCCCGCAGGTGTCGCGCAACTTCCTGGAGTTCGCCGACGCCGTGCCGGGCATGATCTTCACCCGCGATGCCAAGGGCAACACCTCGCTGCGCGGCGGTGCCACCAACTCCGACGGCACCAACGTCTACATCGACGGCGTGGGCCAGAAGAGCTACGTCAAGGGTGGCGGCGTGGCCGGCCAGTCCGGCAGCGCCGGCAACCCGTTCCCGCAGTTGGCCATCGGTGAATACAAGGTCATCACCGGCAACTACAAGGCCGAGTACGGCCAGGTGTCCAGCGCTGCCGTCACCGCTGCGACCAAGTCGGGTACCAACGAGTTCAAGGGTGAAACCTTCTACCGTTACACCAACGACAGCATGCGTGCGATGACCCCGGCCGAGCGTCAGCCGAACAAGGGCAAGGAAGATTCGGCCGAGAAGGAATACGGCTTCGCCCTGGGCGGTCCGATCATCCAGGACAAGGCCCACTTCTTCGTGACCTATGAAGCCAAGCGCTTCGACCTGCCGGTGACCATCGCTCCGCACGGCTCGGTGACCAACAAGGCCGACCGTGTGCCGGCCGATGCGCAGGCGGGCCTGGGCCCGGCCAGCCAGCCGTTCCAGCAGGATCTGATCTTTGCCAAGATCGACTTCGAGCCGACCGACAACGACCGCCTGGAGTTGACCTTCCAGGACCGTGACGAAACCCAGCAGCAGTTCTCGGACCAGACCGCGCCGATGGCCGGCAAGGAAACCAAGAACACCGACCGTCGTTACGCGCTGCGCTGGAACCACAGCGGTGAGCGTTACTACAACGAGCTGATGGTCACCCACGAGGAGTCGTTCAACAATCCCAAGCCGCTGAGCCTGGGCAACGGTTTCAATTACACCGCTCCGGACGGCGCCAACGAAGAGCGCCCGATCGTCTCCATCGGTGGCTCCTCGGCGATGTCGTCGCAGGTGAAGGGCCAGAAGGGCTGGTCGATCGAAGACAACCTGACCCTGGACGGCATCGAGTGGGCCGGTGACCACACCATCAAGATGGGTGCCAAGTACAAGCAGATCGACCTGTACGCCTCCGACGCGGCGCAGATCAATCCGCAGTTCTACTACACCATCGACAACCCGACCTTCCCGGACAGCATCCCGTACAAGGCGCAGTTCGTGAAGCCGGTCACCGGCGTATCCGGCGTGTCCGGCGAAGTTCGTTCGAAGGTCAAGCAGATCGGCCTGTTCATCCAGGACGACTGGCAGGTCAACGACCACCTGCAGCTGAACCTCGGCCTGCGCTGGGACTACGAGAAGAACCCGTCCTACCTGGACTTCGTGACCCCGCCGGAAGTGGTCAACGCACTGTTCGCGCAGGACCCGCGTGCCGCAGCCGGCCAGAGCTACGCCGATACGCTGGCGCTGAGTGGCCTGAACATCAACGATTACATCAGCAACGGCCACAACCGCAAGGCATTCAAGAATGCCTGGCAGCCGCGCCTGGGCTTCTCGTATGACATCAATGCCGACGAGCAGCACGTGATCCACGGTGGCGCGGGCCGTTCCTACGACCGCGACCTGTTCGACTACCTGCAGCTGGAAACCACCAAGCTGGCCCTGCCGCAGCCGACCATCTACTTCCGCAACCCGGCCACCGGCCAGTGCTTCCAGGGCAATGCGGCCTGCTATGACTGGAACCCGAACCTGCTCAATGGCATCGGCAACCTGCAGAGCCTGGTCGGTTCGACCAGCAACGCCGGCCTGGAAGTCGACCTGCTGAACAACAACCTGAAGGTGCCTTACGCTGACCAGTTCAGCCTGGGCATGAGCAACCAGATCGGCGACTGGCTGACCGACGCCACCATCGCGCGCACGCTGACCTACGATGGCTTCGCCTTCACCCTGGGCAACCGTTACCCGACCGGCAACTTCTTCGATGACCCGCGCCTGTGCGGTGGCACCGAACCCGGCCTGGGCCAGGCCTGGAGCTGCAACGTGCCGGGCTTCGGCAGCCTGATCATCGGTCAGCAGGGCATCAAGACCCGCGCCACCCAGATCCTGCTGTCGGCGCAGAAGCCGTTCACCCAGGAAAGTGGCTGGGGCACCTCGATCGCCTATACCTGGACGACCGCCCGTCACAACCGCGACATCAACGAGCACTACGCCTTCGACCGCGGCGTGATCGGTGACTACCCGACCATCCGCTCCAACGGCGCGCCGCGCCACCGCCTGGTGGTGACCGGTTCGTACGCGGGCTTCTGGGGCATCACCTTCGGTGGCAAGATCACCCTGGCCACGCCGACCGCGATCAATGACTGGTACGGTGTGCCGCAGGCCAACGGCTTCGATCTGCCGACCCCGATGGCGGCGGTTCCGGGTGGCAATGGCAAGTTCCTGCTGGGCGGCAAGATCTTCGGCTACCGTTCGGTCGACCTGCAGGCCACCAAGACGTTCAAGATGGCGGGCGATACCGAGCTGTATGCGCGTATCGACATCATCAACGTGTTCAACTTCGACAACTTCTCGAACTACAACTACTACAAGAACGGCAAGTTGACCGCGAGCTACAACGAGACCGGCGACATCGTCGGTACCCCGCGCCAGGTCAAGGCGGAAGTGGGCTTCCGCTTCTAAGCGGAATGCCTGGTGCAGCATCACGGAGCCATCGGATCGCCGATGGCTCCGGTTTCAACGGCAATGGCCGGCCTCCGGGCCGGTCCATTGTCCAGGCCATTGCCAGACAGGGGGCAATGGCGTGGGCAATGACTGCGGTGTCATCGACCACGTTTCCGTGGTTTTTTAAGACCGCACTTTGTAAACGATTTCAGGTCATTGGACGTTATGCTCTTTCATCGATCAGCCCACCGGAGGAACCGCGCCATGCAGGCACGCCACCTGATGACCGCCGCTGCGATGACCCTGGCCATCGCCGCCTGCAAACCGGCCCAGCAGGAGCCTGCCAAGCCGCGCCCGCCGGTGATCCTGATCGAGGCGGACGCACCGCCTCGGCCGATGAAGCCCGAGCTGCCGCCGCTGTTCGATGACCTCGAGCGCCGCACCTTCCAGTTCTTCTGGGATACCACCAACGAGATCAACGGCCTCACCCCGGACCGTTATCCGTCGCGGCCGTTCGCCAGCATCGCCTCGGTCGGCTTCGCCCTGACCGCGTATCCGATCGGCATCGAGAACGGCTGGGTCAGCCGCAACCAGGCGATCGACCGCACCCTGACCACCCTGAAGTTCTTCCGCGACGTGCCGATGGGCCCGCAGCGCACCGGCAAGGCCGGCTACAAAGGCTTCTACTACCACTTCCTGGACATGCAGGAAGGGCGCCGCTACGACAGCTGGGTGGAACTGTCCTCGGTGGACACCGCGCTGCTGATGATGGGCGTGCTGTTCGCCCAGTCGTACTACGACGGCGACGATCCGCGCGAGAAGGAAATCCGGCAGATCGCCGACACCCTGTACAAGCAGGTCGACTGGCCGTGGCTGCAGCAGCGTGCGCCGCTGATCTCGATGGGCTGGTTCCCCGAGAACGGCTTCATCGACCATGACTGGATGGGCTACAACGAGGCGATGATGGTCTACATCCTTGCCCTGGGTTCGCCCAGCCATCCGGTCAGTCCGGATGCGTGGACGGTATGGACGCGGACCTACGACAACGACTGGGGTGTCTACCAGGGCCAGGAATACCTGTCCTTCGGCCCGCTGTTCGGCCACCAGTACAGCCACGTCTGGATCGATTTCCGCGACATCCAGGATGCCTACATGCGCGAGCGTGGCAGCACCTACTTCCTCAACAGCCGTTCGGCCGCGCTGGCCCAGCGCGAGTACGCCATCGCCAATCCGATGAACTGGAAGGAGTACGGCGAGAACGTGTGGGGCCTGACCGCCAGTGATGGTCCGCAGAACACCACCCAGGAATACCGCGGCGAGCAGCGCCAGTTCCGCCATTACTCTTCGCGCGGCGCAGGCCTGCGCGAGAATTTCGATGACGGCACGATCGCGCCAACCGCCGCGATCTCCTCGGTCGTGTTCGCGCCCGAGGAAGTGATCCCGGCCACGCTGGAGATGCACAAGCGCTACGGCGACTACATCTACTCCAGCTATGGCTTCCTGGATTCGTTCAATCCCAGTTTCAACTACGACATCCCGATCAAGACCGGGCGCGTGGTGCCTGATCGCGGCTGGGTCGCCAGCGACTACATCGCCATCGACCAGGGCCCGATCCTGACCATGATCGCCAACTACCGCAATGACTTCGTCTGGGATGTGATGAAGAAGAACCCGTACATCCGCAAGGGCCTGGAACGGGCGGGCTTCAGTGGTGGCTGGCTGGCGCCGGAAGGTTCCTTCCAGCCGCTGGAGCTGCAGAAGGATGAGAAGGCCGCGGCGGCACGTGCGGTCGGTATCGCTGAATCACGTGCGGCCGCCGCGCAGGAACAGAAAAACAATGCCAACCGCAACACCGGCCAGGGGAAGTAACAAGGTGCACGACTGGAAACACCGCCTGCGACGCTGGGCATTGCCTGCACTGGCCGTGCTGGTCATGGCTGGCTGTGCCCGCCCCGAGCAGGGCACCACCACCGTGCGCTTCTGGGCGATGGGGCGCGAGGCCGAAGTGGTCAGCGAGCTGATCCACGAATTCGAAGCGGAGAACCCCGGCATCAAGGTCGATGTGCAGAACATCCCGTGGACGGCAGCGCACGAAAAGCTGCTGACCGCGTTCGCCGCCGATGGCCTGCCCGATGTGTGCCAGCTCGGCAACACCTGGGTGCCCGAATTCGCCGAACTCAACGCACTGACGCCGTTGCAGCCGTTCGTGCAGCGCTCGACGGTGGTCGATCCGAAGGACTACTTCCAGGGCATCTGGGATACCAACGTGATCCACGACGAGCTGGTCGGCGTGCCGTGGTACGTCGATACCCGCCTGATCTACTACCGCAAGGATCTGTTGGCCAAGGCCGGCTTCGACCACCCGCCGCGTACCTGGGCGGAATGGAACGAGCAGATGGCCGCGATCAAGCGCATGCAGGGCCCGAACCGCTATGCCGTGCTGATGCCGATCAACGAGTTCGAGCAGCAACTGTCGCTGGCGCTGCAGCAGCCCGATCCGCTGCTGCGCGACGATGACACCCGCGGCAATTTCTCCAGCCCCGGTTTCCGTCGCACGCTCGGTTTCTACGCCAACATGTTCGAGCAGGGCTGGGCGCCGAAGATGTCCGAGACGCAGATCTCCAACGTCTGGGATGAATTCTTCCGCGGCTTCAACGTGTTCTACATCTCTGGCCCCTGGAACATCCGCGAGTTCAAGAAGCTGCAGCCGAAGGAACTGGAAGGGCAGTGGGGCACCGCCGCGCTGCCGGGTCCGGATGGCCCGGGCGCGGGCATCGCCGGCGGCACCAGCCTGGTGATCTTCCGCAAGTCGCAGCGGAAGGAAGCGTCCTGGAAGCTGATCGAGTTCCTGTCGCGGCCGGCAATCCAGGCGCGTTTCCACGCGATCATCGGCGACCTGCCGCCGCGCCGCAGCACGTGGGACGCGCCGTCGCTGGCGAACGATCCGCTTGCCGCCGCGTTCCGCGACCAGCTGGAACGGGTCAAGCCGACCCCGAAGGTGCTCGAATGGGAGCGCATCGTGCAGGAAATGCGCATCGTCACCGAACAGGTGGTGCGTGGCGGCCTGCCGCAGGACAAGGCCGTGGCCGAACTGGACCAGCGCGTGGACAAGGTGCTGGCCAAGCGTCGCTGGATGCATGAACAACAACGCCTGCAGCGCAGCGCACCCCCCTCGGGTTCGACCAGTGCAGTCGCGGCCGGGAGCCCGCAATGAAACGTTCTTCCCTTGCCGGCTGGATCTTCGCCGGCCCCTCGCTGATCGTGCTCGGTGTGTTCTTCGGCCTGCCGGTAGCCTCGGCGCTGGCGCTGAGCGTGACCGACTTCGACCTGTATGCGCTGGCCGACAGCAGCAACCTGCGCTTCGTGGGTCTCGGCAACTACATCGACCTGCTGCAGACGCCGATGTTCTGGAAGTCGCTGTGGAACACCACGTATTTCGTGGTGATCGGCGTGCCGTTGTCGATCGGCGTATCGCTGGGCGCGGCGATGCTGCTCAATGCCCCGGCGGCACGCTTCAAGGCGCTGTTCCGCACGGCGCTGTTCGCGCCGGTGGTGACCACGCTGGTGGCAGTGGCGGTGATCTGGCGCTACCTGTTCCACACCAGCTACGGTCTGGTGAACTACGGTCTGGGCCACCTGGGCATCAGCCCGATCGACTGGCTGGGCGACCCCAACTGGGCGATGCCGACCATCATGCTGTTCGCGGTGTGGAAGAACTTCGGCTACAACATGGTGATCTTCCTGGCCGGCCTGCAGGCGATCCCGCATGACCTGTACGAGGCCGCGCGCATCGATGGCGCCTCGCGCTGGAAGCAGTTCCTGCACATCACCCTGCCGATGCTCGGCCCGGTGCTGCTGGTGGTCGGGGTGATCACCGTGTCCGGTTACTTCCAGCTGTTTGCAGAACCTTACGTGATGACCCGCGGCGACCCACTGCAGAGCACCGTCAGCGTGCTGTATTTCATGTTCGAGGAAGGCTTCAAGTGGTGGAACCTGGGACGCGCCTCGGCTGTGGCGTTCCTGCTGTTCCTGATCATCCTGGCGGTGACCACCGTGATGCTGCGCTTTGGCCGCAAGAGGCAGTTGGTATGAGTCGTGAAATCGGCCAGTCACGCTGGCACCCGTGGATGATCAACGGCGCGCTGCTGGTGCTGGCCCTGGTCAGCCTGGCACCATTGCTGTGGATGCTGTCGGTCTCGTTCATGCCGCAGGGCGAGGCCACCCACTTCCCGCCGCCGCTGCTGCCGTCCAGCATCACCACGCACAACTACACGGAGCTGTTTGCGCGCACCGGCATGGGCGGCAACTTCGCCAACAGCCTGCTGGTGTCGCTGGCGATCACCCTCGGTTCGCTGCTGCTCAACACGATGGCCGGCTACGCCTTCGCCAAGCTCAACTTCGTCGGTCGTGAGCGCCTGTTCCAGGTGCTGATGGCGGCGCTGGTGATCCCGGCTCAGGTGGCGATGCTGCCGCTGTTCCTGCTGATGAAGCAGCTGGGCCTGGTCAACAGTTTCGGCGGCGTGATCGTGCCGGCGCTGGCCAGCGTGTTCGGCATCTTCCTGGTGCGCCAGTACGCCCGCTCGATTCCCGATGAGCTGCTGGAAGCGGCGCGCATCGACGGGGCAGGGGAGCTGCGGATCTTCTTCCAGATCGTGCTGCCGATGCTGAAGCCGGTGCTGGTGACGCTGGCGATCTTCACCTTCATGGGCGCATGGAACGATTTCATGTGGCCCCTGATCGTGTTGACCGACCAGGAGCACTACACTTTGCCGGTGGCCCTGGCCACCCTCTCGCGCGAACACATCATGGACGTGGAAATGATGATGGCCGGCGCAGTGGTCACCGTGGTTCCGGTGCTGGCGCTGTTCCTGGTGCTGCAGCGGTACTACATCCAAGGATTGTTGCTGGGGAGCGTGAAGGGATGAAGCGTGCGATCGCCGTTGGACTGGGCCTGTTGTGGTCTTCCCTGGCGATCGCCGCACCACCGGCGCTGCCCGCGCCGAAGGTGCTGGATGATTTCGACGACATCAGCGCATGGAAGCTGGTGCTGTCCGACCAGGTCAGCGGCTCGCTGCGGCCGGTCAGTGGTGCCGGCGGTGGCCGCGCGCTGTGCCTGGATTACGACTTCCATGAGGTCTCCGGCTACGTCGGCATCCGTCGCCCGCTGAACATCGAGTACCCGGCCAACTACCGTTTCGGCTTCCAGCTGCGCGGTGATTCGCCCGCCAACGACCTGCAGTTCAAGCTGATCGACGCCAGCGGCGACAACGTGTGGTGGGTCAACCGTCCCGGCTACGCCTTCCCCAAGGCGTGGACGCCGGTGGAGTACCGCCGCCGGCAGATCGACAAGGCCTGGGGGCCATCGCCAGAGAAGGACATGACGCGCAGCGCGTCGATGGAGTTCACGATCTACAGCAAGGTCGGCGGCCGTGGCACGGTGTGCTTCGACAAGCTGACCCTGCAGGGCCTGCCCGCGCAGGATGATTCGGCGCTGCGGCCCTCGGTGATCGCCGATACCGCAACCGCGCTGCAGGACCGGATGATCGACGGCAAGTCCGATACCTTCTGGATCAGTGGCGGGGTCAAGCAGCAGACCATCAGCCTGGACCTGCACAAGAGCCGCGAGATCGGCGGTGCGGTGATCGACTGGCTGCCCAGCCTGGAAGCGAACCGCTACACCGTGCGCACCTCCGAGGACGGTCGTGACTGGCGTACCGTGCGCGAAGTGACCGCCGGTGCCGGCGGCCGCGACTGGCTGGCACTGCCCGACACCGATGCACGCTACGTGCGTTTCGACCTGCAGGGCGGGCCGAACTGGCGCTATGGCATCCGTGACATCACCCTGAAGCCGCTCGCGTTCGCCGCGACCCCCAATGCCTTCCTGTCCTCGGTGGCGGCCGACCTGCCGCGTGGCAGCTTGCCGCGTGCCTACGTTGGCGAGCAGCCGTACTGGACCCTGCTTGGCCTGGACGGTGGCCAGGAACAGGCGTTGATCAGTGAGGACGGCGCACTGGAGCCGGCCAAGGGCAGCTTCAGCATCGAGCCGTTCATCCGCCTCGACGGCAAGCTGCTGGAATGGGCCGACGTTGCCATCACCCAGTCGCTGCAGGATCGCTACCTGCCGATCGCCACGGTCGACTGGGTGCACGAGAAGGCCGGCCTGTCGGTGACCAGCTTCGTGCAGGGCACGCCCGAGCGCGCGCAGCTGATCGGGCGCTACCGGTTGAGCAATCCGGACAAGGTCGCGCACGAATACACCCTGGCACTGGCGATCCGTCCGTGGCAGGTCAATCCGCCCACCCAGTTCCTCAACACGGTGGGCGGCTTCAGCCGCATCGACAGCCTGGACGTGGGCGAGCAGCTGGTGCGCATCAATGGCGAACCGCGGCTGTATCCCCTGCAGGTGCCGGATGCGCGCTTTGCCAGCAGCTTCGACGGCAAGCTGGATGCGATGCACCTGGCCAGCGGCAAGCTGCCCGGCACCACCGCCGTGAAGGATCCGACCGGCATGGCGTCCGGCGCGCTGCTGTACACGATCAAGCTCGAACCCGGGCAGAGCCGCGAAGTGGCGATCGTGCTGCCACAGACCGGCAGCTGGGCGCCGCAGGCGCTGGACGTGGCCAAGGCGCAGCAGCAGGTCGCGGCAATGTGGCGCGACAAGCTGGGTGCTGTGACCCTGCAGGTGCCGGCTGCCGGCCTGCCGCTGGTGGAAACCATGCGCACGGCGGTGGCACACATGCTGATCTCACGGGTCGGCCCGCGTCTGCAGCCGGGTACGCGCTCGTACGCACGCAGCTGGATCCGCGACGGCGCGATGATCTCCGAAGGCCTGCTGCGGATGGGCCGCAGCGATGCCGTGCGCGACTACGTGACCTGGTATGCGCCCTATCAGTTTGAGAACGGCAAGGTGCCGTGCTGCGTCGATGCGCGTGGCAGCGATCCGGTGCCGGAGAACGACAGCCACGGTGAGCTGATCTACAACATCGCCGAATACGGCCGTTACACCGGCGACACTGCCTTCCTCGAGCAGATGTGGCCGCACGTGCTGGGCGCCTATAGCTACATGGAACAACTGCGCGGCAGCGAGCGCACCGAGGAGAACCGTGCGCGCAATCCTGCCTTCTACGGGATGATGCCGGCCTCGATCAGCCACGAGGGCTATTCGGCCAAGCCGATGCATTCGTACTGGGACAACTTCTGGGCGCTGCGTGGTTACAAGGACGCCGCGCAACTGGCAGCGCAGCTGGGCAAGGTCGAAGCGATGCAGATCAGTGAATCGCGCGATCAGTTCCGTGATGACCTGCAGGCCTCGCTGCTGGCGGCCGTGCAACAGCATCGCATCGACTATCTGCCCGGCTCGGCCGAGCTGGGCGATTTCGATGCCACGTCCACCACGATCGCGCTGGCGCCGGGCGGCGAGCAGGGGCGGTTGCCGCAGGAGGCGCTGGACGCGACCTTCCAGCGCTACTGGAACGAATTCGTCGCGCGCCGCGATGGCAAGCGCGAATGGAAGGACTACACGCCGTACGAATGGCGCAACGTCGCCGCGTTCGTGCGCCTGGGCTGGCGCGATCGCGCCTGGCAGGCCACCGAGTTCTTCTTCAAGGATCGCGCGCCGCAGGCCTGGAACCAGTGGGCCGAGGTGGTCTCGCGTACGCCGCGCAAGCCGTTCTTTGTTGGTGACCTGCCGCATGCATGGGTGGCCTCGGACTTCGTCCGTTCGGCGCTGGATATGTTCGCCTACAACCGCGATGCAGATGAGGCACTGGTACTCGCTGCGGGTATCCCGGTGTCGTGGCTGCAGGGCGAGGGCATCGCCGTGCAGGGCCTGCGCACGCCGCAGGGGCAGCTCAACTATCGCCTGCAGCGCAGCGACAAGCAGCTGGTGCTGGACGTGCAGCCCGGCCTGGTGCCACCAGCCGGTGGTGTGGTGCTGCCATGGCCGTATGCCGGCGAGCCGGGCCAGGCGACGGTCAACGGCGAGGCGGTGGAATGGATCAACAACGAGCTGCATGTGCACCAGTTGCCGGCACGGGTCGAGGTCGACGTGCCCAGCGCAGTGCGCCGCGCCGAACGCAAAGGGCAGTAACCATGCGTCAACCGATCGGGATCGGCCGCCGTCTCCGCGTGCTGGGGCTGGCGATCGCGCTGGCCCTGCCGGGGCTGGCCGCAGCCGCTGAGCCGGTCGCCGCGGCGAACGCGGCGGCCGTCAGCGAGCCTGGCATGAGCATGGTGACGTTCAACCTGCACCATGACCGCGAGGATTGGCCCAGCCGCCGTCGCACGATCGTGGCTGAGCTCAAGCGCCTGCAGCCCGATGCCATCGCGCTGCAGGAAGTGATCCAGAAGCGCAACGTGCGCAACCAGGCGCAGTGGCTGGCCAGCCAGCTCGGTTACCGCTACGTATTCGTGTCCACCGATCCGGTGGGAGCGCCCAAGCGGTATGGCAATGCGCTGCTGACCCGGCGCCCGATCCTGGCCCGTGGCGAGCACCTGCTGCTGCCGCTGGATGACTACCGCACCGTGGCCCATCTGCGCATCGACGTGGACGGCAAGCCGGTCAATGTCTATGCCACCCATCTCAACGAGCGCAGTGACGACGCCGGCCAGCGCATCCGCCGCAGCCAGGTCGAGGACCTGCTGCGTTTCATTGCCGGCAGCGCTGCGGGTGCGCCGGTGGTGATTGCCGGCGACTTCAATGCACTGGTCGATGCCGGCGATCTGAGCGAGCTGCGCAGCCACTACGGCGACAGCTACGGCAGCGTGCACGTCAACACCGACCTGGCCGGTGTCAGTACGCTCAACCGTCACTACTACCAGGCGCCGTCGCGGATCGACCACATCTTCTTCCAGCAGGACGAGATGGTCGCGCGCGAAGCGAAGATCCTGTTCGACCAGCCGGATGACGGCGGCCGTTGGGCGTCGGATCACTACGGGGTGTGGACCCGGCTGCAGTTCGCGCCGGCAAACTGACGCACGCCTCGGTAGATGCCAACCTTGGTTGGCACAGGCGCTGCCGCGTGCATGAAACCCACGGCGCCAACCAAGGTTGGCCTCTACCAGAGCGTGCCCTCTTGATAGCAGGGGACGGTGGGCGCCAGACGCACAAAAAAACGGCGGGGATCATCGATCCCCGCCGTTTCGTTGTTGCCGATCAACGATCGATCAGGCGGCAGGCGGCGTGCGCTTGCCGGCGTCTTCGTCTTCTTCCGAAGCCTGCGCGTCGGCGGCCTGTGCGGCAGCGTCGGCGTGGCCATCGGCGATCGGGTCGACCGCCGCCGGTACGACCGGCTCGGCGACCGGTGCAGCGGTTTCCACCGGTGCGGCTTCGACAGCCACCGGCGTTGCCGGCTGCTCGACGACCGGGGCGACTTCAACCGCGGCCTTCGGTTCGACTGCCGGAGCAGCTTCCACCACCGGCGCGACGTCGGCTACCACCGGCTTCGGCTCGGCCACCGGAGCGGCTTCGACCACCGCGGTCGGTTCAGCGACCGGGGCTGCTTCGATCGCGACAGCGGTCTCGACCACCGGCGGCTTCGCCTCGATCACCGGAGCCGCTTCAGGCGCGGGCTGCACGGGCGTCGCCGCGTCGATGGCATCCAGCATGCTGGTCTGCACCGGCGACGGGGTCGGTTCGACCTTGGCGACGGCTTCCAGCGGAGCCGGGGTCTGCACCGTGGCTGCCACCGGCGCGGCTGCTTCGACCACGGCGCTGCTGACGGCGGCGACCGGAGCAACTGCGGCGGCTACCGCAACCGGTGCACGTGCCGGCTTGCCGGCATCAGCGGCGGCCGGCTCGACTTCGTCATCGAAGTCGAATTCCGGCTGCGAACGCGACGGCTGCGCGGCGGCAACCGGGGCGTCCACCGAAGCCTGGGCACTGTGCTCGACGGAATCGCCGTCGTTGTCATCGCCCTCGGCATCATCGCCGTCGTCCAGGTCATCACCCAGCACGTCGCCTCCGGCGGCGTTCTCGGCACCACCACGACGACGACGGCGACCACCGCGACGACCACGGCGGCGGCGCGTTGCGCCTTCGCCGGTCTGATCGCCTGCGGCATCGGTCGTTGCGTCTTCGACAGCGCCGGTCGCAACCACGACCTCGGCGGCGTTCTCGGCGGCGGCGGTATCCACGGCCGCGACAGTGTCGACCACGTTTTCAGTAGCAACGGCCGGTGCCAGTGCCTTCTCTTCCTGCACCGCGACCGTGGCCGCAACCGCGGTCGTGGTGGCCACGGCAGCTGCTGCGGTCACGACGTCGGCCGGGGCTTCGGCAGCGGCACGCTGCGGCTTCTCGGCCGGCTTGTCACCGTCCTGCGGGCGCGGCTGCTTCGGCTGCTTCAGCTTCGGCTGCTGCTGGCTTTGGCCCTGGCCCTGACCCTGGCCCTGTTCGTTACGCGGCTTGTTCTGCTGCGGCTGCTGCTGGGCGTCCTTCGGCTTGCCCTGCTGCTGCGGCTGCTGCTGGCCATTGCCATTGCCATTGGCCTGGTTGCCGCCGTTGCGGCCATCCTTGCGCTGCTCACCGCGGTCCTTGCGGTTGCCGCCGTCCTTCTGCTGCTGCGCATTGCCATTGCCGCCGTTGCCACGGCTGTCCTCGCGACGGTCCTTGCGGTCCTTGTTGCGATCCTTGTTGCGGTCACGGCGGCCGCCATCCTGCTGCTGGCGCGCGGCCGGTGCCGGTGCAGGAGCGGGAGCGGGCTCGCCGCCAAAGATGCGCTTCAGCCAGCCAACCACGCCACCGCTGGCGGCGGCAGCCGGAGCCACTGCGGCCACCGGCGCGGGTGCCGGCGCTGCGGTCGGTTCCACTTCGTCCCGCACCGGGGCGGGGGAGTTGTGCTTGACCTGGGTCACCATCGGCGGCGGGATGTTCAGCTGGCCCTTGGTCAGCGCGTGTACCGGCAGCTTGCGCGGGGTACCGCGCTGGTAGCTCGGCTTGCCGCTTTCCTCGCCCAGTTCGTTGTCGCGCAGACGGGTGACGGTGTAATGCGGGGTGTGCAGCTGCTCGTCGGCAACGATCACGATCGGCGCCTCGTGGCGCTTCTCGATTTCGCCCAGCGCGCCGCGCTTTTCGTTCAGCAGGTAATTGGCGATCTCCACCGGGGCCTGTACCAGCACCTGCCCGGTGTTCTCCTTCATCGCATGCTCCTCAGCGACGCGGATGATCGACAGCGACAGCGACTCGACGCTGCGCATGCGGCCATGGCCGTCGCAACGCGGGCAGACGATCTGACTGGATTCGCCCAGGCTCGGTCGCAGACGCTGGCGGCTCATTTCCAGCAGGCCGAAGCGCGAGATGCGGCCGACCTGCACGCGTGCACGGTCGTACTTGAGCGCATTCGCCAGGCGGTTCTCGACTTCGCGCTGGTGCTTGTTGGACGCCATGTCGATGAAGTCGATCACCACCAGGCCGCCGAGATCGCGCAGGCGCAGCTGGCGGGCCACTTCTTCGGCCGCTTCCAGGTTGGTCTGGAACGCGGTGTCCTCGATGTCGCTGCCCTTGGTGGCGCGCGAGGAGTTGACGTCGACGGCAGTCAGCGCTTCGGTCTGGTCGACCACGATCGAGCCGCCCGACGGCAGGCGCACGTTGCGCTCGTAGGCGCCTTCGATCTGCGATTCGATCTGGAAGCGGTTGAACAGCGGGATGTCGTCCTTGTAATGCTTGAGCTTGCGCAGGGTCTGCGGCATCACCTGCTGCATGAACTCCTTGGCGTGCTCGTACATCTCCTCGGTGTCCACCAGGATCTCGCCGATGTCGGCGCGCAGGTAGTCACGCAGGGCGCGCACGATCAGGCGCGATTCCTGGTAGATCAGGAACGGGGCCGGCTTGCTCAGGGCAGCTTCGGCGATGGCGCGCCAGACATTCAGCAGGTAATCCAGATCCCACTGCAGCTCTTCCGCATCGCGGCCGACGCCGGCGGTACGGATGATGACGCCCATTTCGTCGGGGATGTTCAGCTTGTCCAGGGCGTCCTTCAGGGCGGCCCGGTCTTCACCCTCGATGCGACGGGAGACACCGCCGGCGCTGGGCGAATTCGGCATCAGCACCATGTAGCGGCCGGCCAGGGAGATGAACGTGGTCAGGGCAGCGCCCTTGTTGCCACGTTCTTCCTTGTCCACCTGGACGACGATTTCCTGGCCTTCCCTCAGCAGCTCGCGGATGCCGGCCTTGTTGTGGTCGACACCGGCCTGGAAGTAATCGCGGGAGATTTCCTTCAGCGGCAGGAAGCCGTGGCGGCCGCCACCGTATTCAACGAAGGCCGCTTCCAGCGAGGGCTCGATGCGGAAGATCCGGCCCTTGTAGATGTTGGACTTCTTCTGTTCCTTGGACGGCTGCTCGATGTCGATGTCATACAACGACTGGCCATCCACGATGGCAACACGCAGCTCTTCAGCCTGCGTGGCGTTGATCAGCATTCGCTTCATTGTTGCGTTCCTCGCAAGCGGCTACCGCGCGGAACGCCATGGAGTTTCGCCTCTGGACACGGCTCGCCGCCCATTCGCGCAAGCGCGGGGAGGGCGGCTTGGGTTTCCAGCGCTACGACACCACGGCAGGCCGCGGGAGCGCTTCAATTTTCTGGTTTTGGGTGTTGCAGGGCCGGAGGCAGCTGTCAGCCAGGCTGGAGCGCCGCACGGGACATGTTCAGCGCGACTGCGTGTCAGGCAATCGGCGATGGCCGGGAACGCCGGTGAGCCGCTAACATGGCCGCCCCGCGGGCGGTGGTCGCGCACTGTGCCGGATTCGTCGGAAGCGGGGCTTCTGGCCCTAAGTAACTTCCAACGAAATCAATCCCTTATCTCGCCCCCCGAGTGTAACAGAATAAACAGGCTGATGACTGCACAAGACCCTACCAAGCCGGCCGGCGACAAGCCTTCCGTGCGCATGATCACCGTTCCGGCCGACCGTGCCGGCCAGCGCCTGGACAATTTCCTGCTCGGCCAGCTCAAGGGTGCCCCGCGCAGCCTTGTCTACAAGCTGGTCCGCAGCGGCCAGGTGCGCGTCAATGGCGGCCGCGCCAAGGCCGAGCGCAAGCTGGAGGCTGGCGACGAAGTGCGGATACCGCCCGTTCGTCTCACTGAAGAGGGAGACAAGGCGGGTCCACCCGAGGCGTTCATGCGTCGGCTGGAGCAGGCCATCGTTTTCGAAGACGCCCGCCTGCTGGCGCTGAACAAGCCGACCGGCGTCGCCAGCCATGGCGGCAGCGGCATCAGCTTCGGCGCCATCGAGACCCTGCGCGCCCTGCGCCCCGGGCAGACCCTGGAGCTGGTCCACCGGCTGGACCGTGACACCTCGGGCCTGTTGATCGTGGCCAAGAAGCGTTCGGCGCTGAGCGAGCTGCAGGCGCTGCTGCGTGAAGACCACGGCTCCGGCATCCGCAAGCGCTACCTGACCCTGCTTGCCGGGCGCATGCCGGATGGTGTGATGACGGTCGATGCGCCATTGCACGTAGGCCTGCGCCAGGGCGGCGAGCGCCATGTGCAGGTCAATGCGATCGGCAAGGAATCCATCAGCCATTTCCGGGTGCTGGAGCGCAAGGGTGGCCATTCCTACTGCGAAGTACGCATCGAAACCGGCCGCACTCACCAGATCCGTGTGCATGCCCAGCATCTGGGACATCCTGTGGCCGGAGACGACAAATACGGCGATCCTGCAGTCAACAAGCGGCTTCGTGAGCAGATCGGGCTGAAGCGCCTGTTCCTGCATGCTGCGTCACTGGAGTTCGCGCTGGACGACGGCAAGAGCCCATATGTGCTGAGTGCGCCGCTGGCGGATGAGCTGGTCGAGGCGCTGGACAGACTCCGCTGACGGCAGTTCGGCGGCGCCGGGGGCCTGGTCGGTGTCGTCGTTCCCCCGCGATGAGTGGGCTTGTCACTTTCTTTGCTCGTGCAAAGAAAGTAACCAAAGAAACACGCCGCCATCCGCGAGCCGGCGCTGCGCGCCGGTACCCTGTGCTCCTCGCTCCGCCGAGGGGCGGCGCGGAACTCGCTGCGCTCAGACATCCGCGCCTCTTCGCCCTCGCCGGACCTGCGGTGCTCGGCTCGCTGCAAGGCGGACCCGACAGCCGCAGCGTAGACCCATGGCCGCTCGCAGCCTTTGTGGAGTCGAGCGAGCCTCGACACACGCGCGCAGCGCGGGCTTCGCTTTTCATTCTTTCATTGCGCGGCTGGCACGCACGGAAAAATGAAGGGGCGCGGGCGGGGGCGGTTCGCGGGGGTGTCCGCGGCATGGATGCCGCGGCCAAGCCCCCAGGGAAGGGTTTACGGCGTCCCCCGCGAATCGACCCCGCCCGTGACCTCTCGATACTGTGGAATGCGCCAGCCGCGAGGGGGCTCAGCCCGTTGGCCGGACACCCTTCACCACTTGAACAGCACCAGGCTGATCGCCAGCGTGCCCATGCCCGCCACCAGCCCGTACACGGTCTCGTGCCCTTCGGCGTAGCGCTTCGCCGCCGGCAGCAGCTCGTCCAGCGCCAGGAACACCATCACCCCCGCGATCAGGCCGAACACCCAGCCGAATGTGGCGTGGGACAGGGAGCCGGACAGCAGTACATAGCCGATCGCTGCGCCGACCGGTTCGGCCAGGCCTGACAGCAGGCTGGCGGCGAACGCGTAGAACTTGTTCTGCGTGGCGAAGTACACCGGCACTGCAATGGCGATGCCCTCGGGGATGTTGTGGATGGCGATGGCGAAGGCCAGTGGCATGCCCACCGACGGGCTCTCCAGCGTCGCGAAGAACGTCGCCAGCCCCTCCGGAAAGTTGTGCGCGGTGATCGCCACCGAGGTCAGCAGGGCGACCCGTTTCAGGTATTCGCGGCTGTTCTCGCGGAACGCCGGGTCCTGTTTGTCCAGGCTGTCATGCGGGTTGGGAATGAAGTGGTCGATCAACACGATCACCACTACGCCCAGCAGGAAGGCGAGGGTGCCGTAGGTGAAGCCGGTGCGCTCACCATAGGCCAGCGCGAACGAGGCGATGGATTTGTTGAGGATCTCCGACAGCGAGACGTACACCATCGCGCCGCCGGCAAAGGCCAGGCCGAAGGCCAGCAGGCGCGGGTTGGGGCGGCGCGAGAACAGCACCAGCAGGCTGCCGATGGCGGTGGCAAGGCCAGCAGCGAGGGTGACCGCCAGGGCGATCCAGATGTTTTCGGGGGGAATCTGCAGCATGTACCGACGCGTTCCTTGTCATCAAGCAATCGCCCCGGCACGGGCCGGGGCGGCAAAGGCGAGGCGGGCGTCGGCTGGCCTCGTCACCGGGCAGGCGATCAGCCGCCGCGGCGCAGGCTTTCTTCGATGGCGAAGCACTGGTCCGGCTTGGGCTGCGGCGGATTGAAGCTGACCGGCACCTGGATCGTGGCCGGCACCGCCTCGCCATTGCGGGTGGCAGCCTTGAACTGCCAGCCCTGCACGGCGGTCTTGGCCAGATCGTCCAGCTGCGGGTTGCCCGCGCCGGTCAGCAGGGTGACCTCGCTGGGTTTGCCGTCGGTGCCGATCACCACCTTGAAGGTGCTGGTGCCGCCCACGCCGGTGCAGGCCAGTTCAAGCGGGTATTGCGGCGGCGGGGTCTTCACCGCAGCCACTTCGGTGGGGGCCGCAGCCGGCGCTGCCGGCGGCTCGGAGGTGCCACAGCCGGCCAGGCTGGTCGCGGCAAGCAGGGACAGGCTCAGCAATCGCACGTTCATTTCAGTTGCTCCGTCAGGGCCGAAGTCTTCGCTGCGCAGATGAAGTCGTTCTCGCTCAGGCCGCCCACGTCGTGGGTGGAGTAGCGGACGACGGCACGGTCGTAGTGGACGCCGAGGTCCGGGTGATGGTCCTCGCCGTGGGCGATCCAGGCCAGCGCGTTCACGAAGGCCATGGTGGCGTAGTAATCCTTGAAGCGGAACGTGCGCACCAGCGCCTGGCCGGCCTCGGCCAGCTCCCAGCCGGGAACCTGCGGCAACAGTTCGGCCAGGCGGGCCTCGCCCAGCTTGTGGTCGCTGCCTTTGCGCGGCACGCAATGGGCCTGCGCCAGCGGAATCAGGTCGGCCATGGGTTCCTCCACCTCGTGTTGACTGAACAATGCGCCGGCCGGTGTATAAAACGAATGAGCGGCTGACGCTTACTTGGCTAGAATAGCCTGATGATCCAGATCTCCGACACTGCCCAGACCCATTTCCGCAAGCTGATCGAACGCGAGGGCGTGCCCGGCATGGGCGTGCGCTTGAGTGCGGTCGAACCCGGAACCCCGCGTGCCGACGCCCGGCTGGAGTTCGCCGAGCCGACCGACCTGCTCGGCGACGAGTGGGCGGTGGACTGTGATGGCTTCACGCTCTATGTCGACGCCACCAGCGTTGGCTGGCTCGACGGCGCGGAGATCGACATCGTGCCCGGTACGGCCGGCACCCAGCAGCTGACGATCAAAGCGCCGCGGATCAAGGGCGAAGCGCCCGGTGATGCCGCCTCGCTGGTCGAGCGCGTGCATTGGGTGGTGGAGAACGAAGTCAATCCGCAGCTCGCCTCGCATGGCGGCAAGGTGGCCGTGCAGGAAGTCTCGGCCGACGGCGTGGTGCTGCTGCGCTTCGGTGGTGGCTGCCAGGGCTGCGGCATGGCCGACGTCACCCTCAAGCAGGGCATCGAGAAGACCCTGATGGGCCGTGTGCCCGGAGTGACCGCCGTGCGTGACGCCACCGATCACGACAGCGGCCACGCCCCGTATATTCCGCGCGGCAACGCCGCCTGATCGCCAACGCGTGCCTCTGCCCAGAGCCGAGCAACTCATCGACCTGCTGCTGGCGCGCCAGCAGCGACCGCCCATCCTCGAGAAGAACACCGGCCTGCCGTACGGCTGGGCGATCTGGCTGCGGACGCTGACGCCGCTGCCACGTCCGTTGCACGCGCGCGAAGTGATCGCGGTGCTGCTGCCGCGACCGCTGCCAGGCCCCCCGGGGCAATTGCCGGCGCTGGGACCATGGGCGTCCCTGCGCCGCCTGTTCTGGCAGGACTGGGATCCGGCGCCTCGCGACCAGCGCTGGATGCGCTGGACCTCGGCGCTGCTCAGCGCGCTGCTGCATCTGTTGTTCTTCCTGTTGCTGCTGTGGGTAGCGGTGATCCGCACGTCTTCGCCGGACGAGCAGGGCAGCGAGGGTGAGCGCGTGCAGATTGAATTCGTCGGCCGTGCTGCGCAGGAAGGCGGCGGCGACCAGGCCGGAGCCGAGGCGGCTGCTGCTGCAGCAGCCGGTGCCGTAGCCGCAGGCCAGGAAGCGGGGGGCGCAACTGCACCTCGCCCGCAACCGGCGTCGCCTGCGCCGTCTTCCGCTGCCGCTGCCACGGCACCGACTGCCAGCGTGCCGCCGCCGGCCGAGGTCGAGCCTGCGCCGGTGGCCGCACCACCGCCCTCACCGGTGCAGGCCACCGAAGTGGCGCAGGCCACCAGCGATTTCGTGGTGCCGCCGATGGCGCCGCCGCGAACCGAAGTCAGCATCGTTCCGCGAGACACCGTCCCGACCGTGCGCGAGCGCAGCGTGCAGCCGGTGCAGGCTGCGCCGACACCAACGCCAGTGCGCACGCCGGAGGTGGCAGTGCAGGCGCCGCGGGTGCGCGATGTACAGGTGCAGGAGCGCGAAATCAGCACGGTTGAAGCGCCGGTGGCGCCGCAGCCGATGCGCACCACCGACATCCAGGTGCGCGTGCCGCAGCGTGAGGTGCAGGTGCGCGAACGCGAAGTGCAGGCCATCGCCGATCCGCAGGTGCGCATGGCCGCCGTCGCAGGGCGCGAGCCCACGGTGCGTGCGCCTGCCGGGCGCGAGGTGCAGGTGCGCGAACGCGAGGTTGCAGCCGCCCCGCTACCGGCAGCGTCGACCTCGGCCGGCAGTGCGCCGACGTCTACGCCAGCGCCCGCAGGCAGCGCGGCCCAGAACAGTGCCAATGTGGCGCGTCCTGCGGCGACCAGCGCCACCGCCGCGCAGGCGGGTGCGCGCCCGGCGCCGACCCCGGGCAACTGGGCGACACCTGCACGCGGTGACGACTGGGGTGCCTCCAGCCGCAATCGCGAAGGCGCCAATCAGGGCGCCGCGCAGGCCAGCGCCGGCAAGGGCGATGGTCTGTTCAATGCTGACGGCAGCGTGCGCGTGACCGGCCAGGACGGTGCCGGCAAGGCCGAGCGTGGCGCACCTGGTGGAGCCAACGACGGCTGGAGCAAGGAACGCATCGCCGAGTCCGGCAAATGGCTGAAGCGACCGCCGTACGACTACACGCCCACCTCGTTCGATAAGTACTGGGTGCCGCAGGAGTCGCTGCTTGCCGAATGGGTGCGAAAAGGCGTCAAGGCGATGGAGATTCCGTTGCCGGGCACCAGCACGAAGATTTCCTGCGTGATCTCGATCCTGCAGGCCGGTGGCGGCTGTGGCCTCACCGATCCGAACATGCAGGACCAGCCCGCCGTGGCACGTCCACCGCCGGATATCCCGTTCAAGAAAGAGCTGCAGGAAGATAACGGCAGCCGGTAGGGTGCCGCATCCACGCATGGCGTGGATCTACTGAGCATCCAGCTGCACCGGGTAGATCCACGTCATGCATGGATGATCCATGCGCTTGCGCGTGCATGCCGACCAAGGTCGGCCTCTACCAGGTCACGCGCTCTGCGACAGGAATACCCAGAACGGGACGTCGCGGCCCACCCAGTCACGGCTGGCTTCATCAAGGATGTCCAGCAGCGTGTCGAACTCCTTGCCTGCACCGGCGCGCAGGGCATCGACATCGGCCAGGAACAGCGCGTACCCGTTGGCCGGTAGCCATTGCAGGTCGCGCAGGTTGTCGGCCAGTGCATCCCAGTTGCCACCGAAGCCGGCAGGGAAATCAAGCTGGGCGGCCAGCCGCGCCAGCAGGGTGCGCTTGTCGCTCACGCCATCCAGGTCGATCCGGATCACCTTCAGGTCGGCATCGCGCATCGCTGCCGACAGCGCGCTGATATCCAAGGTGTCGATCGCGTAGACGCCGGCATTGTTGATGTCATGCAGGCCGAGGCCGAAATCATCGTGGCTCATTGACGTTCTCCGGAGGCCGGTACGGTGAAGCTGCGGAACGATTCGTAGTGGTCATCGGTGTAGTACCAGGCATCGGGCGGGTTGCCACCGGTGACGATGCGCCGCGCGCCGCGGTTGCCCGCGCCAGGCGTGTCGACGGTGTACTCGCGGTAGTAACCGCGCGGACGCTGTGGCAGTTGTTGTTCGCGGTTGCCGAAGGTGCTGCCGTCCTGGCGATGCGGGAACGGGCCGCCGCGCTGGATCAGCGCGATGGTCTGGCGGGCTTCGGCCGGCAGGAAGGCGGGCAGGCCGCTGTCAGTGCCGTTGCTGCGCACCGCGGGTGCACTGGCGGCCGGCGCGCTCCGCAGGTCAGGCGCGAACTGCGGCGGCGGCGGCCGCTGCAGGAAATGATTGACGACCAGGCCGAGCAGCAGCAGGGCGATGGCGGTGATCAACAGCCGGGGGTTGCGCATGGGCAGTGGCGGGCGAGGGTGGTGCGCCCACTGTAGCGCCTGCGCGCTGCACCCTGCATGAGGGCACGCGCTGCGTCACTGCTGCGTAACAATTGCCGGCATGCTCACCTGCAGGACGCAATTTCCTTTACATCCCCCTTGGTAATCTTGCGGTCTGTCCCCATCATTCACCGCGCACCGCCCGACGATGCCGTCGGGTGCCCTCGCTATCAGGAGATGCATCATGGCCTACACCCTGCCCAAGCTGCCCTACGCCTACGACGCGCTGGAACCGCATATCGATGCGGCGACGATGGAAATCCATCACACCAAGCATCACCAGACCTACATCAACAACGTCAACGCTGCGCTGGAAGGCACCGAGTACGCCGACCTGCCGGTCGAAGAACTGGTGAAGAAGCTGAAGTCGTTGCCGGAGAACCTGCAGGGTCCGGTGCGCAACAACGGTGGCGGCCACGCCAACCACTCGCTGTTCTGGACCGTGATGGCCCCGAACGCTGGCGGTAATCCGGTCGGTGATGTGGCCAAGGCGATCGACAAGGACCTGGGCGGTTTCGACAAGTTCAAGGATGCCTTCACCAAGGCCGCGCTGACCCGTTTCGGCAGTGGCTGGGCGTGGTTGAGCGTGACCCCGGACAAGAAGGTCGTGGTCGAAAGCAGCGGCAACCAGGACAGCCCGTTGATGGAAGGCAACACCCCGATCCTCGGTCTGGACGTGTGGGAACACGCGTACTACCTGAAGTATCAGAACCGCCGTCCGGAATACATCGGCGCGTTCTTCAACGTCATCGACTGGAATGAAGTCGAGCGTCGTTACCAGGAAGCGATCGCCTGATCGCAGTGCCTGCGTGAACGCGAAAAGGCCGGGGGAGACCCCGGCCTTTTTGTTTGTCTGTGACCGCACCCGCCGGGCATGGCCCGGCGCTACCGGAAACGGGGGTAGCGCCGGGCCGTGCCCGGCGAGCGCAGCGGCGCGCTCATTCGGTGGTGGCGGGCACGTCCTGCAGCCGCAGCGTCGCCATCACACCCAGGCGCAGCCCGGGCAGGTCGCCATCGGCGGGCAGCAGGATCGCCTGTTGGCGGATGCCGCCGAAGTGCTTGACCTGGAACAGCACATCCAGCCCATGGCCACTGGCACCACCGCCGCTGGCCGTCGGTGCGCCAGGATTGCGCCGAGCCGGCTGGAAGCCGGGCGTGCTGCGCACCAGCTCGACGGTGCTGGCGGAGAAATCTCCGGCGATCAGGCTCGGCATGCCCTCGGCCGTGGCGCCGATCCAGGTCATCAGGTCGCTGGTCTGATGTTGCCGGGCATTGACCTCGTCGGGATCCGGGCGCAGGCGCGCGATGTAGACGTTGACGTCGTTGTCGCCCAGCCGCAGGCGCATCATGCCGGCGGCGCTGAAGGTGCCCGGCGGATGCAGCAGGGTGACCCCGTCCTCGCTGACCGGCAGCCGGCTGAGCATCGCGTTGCCGTGCCGGACCGGCTGGCTCGGCGGGTCAGCGGTGACGAAATCGCAGCTGTAGCGCAGCCGGCTGGCCAACCAGCAGGCCGGATTGCGCCCCTGCTGCTGCAGCACCTGCTGCACCGAAATCACATCCGGCTGCAGATCGGTCAGCAGCTGCAGCACCTGTTCGCGGCGCTGCTTCCATTGGCCTTCGTCACGGCTGGGCAGTTCCAGCGCGGCGACAGTCAACTGCCGCACCTCTGTGGCAAGGCCTGTGGCCGGCGGCGCCTGTGGCCGGGCCAGCGCAGGCACGGCCAGCATGAGGGCAAGGCAGCTGGGCAGAATGCGGGCAAAGGGCAGGGGGCGCATAACGATAAGTTTACGCTTTTGCCGTGCAGGTTCCGTGACTTCCGGCAGGGCCGCACATGCCTGCCATGCTTTGGCGCGGCTGTCATGCAGCCCTGCAGCGTGCTTCGCACGCACAGGTTCCGGTACTCTTGCGCCTTTCGTTTTGCAGGAATGCCTTACAGGATGAGCCACGACGCAGTCGCCCCCATCGCCGGCCAGGGAAAGATGCCGCGCCAGATCCCGTACATCATCGGCAATGAGGCCTGCGAGCGGTTCAGTTTCTACGGGATGCGCAACATCCTGGTGCAGTTCCTGATCACCTCGCTGCTGCTGCAGGAACTCACTGCGGAAGGCCGTGCCGGTGAAGCCAAGGACATCATGCACAGCTTCATGATCGGCGTGTATTTCTTCCCGCTGCTCGGTGGCTGGCTGGCCGACAAGTTCTTCGGCAAGTACCACACCATCCTGTGGTTCAGCCTGGTCTACTGCATGGGCCACTTGTGCCTTGCGTTGTTCGAGGGCAGCCGTGAGGGCTTCTTCCTCGGCCTGGGCCTGATCGCGCTGGGTGCCGGTGGCATCAAGCCGCTGGTGGCCTCGTTCATGGGCGACCAGTTCGACCAGAGCAACAAGCACTTGGCCAAGATCGTCTTCGACGCGTTCTACTGGATCATCAACTTCGGCTCGTTGTTCGCCTCGCTGCTGATCCCGCTGGTGCTGAAGAACTGGGGCCCGCAGTGGGCGTTCGGCATTCCGGGCATCCTGATGTTCATTGCCACCTTCGTGTTCTGGCTGGGCCGCAAGCGCTATGTGCTGGTGCCGCTGCCGCCGAAGGACCCGCATTCGTTCGCCAATGTGGTGCGCACCGCGCTGACCGCGCGCGTCGCCGGCCAGGGCCGTCCCGGCCTGGTCATTGCCGTGGTCGGGCTGGTGCTGGCCGTGGCCTCGTTCGGCCTGGTCGGCTCGCTTGGCATCGTGATCTGCCTGTGCCTGGCGCTGGTGTCGATCCTGGCAGGCATCGGTGGCGGCACCTGGCTGCAGCTGGACCGTGCGCGCGGCCAGCACCCGGCCGAAGCCGTGGAAGGCGTGCGCTCGGTGCTGCGGGTGCTGGTGATCTTCGCGCTGACCACCCCGTTCTTCTCGCTGTTCGACCAGAAGGCCTCGACCTGGGTGCTGCAGGGCCAGCAGATGCAGATGCCGAGCTGGTTCACCGCCTCGCAGATGCAGGCGCTGAATCCGCTGCTGGTGATGATCCTGATTCCGTTCAACAACCTGGTGCTGTACCCGGCCCTGCGCCGTTTCGGCTTCGAGCCGACCGCGCTGCGCCGCATGACCGTTGGCATCGCCTTCAGCGGCCTGGCCTGGATCGTGGTGGGTGGCATCCAGGTGGTGATGGACGGTGGCAACGCGATGTCGATCTTCTGGCAGATGCTGCCGTACGCGCTGCTGACCTTCGGTGAAGTGCTGGTCTCGGCCACCGGCCTGGAGTTCGCCTACAGCCAGGCACCGCAGGCCATGAAGGGCGTGGTGATGAGCTTCTGGAACCTGACCACCACCATCGGCAACCTGTGGGTGCTGCTGTCCAATGCCGCCGTGCGCAATGACACGGTCACCCACAGGATCGCCAGTACGGGCCTGAGCGAGGCGGCATTCCTGATGTTCTTCTTCGCCGGTTTTGCTTTCGTCGCGGCGTTGGCCTTCGGTTGGTATGCGAAACGCTATCGTATGGTCGACAACTACCGCACCGCCTGAGCCTGACATGACCCCCGTCAATCTGCTGTTGATCGCCATCACCGCCATCCTGTCGTGGATGGCGTTCAACAACCGCAAGCTGGCCGACCGCCTGATCCTGTGGCCGCCGGCGGTGGATCGCCACCGCCAGTACGACCGCCTGATCACCTACGGCTTCATCCACGCCGACTGGTCGCACCTGATCTTCAACATGATCACCCTGTTCTTCTTCGGGGGATTCATCGAGAGCGTGATGGTGCAGCTGACCGGCAGCTACCTGGTCTATCCGGCGTTCTACGTCGGTGCGCTGCTGGTCTCGATCCTGCCCAGCTACCTGAAGAACCAGAAGAACCCGAACTACCTCAGCCTCGGTGCGTCCGGGGCGGTGTCGGCGGTGCTGTTCGCCTTCATCCTGATCAAGCCGTGGTCGATCATCCTGGTGTTCTTCATCCCGGCGCCGGCGATCGTCTATGCCGCGTTCTACGTCGGCTACAGCATCTGGATGGACAAGCGCGGTGGCGATCGCATCAACCACAGCGCGCACCTGGCTGGTGCGGCGTTCGGCGTGATCTTCATGCTGGCCATGCAGCCGAGCATCTTCAGTCACTTCCTGCGCGAGCTGTCCAACCCGACCTTCCGCCTCGGCGGCGGCTGAGGGTGGCTGGGGTCGGATCCACGGGATCCGACCCCCGGGGCTGCGGCCCCGCTCCGGGTCAGGCCCGGGTTTCCTGACCGTAGGTATCGAGCAGGCGGGAGAACACTTCCTCGCCGATGCTCTGGAACGCCTGGTCTTCGGTCTGTCCCTCCACGGCCAGTTGCAGCAGGCCCTCCAGCAGGGCGTGATCGGTATCGGAATGGGAATCGCTGGGGTGCATCGCGGGCCTCCACGGCAGATCGCTTGGTCGACTGTCGCAAGGGGCATGCCAGCCTGGCGCACCCCTGCAGAGGGGTTAGCGGCCGGCCGGGCTGCAGCTTGAGGGCGATAACTGACGCAGCAGGCACAGACTTGTCCCTGTTCAGGCTTCACGCGATCATGGCGCCCGTCTGCGCACCATCCACGCAGTCGCCGCAGGAGACAGTCCCATGGCTTCGGTCACGCCCCCAGGTCTGGCTTACGAGGTCGAACACGATCAGGTCAACCACCGGTTCACCGCCCGCGTGCGCGGGCAGGTGGCACTGCTGGACTACCAGATCAAACGCAGGCGGATGGTCATCACCCATACCGAAGTGCCCGAGCCGATCGCCGGCCGTGGCATTGCCGGTGAGCTGACCCGGGTCGCACTGCGTTTCGCCCGGGAGCAGAAGTACAAGGTGGTGCCGGCATGTGCCTATGCGGAGGCCTTCCTGCAGCGGCACGAGGAGTATCACGATCTGCTTGTGGGCTGAATCCAGCGGGCCACGCTTCAGCCAGGGCAGGCGATGATGTATGAACATGAACAGGGGATCCCGATGAAGATTGGAAACAACCGGCCACTGCACGCCAGCGTGCTGGCCGGCGCTATGGGCGTGCTGTTGCTGGCCGGTTGCCAGCGCGAGAACGAGGCGGCACCGGCCACCGACGCCGCGCCTGCGGCCGAAGCCACTGGCACCGCCGAGACACCCGCAGCGGAAGCGCCGTTGGATCTGCGCGATGTGATCGAGAACAATGAACGTGAAGTGGTCGGCATCAGCTACCCGGCGGGCATCGATCGCTATCCGGGGCTGGCGCGCGCGCTGCAGGCCTATGCCACCTCCGCCCGCGGCGATCTGCAGCAGGCGCTGGACGGGCTGGGCAACGACAAGCCGACCATGCCCTATGAGCTGTCGCTGAGCTTCGAGAAGCTGCTGGAGACGCCGCAGCTGGTGGTGGTCAGTGCCGACGGCAGCCGCTACACCGGTGGCGCCCACGGCGAACCGCTGGTTGCGCGTTTCGTATGGCTGCCGGCGCAGCAGCAGATGCTGAGCGCCGACAAGCTGGTGACTGACGCCAAGGGCTGGAAAGCGATCAGCGATTTCGTCGCCGACCAGCTGCGTGAGCGCGTGGCCACCCGCCTCAGCGGCGAGGACATGGACCCGTCGCAGCTGCAGGAATCGCTGCGCAATGCCTCGCGGATGATCGCCGACGGCACCGGTCCGCAGGCCGATAATTTCAGCCAGTTCCAGCCGCTGACCGACGACAAGGGTCAGATCACCGCGCTGCGCTTCGTGTTCCCGCCCTACCAGGTGGGTCCATACTCGGATGGCACCCAGACCGCCGATGTACCGGCCTCGGTGGTGTTGCCGCACGTGGCCAAGGACTACGTGGAGCTGTTCGCGCGCGGGTAACCGCAGACGAGGAGGTGTCGTGGATACAGGGTTGCAGGAGCGGGTCACCGGCCTGCTCCACGAAGCCGGGGTCCAGATCGATGGAACCCGGCCGCAGGATATCCAGGTGCATGACCCGCGCTTCTTCGCGCGGGTCATGGCGCACGGCTCGCTCGGCCTGGGCGAGAGCTACATGGACGGCTGGTGGGATGGCAACGTCCTCGATGAATTCCTGTTCCACCTGATGCAGGCGCACCTGGACGAGCGGGTGCACGGCTGGCGCGAGGTGGCCGACTCCCTGAAAGCGCGCCTGTTCAACCTGCAGGCCGGGCAGCGCAGCTATGAAGTCGGCCGTCGCCACTACGACCTCGGCAATGACCTGTACCAGGCCATGCTCGGCCAGCGCCTGGTCTACAGCTGTGGTTATTGGCGCAACGCCAACGATCTGGATGCGGCGCAGGAAGCCAAGCTCGATCTGGTGTGCCGCAAGCTCGGGCTGCGCCCCGGGCAACGCGTGCTGGATATCGGCTGCGGTTGGGGCGAGGCGCTGAAGTTCGCGGCCGAGCGCTACGGTGTCAGTGGCGTGGGCATCACCATTTCGCAGGAGCAGGCCGACTACGCGCGTGAGCTGTGCGCTGGCCTGCCGATCGAGATCCGGCTGCAGGACTATCGCGAACTGGACGAGCCGTTCGATGCGATCTTCTCGATCGGCATGTTCGAGCACGTCGGCGACAAGAACTACCGCAGTTTCTTCGACGTGGCGCGACGCTGCCTGTCGCCGCGTGGCCTGCTGCTGTTGCACACCATTGGCAGCAACATCTCGCGCCATCGCACTGATCCATGGATCGCGCGCTACATCTTCCCCAACTCGATGCTGCCATCGGCGGCGCAGATCAGCCGCGCGTTTGAAGGGCGTTTCGTGCTGGAGGACTGGCACAACTTCGGTACCGACTATGACCTGACGCTGCAGGCGTGGCGACGCAATGTGGAAGCGGCATGGCCGACACTGGATGCGCGACGCTATGACGAGCGGTTCCGTCGCCTGTGGCGGTTCTACCTGGCCGGATCGATGGCGACGTTCCGCAGCCGGCATGCGCAGTTGTGGCAGCTGGTGCTGTCGCCGCAGGGCGTGCCGGGGGGATATGTGGCGCCGCGGTGATCTGGAAGAGCATCCACGCATGGCGTGGATCTACTGGGATCACGCAACCCTGCGGCAGATCCACGCCATGCGTGGATGACGCGTAAAAAAACCGCCCGGTCTCCCGGGCGGTTTTCATTTCACGCTACGGTGCCGGCGATCAGTTGCCGGTGCCGGTCAGGCCACGCTTTTCCAGCAGCGGTTCGATCTGCGGCTCGTGGCCGGCGAAATCGCGGAACAGCTGCATCGCGTCCACGCTGCCACCCTTGGACAGCAGGGTCGCGCGGAAGTGGTCGCCGTTCTTGCGGCTCAGACCGCCGTTGTCGCGGAACCACTTCTGGGTGTTGGCGTCCAGCACTTCCGACCAGATGTAGGCGTAGTAGCCGGCCGAGTAGCCGCCCATGATGTGGCTGAAGTACGGGGTCTTGTAGCGCGGCGGAACCGGCGCGTAGTAGATGCCGTCCTTCTCCAGCGCGGCGCGCTCGAAGGCCATCACGTCCTTGGCGGCCGGCACCTGGTCCGGGCCGATCTGGTGCCAGCGCTGGTCGAGCATGGCGGCACCGAGGTACTCGGTGGTGGCAAAGCCCTGGTTGAACTTGGCCGCGGCCAGCACCTTGTCCAGCAGCGCCTGCGGCATCGCCGAACCGTTCTGGTAGTGCTTGGCGTAGTTCTTCAGGATGGCCGGGTTGTCGGCCCACATCTCGTTGACCTGTGAGGGGAACTCGACGAAGTCGCGCGGCACCGCGGTGCCCGAGAAGTACGGATACTTCACGTTCGAGAACATGCCGTGCAGGGCGTGGCCGAATTCGTGGAAGGTGGTGCTCACTTCATCCCAGGTCAGCAGGGTCGGCTGGCCGGCCGGCGGCTTGGGGATGTTCAGGTGGTTGGCCACCACCGGCTTGAAGCCGGTCAGCTTGGACTGCGAGACGTACGAGTTCATCCATGCACCACCGCGCTTGGAGGCGCGTGCGTACGGGTCGAAGATGAAGATCGCCAGCTGGCTGCCGTCGGCATCGAACACGTCATAGACGGTGACGTCATCGTGGTACACCGGCAGGTCGGTGCGCTGCTTGAAGGTCAGGCCGAATTCCTGGTTGGCGGCGTAGAACACGCCGCTTTCCAGCACGTTCTTCATCTCGAAGTACGGCTTCAGCTGCGACTCGTCGAAGTTGTACTTGGCCTGGCGCACCTTCTCGCTGTAGAACGCCCAGTCCCACGGTTCCAGCTTGAAGGTCGGCTTGCCGGCGGCCTTCTGTTCCTGGTCGATCATCGCCTGCAGGTCGGTGGCTTCGCGCTTGGCATTGGCCACCGCGGCCGGGGCCAGCTTGCCCAGCATCGCGTTGACCGCTTCGGGGGTCTTGGCGGTCTGGTTGGTCAGGTTGTAGGCGGCGAAGTTGGCAAAGCCCATCAGCTTGGCCTTGTCGGCGCGCAGCTGCATGATGCGCGCGACCAGCGCGGTGTTGTCGAACTCACCGCCGCGGCTGCCGCGGGTGGTCGAGGCTTCGTAGATCTTCTGACGCAGGGCGCGGTTGGCCAGGTTGGTCAGCGGCGGCTGGCCGGTGGTGTTGAGCAGGGTGATCACGTACTTGCCGTCCAGGCCACGGGCCTTGGCGGCTTCGGCGGCGGCGGCGATCTGTTCCTTGGACAGGCCGTCCAGTTCCTTGACGTCGTTGACGGTGATCGCTGAGGCGTTCACCTCCGACTGCACGTTCTGGCTGAACTTGGTGCCCAGGTTGGCCAGCTCGGCGTTCATTTCCTTCAACTTGGTCTTGTCGGCCTCGGACAGCTTGGCGCCGGCGCGCACGTAGTTGTCGTAGTACTTCTCGACCAGGCGCACGCCTTCAGCGTCCAGGCCCAGGGTGGTGCGGCTGTCATACAGCGCCTGGATGCGCGCGAACAGCTTGCCGTTCAGCGCGATCGCATCGCTGTGCGCGGCGAACTTCGCCGAGTATTCGGCCTGCAGCTTCTTGCGGGTGTCGTTGGTATCGGCGCCGACCAGGCTGAAGAAGACGGTGGTCGCGCGGTCCAGGGTGTCACCGCTCTTTTCCAGGGCGATGATGGTGTTGTCGAAGGTCGGCTTGGCCTTGGTGTTGGCGATCGCCTCCACTTCCTTCAGCTGCTGCGCCATGCCGGCGTCGAACGCCGGGGCGAAGTCGCTGTCCTTGATCTTGTCGAACTGCGGGAAATGCAGCGGCAGCGGGCTGTCGGCGAAGAACGGATTGGCCTGCAGGGCGTTGGCGGCGGCCTGGGTGGCGGCGCTGGCCGAATAGGCGGGCAGGGCAAGGCCGAGGGTCATGGCCACGGCAAGGGCAAGGCGGGTGGTCAAGGTCGATACTCCGGTAAGGCAAACAAGGGCCCGAGGGTAACCCGGCCCGGCGCGCCTGCACTTGTGTCAAAAGGCATGTTGGCAACGCAGCCCTGCTGCAGAGTCACTCCATGGCTGGCTGCCCGGGTACCATGGAGAGCACCGCCCTCCAGGCCCTTTGCCATGACCACCGCCTACGATTTCAGCTTCCGCGACCTCGACGGCCAGCCGCAGGCGCTGGCGCAGTACCAGGGCCGTCCGCTGCTGCTGGTCAACGTGGCCAGCCGCTGTGGTTTCACCCCGCAGTACACCGGGCTGGAACAGCTGTGGCAGGACTACCGTGATCGCGGCCTGGTGGTGATCGGCTTTCCCTGCAACCAGTTCGGCGCGCAGGAACCGGGCGATGCCGCGCAGATCCGCCAGTTCTGTTCGATTGATTACCCGGTCAGCTTCCCGCTGTCGCAGAAGATCGAGGTCAACGGCGAGGGGGCCGACCCGCTGTGGGCGTGGCTGTCGCACGAGAAGCGCGGGTTGCTGGGCATCGCCCGCATCAAGTGGAACTTCAGCAAGTTCCTGGTCGATCGCGAGGGGCAGGTGGTGGATCGCTATGCGCCGACCACCAAGCCGGAGCAACTGCGCGGCGGCATTGAAGCGCTGCTGTAGCCGCTCTCTGTAGAGCCGAGCCCACGCTCGGCTTGCGCGCGCAGCGTGCGTGCCTGCCATGGTCGGCCGGCAGAGCAGCCGAGCGTGGGCTCGGCTCTACCACAGCCCGGCTTATTTCTCGACGAACGCGCGCTCGAACACGTAGTGGCCGGGCGTACCGATGCGCGGCGAGGTCTGGAAGCCGCGGCTGTCCAGCACGGTGCGCAGGTCGGCCAGCATCTGCGGGCTGCCGCAGATCATCGCGCGGTCGTTTTCCGGGCTCAGCTCCGGCAGGCCGAGGGTGCGCTGCATCTCGCCGCTTTCCATCAGCTGGGTCAGGCGGCCCTGGTTCGGGAACGGTTCGCGGGTCACCGCCGGGTAGTACAGCAGCTTGTCACCGACCATTTCGCCTAGGAACTCATGCTCGCGCAGTTCCTTTTCGAAGTAGTCGCGGTAGGCCAGATCCTTTTCGTAGCGCACGCCATGGCACAGGATCACCTTGTCGAATCGCTCGTAGGTTTCCGGGTCCTTGATGACCGACAGCCACGGCGCCATGCCGGTGCCGGTACCCAGCAGGTACAGGTTCTTGCCGGGGTGCAGGTCGCTGATCAGCAGGGTGCCGGTGGGCTTCTTGCCGACCAGCACCTTGTCGCCCGGCTTGATGTGCTGCAGGCGCGAGGTCAGCGGGCCGTCCTGCACCTTGATGCTGAAGAACTCCAGGTGCTCTTCCCAGTTGGCGCTGGCGATGGAGTACGCGCGCAGCAGCGGCCGCGCGTCGGTCTCCAGGCCGATCATCACGAACTGGCCGTTCTCGAAGCGGAAACCGCTGTCACGGGTGAGGGTGAAGCTGAAGTAGGCGTCGGTCCAGTGGCGGACCTCAAGCACCGTTTCGGCGCCGAAAGCGGAGGACATGGGCGTATCTATCGGAAGTCGTCGGGACAATTCTATCTCAAATGAGACAGGTTCTCATTAGGCGGAACGAGAGGCGTTCTCAGCGGTAACCTGCCGCCTGCAGTTCGAACAGCTCGGCATAGCGGCCGCCCTGTGCCATCAGCTCCTGGTGGGTGCCGCTGGCCTCGATCCGGCCATCGGCCAGTACCAGGATGCGGTCGGCCATGCGCACGGAGGAGAAACGGTGGGAAATCAGCACTGCGGTGCGATTATCCGCCAACTCCCTGAACCGCTGGAACACCTCGAACTCGGCGCGGGCATCCAGCGCCGCGGTGGGCTCATCCAGGATCATCACCTGTGCATCGCGCATCCACGCGCGGGCGATGGCGATCTTCTGCCACTGGCCACCGGACAGGTCCACGCCCTGCTTGAAGCGGCGGCCGATCTGCTGGTCGTAGCCGCCGGGCAGGGCAGCAATGACTTCCTCGGCCATTCCGCGGCGGGCGGCATCGGTGATCCGCGCACGGTCGTCCATCGCTTCCACCTGGCCGACACCGATGTTCTCGCCGGCACTGAGGTTGTAACGCACGAAGTCCTGGAAGATCACGCCGAGATTGGCGCGCAGGTCGTCCAGGTCGTAGTCGCGCAGGTCGCGGCCATCGAGCAGGATGCGGCCTTCGTCCGGTTCGTACAGGCGTGCCAGCAGCTTGACCAGGGTGGTCTTGCCCGCGCCGTTCTCACCGACCAGTGCCAGCACTTCGCCCGCGTGCAGCTGGAAATCGAGGTGACGCACGGCCCATTGCTCGGCATCGGGATAGCGGAAGCCCACGTCCTCGAACACGAAGCCTTCGCGGATCGGCTGCGGCACGCGCACCGCGTCCTTGCGCGAGTGGATTTCCGGTTCGATCTGGAAGAACGAATACAGGTCGTCGAGATACAACGCCTGGCTGGCCACCTGCGAGAAGCCGATCAGCAGGCCTTCCAGCAACTGGCGCAGGCGCAGGAAGCTGCCGGCGAGGAAGGTCAGATCACCGATCGAAAAATCGCCGCGCACCGTGCGCCAGGCGATATAGGCATACGCGGTGTAGTAGCCCAGCGTGCCCAGCGCGGCCAGCAGCGTGCCCCAGAACGCACGCCGCCGGGCGAGCGCGCGGTTGGCCAGGAACAGCGCCGCCGACAAGCTGCGGTAGCGGTCGACCAGGAACCGGTGCAGGTTGAAGATCTTTACTTCCTTGGCCGTTTCCACGCTGGCGCCGAGCTGGCGCAGGTAGTCCAGCTGGCGGCGTTCCGGCGTCCACAGGAAGTTGAGGCTGTAACCGGCCGCATTGAAGTGCGATTCGCCGATGAAGGCCGGCACCAGCGCCAGCGCCAGCAGCAGGATCAGCCACGGCGCATAGACCAGCAGGCCGACGGCCAGGCTGGCGACGGTGATCGCATCCTGCACCTGGCCGAACAGCTGGCTCATCAGGTTCATCCGGCCCATGGTCTGGCGCCGCGCACGGTCCAGCTTGTCCTGCAGGTCCGGATCCTCGAAGTCCTCCAGGTCCAGGGTGGCCGCGTGTTCCATCAGGCGCACGCTGGTGACGTTGGCGAACAGTTCCGACAACAGCGCATCGGCGTAGCTGACCAGACGGCCGAGCAGGTCCGAGGCGATGGCCAGGCCCAGTTCCAGCGCCAGCAGGCCGAGCAGCGGATTGAGCAGCCCACTGGACAGCGCCTCGCCCAGCGGCGGGAAGCCGGCATCGTGCTGGCTGAGGTGCAGCGCGGTATCGATGATCAGCTTGCCGACGTACAGCATCGCCACCGGCAGCAGCGCACGGATCAGGCGCAGGCCAAGGCTGGCCAGGGTCAGGGCGCGGCTGGTCTGCCACACCTGGCGCAGGAACGGCGGCAGGTTGCGCATCGCCTTGAAGCGTTGACGCAGGCTGGGTTTCTTGGCGCCGGCAGCGCCGGCAATGGGGGAAGCAGGCATGCCGCTATTGTGCGCGCCTGATACGTGCAGGTGGGGTCAGCGCAGCCGTGTGGCTGACACCGGGGTCAGATCCCTTTGCGCGGCAAAGGGCTCTGACCCCAGCGACCCACATCGGGTCAGAGCCCTTCGCAGTGCGAAGGGGGCCGACCCACCTCCATCCACGCATGGCGTGGATCTACTGTGTCGACCAAGGTCGACACCTACCAACAGCTGCAGGAACCTGACCCAGCCGGCTGGCCCCCTTTTACGGCAGCGGCGGCAGCAGCCCGGCGCCCAACCGGTTCCAGGCATTGATCACCGCGATACCCATGCTCAGGTCGCTGATGCCCTTCTCATCGAAGTGCGGCGCCAACGCATCGAACGTCGCCTGCGACGGCGCACCGTCGGTCAACCGGGTCAGCGCCTCGGCCCAGCCCAGCGCCGCGCGCTCGCGGTCGTCGAAGAAGCGGCTTTCGTGCCAGGCAGGCAGCGTATCCAGCTTGCGCGGTTCGATGCCGCCCTTGCGCAGCGTGGTGGCATGCATGTCCATGCAGTAGCCGCAGCCGTTGAGCTGCGAGACGCGCAGGAACACCAGTTCCATCAGGGTCGGATCGATCGAACTGTCATGCACCGCCTTGCTGGTGGCCAGCAGACCCTTGAAGGCTTCGGCTGCGAGGCGGGTGTAGGGAACGCGGGGAGAGGCATGGTTGGACATCTTCAGCTCCACGGCGGCCACCATGGCCGCCTTTCAGTACAAGGACGCCGCAGCATCGCTGCGCGTGACAACCGCAGGCAGTTTTTCTGGATTCAGCACGCTGTAGAGATTGGCGATGCGGCCATCGACCACCTCGATGGTGGTGATCGAGTGCAGGTGGTCGCCTTCGAAACGCAGGATCGCCGGCTCGCCGTTGACGTAGCCGAGCTGTGCCGGATGCGCTGCGCCGCGGCGGGCGATCGCCCAGTACAGGCGGCCAATGCGCTCGGCGCCCAGCAGCGGACGCACCGCCGCGGTAACCACGCCACCGCCATCGGAGACCAGCAGCGCATTGGCATGCAGCAGCGCCTGGATCGCTTCGCTGTCACCGCGCTGGGAGGCATCCATGAAGCGCGCCAACAGTTGCCGGTGCTGGCTGGCGTCGGCGTTGAAGCGTGGCCGCCCCGCCTGCAGGCGCTGCCGGGCACGGTGCACCAGCTGCCGGCAGTTGGCCTCGCTGTGGCCGATCAGATCGGCGATTTCGCGGTAGTCATGGTCGAAGGCTTCCTTCAGCAGGAACGCGGCGCGCTCTTCCGGGCCGAGCTGCTCGAGCAGGGTCAGGAAGGCCACCGAGACATCGTCGGCCAGCGCGTGCAGCTGCGCCGGGCCGGGCGCCGGATCAGGTTCGAGGGTGATCGCCAGAGGTTCAGCCAGCCACGGGCCCACGTAGTGCGCGCGTTCGCGCTTGGCCGTGCGCAGCCGGTCCAGGCCCAGGCGGGTGGTGGTGGTCACCAGCCAGGCCTCGGGGTCGACGATGGCCGCCGTATCGGTGCCTGACCAGCGCAGCCAGGCATCCTGGACCACGTCTTCGGCGTCGGTGCGGCTGCCCAGCAGGCGGTAGGCCAGCGCCATCAGGCGCGGGCGGTGGGTATGGAAGGCGGTTTCGGCGTTCATATGGGCAAGGACGCCGGGGCAGGCGCGGGTGTGACAGAGGGCAGGGCTCAGATCTTGCCGGCCGGCGGCCGGCACTGCCACCCCGCGGCCGAGGGAGGGGGTAAAATGGGCGGATTACCCCCGCCAGCCTTCAGCAAGCGAGCAATCCGTGACATCGATCAAGCAGGAAGACCTCATCCAGTCCGTCGCCGACGCGCTGCAGTACATCTCGTACTACCACCCGGTCGACTACATCAAGAACCTTGCCGCCGCCTACGAGCGCGAGGAGTCGCCGGCAGCGAAGGAGGCGATCGCGCAGATCCTGATCAACTCGCGGATGTGCGCCGAAGGCCACCGGCCGATCTGCCAGGACACCGGCATCGTCACTGTGTTCCTGGAAATCGGCATGGACGTGCGCTGGGATGACGCCACCATGGGCGTGGAGGACATGGCCAACGAGGGCATCCGTCGCGCCTACCTGTACCCGGACAACAAGCTGCGCGCTTCGGTGCTGGCCGATCCGGCCGGCAAGCGCATCAACACCAAGGACAACACCCCCGGCGTGGTCAACGTCAAGGTGGTGCCGGGCAACACCGTCGAGGTGATCGTCGCCGCCAAGGGCGGTGGTTCGGAAGCCAAGACCAAGTTCGCCATGCTCAACCCGTCCGACTCGATCGTCGACTGGGTGCTGAAAACCGTGCCGACCATGGGCGCAGGCTGGTGCCCGCCGGGCATGCTCGGCATCGGCATCGGTGGCACCGCCGAGAAGGCGATGCTGCTGGCCAAGGAAGCGCTGATGGAGCCGATCGATATCACCGAGCTGCAGGCCCGCGGTGCGTCCAACCGCATCGAAGAGCTGCGCCTGGAGCTGTACGAGAAGGTCAACGCGCTGGGCATCGGTGCGCAGGGCCTGGGTGGTTTGACCACGGTGCTCGACATCAAGATCAATGACTACCCGACCCACGCGGCCAACCTGCCGGTGGCGTTGATTCCGAACTGCGCCGCCACCCGCCACGCGCACTTCACGCTGGACGGCAGTGGCCCGGTGATGCTGGACCCGCCGTCGCTGGAAGACTGGCCGAAGCTGACCTATGACGCCTCCAAGGGCACCCGCGTGGACCTGGACACGATCACCCCGGAAGACGTGGCCAACTGGAAGCCGGGCCAGACCCTGCTGCTCAACGGCAAGCTGCTGACCGGCCGCGACGCCGCGCACAAGCGCATGGTCGACATGCTCAACAAGGGCGAGCAGCTGCCGGTCGATCTCAAGGGTCGCTTCATCTACTACGTCGGTCCGGTCGATCCGGTGCGCGACGAAGTGGTGGGCCCGGCCGGTCCGACCACCGCCACCCGCATGGACAAGTTCACCGAACAGGTGCTGAGCGAAACCGGCCTGCTGGGCATGGTCGGCAAGGCCGAGCGCGGCCCGGCCGCGATCGAAGCGATCAAGAAGCACAAGTCGGCCTACCTGATGGCCGTCGGTGGTTCGGCCTACCTGGTGTCCAAGGCGATCAAGGCGGCCAAGGTCGTCGGCTTCGCCGACCTGGGCATGGAAGCGATCTACGAGTTCACCGTGGAAGACATGCCGGTGACAGTGGCCGTCGATTCCACCGGCGAGTCGGTGCACAAGACCGGCCCGCGCGAATGGCAGGCCCGCATCGGCAAGATTCCTGTCGTGGTGGAGTGATCGGCGCGGCGTCGTCCACGCCTGTCCGATTGCAGAACGGCGCCCTGGTGGCGCCGTTTTTCGTTTAACGCATGCGCAGGCGCTGCTTTGCTAGGGTGTGCGCGTTGCCATGGAAGGGAAGCTGCTTGTGCGTCAAGGAACAAGTGCAGTTCTTGTTGTAGTTGCCATCCTGTTGCTGGCGGGCTGCGCGCCGCAGTACTACGTGGAGCAACCCACCAGCGAGGCAGGCCGCGTGTGTGCGGCAGGGTGCGCACAGCGGCATCTGCAATGTGCGGGTCAGGCGCGCTCGATGGCCGAAACGGCGCAGCAGAGCTGTCAGGCGGACAAAGCACGTGTCATCGACAAGTGCAGCGATATCGCTGACGAAAAGATGCGGCATCGTTGCGAGGGCGCACGTGGCGCCGGCGCGTACTGCGCCGTTGCAGCCGATACGCGCGCCTGTGATGCGACCCGGGCCCAGTGTGTACTCGATTGCGGCGGATCGGTAAGCGAAACCCGTTCTTCCGGCAGTCTTCCGGTCTATTGAACAAGGAGTGTCCTGTGAACCTGTTGCGCAGCCTTTGCTTTGTCGGCCTGCTGGTTCTTGCCGGATGCAGTACATCGTCTTTGTCGTATGACGGTGGGGGCGGCTTCAGCGCCGGTGCCCAGTGCCAGATGCAATGCCAGGCCAGCTATCGCAGCTGCATGGCCGAGGACCAGGGGATCGGCAGCCGCCAGTCCAGTTGCGAGCAGCAGGTGGCACCAACGCCGGACAAGCGCTGCAAGGACATCGAGCATCCGGAACTGCGACGTTCCTGCGAATTGAAAGCGCACGACTGCACGCTGCGGGCGCCGATGATGGGCTGCGGCGAGCGTCGTGATACCTGCATGAGCAGCTGCGGCTGACCACGCCGGTGACAGCGCGCATAATCAGCCGTTCCCCGCACAGGACCGGTCATATGCGCACCACCTTGTATGGTTCCACCAGCACCGCCTCGCTGGTGGTGCACTGGCTGCTGATCGAGCTGGGTATCGAGCACGAACTGGTGCTGCTCGATTTCGACACGCGCGAGCACAAGTCGGCCGACTACCTGGCCCTGAATCCGGCCGGCAAGGTGCCGACCCTGCTGATCGACGGCCAGGTGCTGACCGAGGCGGCCGCGATCGCGCTGTATCAGGCAGACCGTCATCCGCAGGCGGGGTTGTTGCCTGCCGTCGGCACGCCGGCACGCGGCGAGGCCTATCGTTGGATGTTCTGGTGTGCCAACACCGTGCAGCCGGCGTACCGCGCCTGGTTCTACGCGCATGAAGCGGCGGGTGGCGAGTGCATCGACGGCGTGCGTGCGATGGCGCGGCAGCAGCTGGAAGCGGCGTGGCAGCACGTTGCCACGCACCTGCAGAGCGGCGGCCCCTACCTGCTTGGCGATGCGCCGAGCGTTGTCGATTTCATGCTGGTGATGTTGATGCGCTGGTCGCGCAACATGCCCACGCCCAGCGACCACTGGCCGGTGTTGAAGGCGTATGCGGACCGCCTGAAGGCGCGCCCGGCGTTCGCCGAGGTCTATCGCCGCGAAGGCATCACCGACTGGCGGTAAATCGTTCTGTAGAGCCGAGCCATGCTCGACTGCATTTAGCACGCGGATCGCAGCCGAGCATGGCTCGGCTCTACCAAAGCGGGGCGGGTTACAGGATCTCCAGCACCGTTTCCGGGGGCCGGCACAGGCGGGTGCCCTTGGCGGTGCGTACTACCGGGCGGTTGATCAGCCGTGGGTGGGTGGCCATCGCGGCCAGCAGGGCGTCGTCGTCGCTTCCCTGCAGGCCCAGTGCGGCGAACTCGGGTTCCTTGCTGCGCACCAGTTCGGTCGCTGTCAGGCCGGATTCGGCCAGCACCTGGCGCAGCGTGGCCACGTCGGGTGGGTTGCCCAGATACTCGATCACCACCGGTTCGACACCCGCGTCGCGGATCAGTTTGAGCGCCCCGCGCGAGTTGCTGCACGCGGGGTTATGCCAGATGGTCACCTCCATCAGAACCATTCCAGCAGCGACACGCCCACGCCGACATAGGTCGCCTTGTGGTTGTAGTCGATCAGGCTTTCGCCATAGCCGTCGAAGATCTGCACATGGCCGCGCAGCAGGTTGCTGATCGGGAAGCCGTAGTCCAGCTGCAGGGCGCCGTGCGAGCGGTCACCGGTACGCAACGAGTGACGCGCCATCAACGAGACCTCGTGACCCTTGTGGTTCCAGGTCAGGGTCGCGTCGCCGCGGCCCATGTAGTCCTCGATGTCCGGGTTGTTGTCGTCGCTGCGGGTCTCGGGAATGCGGTACCAGGGACGCAGCACCAGTGCCCAGTTCTCGCGGTCCAGGCCGACATTCAGGATCACCCGGTTCCAGCTGCGCGACAGCGGATCGGCACGGCCGTTGGACTGGTGGTTGAGGCTGATGCCGGTCATCCGCCCACGCCAGCCACCGATCGAGTAGCCGTTGCGGAACACCATCATCACTTCCGGCTCGTAGTTGGTCTCGCGGAACGGGCGCGAGTCCTCGCCGTTGTAGGCCTGCCAGCGCGAACTCTGGGTGTAGCCGGCCCAGATGTCGCCGTTGTCGCCGAACAGGTTCTCGGCGATCTTGGTCTTGAAGCTGATCTGGAATTTCAGCTCGGCACTGTCCAGCACCTGCGGGGTGGTCACGCTGTTGGCCGGGTTCGGCGAGTGCGGCATGGTGTTGCGATCGCTGGTCCAGAAGGCCGGCAGCAGGTACACGGGCTTGTACGCACGCAGCTGGAACGGGCCCAACTTGGAGTCCTCGGCCAGTTCCCAGCGGCTGTCCAGCAGCGAACCACGGCCGGCATTGGCAAGGGCGCTGTCTGGAGCTTCGGAACGGAACAGATCGCTGACACGTTCGCGCAGTTTTTCTTCACCCTGGCTTACCCGCGTGGTGTCGCGCTGCTCGCGGCGTGCCTGTGCTGCGGCTTCGGCGGCCGCATCAGCTTCGGCGGTGGCCTGCGGCGTGCGCCCGAACTGGCGGTCGTAGCAGGCCAGACGTGCCGCATCGGTAGTGATGGCTGCGCAGGCGGCCGGCGACGCCTCGGCACTGGGCGCGAATTCCTGCGCTGCCAGTGGCGCGCTGGCCAGGGCCAACGCCAGCGGTGCAAGGCGGGGGAACAACGGAGAGAGGGTCATTGCAGCAGGCCCTTCGGAATGAATGCGGAAAGAGGGACAGTGTGGCGGCTGCATCCGGTAACGGCCAGCCCCACGGGTTTATGCCCGGCGTGTGCGTGCGCGCTGCGTGAAGGCCGCCTGCCTCACAGGAACCAGGCGAAGGCGAACAGGCCCAGCATCGCGATCACCAGCGCCAGCTTCAGCGCCAGGCCCAGCAGGATGCCGAACCACGTGGCCAGCCCGACCTTGGTCGAGCGGCCGAGCTCGCGGGTATGCCAGTACTCGCCCAGCAGGGCGCCGAGCAAGGGCCCGGCGAACAAGCCGATCGGCATGAAGAACAGGCCCACGATGCTGCCGATGAAGGTGCCCCACAGTGCTTTGCGGCTGGCGCCCACGCGCTTGGCGCCAACCACGGTCGCCAGCACGTCGACCAGCAGCGACAGCGCGGTCAGTACGCCGAGGATCAGCAGGGTCGGCCAGCCGACATGGACGAAGCCATCTGCCCACGCAGCAAGTACCAATCCGACGAAGACCAGCGGGATGCCCGGCAGGGCCGGCAGGACGATGCCTGCGATGCCGATCAGGACAAAAATGACCGCTAGCAGATACAAGATGAATGAGAGGTCCATGCTGTCCAGTATGGTTGTGTTTTTGGGGTTGACAGTGAAAGGTTTTTGCCAGTTGCTTTTTCGTTTTGGTCGGGTTAAGTTGCAGTCGCTGAGCTTGGCAAGGTCACCGTGGATCGTGGCCTGATGAAGCAAGATCGTTCCGATCCGCTGCATCGATGCACCTCGCTTCCCCCTTGCTTGTCAGCCGCCCAACAGGCGTATCCAACAACAAGTAGAGAGTCAAAGGGAGTTAGTGAGATGGCTGATCGTGAGAACGGTACCGTGAAGTGGTTCAATGATGCCAAGGGCTTCGGCTTCATCAGCCGGCAGAATGGCGAGGACGTGTTCGTGCACTTCCGTGCCATCGAGACCCAGGGCTTCAAGAGCCTCAAGGAAGGCCAGGCTGTGAGCTTTGAAGTCGTGCAGGGCCAGAAGGGTCTGCAGGCCGACAAGGTCCAGCCGGCGTAATACCTGCCGCTCGCCGGCATGAAAAAGGCCCGCGCAAGCGGGCCTTTTTTTGTTGCTCCGGTTCTGTTCGGCCGGGGCCCGCTTCGGTTCAGCGCAGGATGACCTTGCCGTTGACCACGCGGACATAGGTGTTTTCGCGGATGCCGCCGAGGTCGCGCTGGTTGACCACGATGGTGCGGCCGTCATCCATGCGCACGCTGATGTCATAGGTATCGCTGGTCACGTTCTTCTGGATCTGGTTGCCCGCCAGTGCACCACCCACGGCGCCGGCGGCGGCGGCGATGTTCTTGTTGCCGCGGCTGCCGCCGGTGTGGTCGGAGATCTCATGGCCGGCGACCGCGCCGACGATGCCGCCGAGGATCGCGCCGGTGGCGGAAGGCGCGGTACGGCCAGACTGCACGGCATTGATGCGGGTGACGATGCCGCAGTCGGCGCAACGGCCCTGGTTGTAACCGGAGTTGTTGCCGTAGCCGCCGTTGTTGTAGCCGTTGTTGTTGTAACCACCACCGCCATAGCCCGGCGAGGTGGCACAGCCGGCCAGGCCGACGGTTGCGATGACACTGGCGGCGATGAGCTGGATCTTCATGGGGCGTCTCCTGGCCGTGAAGGCGGGTGCGTTGGGTGGTACTGCGTCATGCAGCAGGGTGAGCGAATCCTCCTCTTTTCAACGTGAACAAGGCGCCAACCACATCGGCCTTCGCCCACTCGAAGATGAATCAGCGGAAATCCTGATGACAGGCCCGGCAATCGTCCTTCAGGGCCTGCACCTGCTGCGCCAACGCAGTGCAGTCGGTGGGAGGGCTGGCCAAAGCCGCATTGAGGTCGGCGCGGTACTTGCTGGCGTGCTGCTGGAACTGCCGGCTGTCCTTCAACCCGGGGAAGGCCAGGTCCAGGTCGTTGGACAGCAGTCGCAGCACCTGCAGGCGCGGGACGCTGTCGCCCAGGCTGCAGCGGTTCTGCTGCTGCGCCTGCAGCAGCAGATCCGCCTGCCGCTGCATCACCTGCATCAGGCTGTCCGGAAACGGATCGCGGCGCGCCTGCAGGGCACGGCCGACCATCACCGTGGCAATCAGGCCGATCATCAGGCCCAGACCGAGTACGAACAGATAGCGGTAGGCGGTGGACGGGCGGCGGGGTGGGCTGGCACTCATGGCGGGCGCTCCGGGCGTGCAACGTTGGGTTCGGTGTCGGCGTGCAGTAGTCAGGGGATCTGCACGCTAAAATAGCCCGATGAACGAACAGGTCAAACAACGCTTCGCCGGCATCGAACGGCTGTATGGCGTCGGCGCGCTCGAGCGCCTGCAGGGCAGCCGTGTCGCCGTGGTCGGCATGGGCGGCGTGGGCTCGTGGGTGGTGGAGGCGCTGGCGCGCTCGGCGGTCGGCCATCTGGCCCTGATCGATGCCGATGACATCTGCGTATCCAATACCAACCGCCAACTGCCGGCGCTGGAGGGCAACTACGGGCGCAACAAGGCCGAGGCCATGGCCGAGCGCTGCCGGGCAATCAATCCGCAGATCGAGGTCGACGCCGTGCAGGCGTTCCTGACCCCGGCCAACATGGCCGAACTGCTGGACCGCGGTTTCGACCTGGTGATCGACGCCTGTGACAGCTTCCGGGTGAAGGTGGAAACCATCGCCTGGTGCCGCCGCCGCAAGCTGCCGTTGCTGACCGTCGGCGCGGCCGGCGGCCGCACCGATCCCACCCTGGTGCGCATCCGCGATGTCTCGCGCACCGAGCATGACGCGATGCTGGCGCTGATCCGCAAGAAGCTGCGCAGCGAATTCAACTTCCCGAAGAATGCCAAGCGCTATTTCGGCGTGCCGGCGGTGTATTCGCTGGAGAACGTGAAGTATCCGCAGGCCGATGGCAGCGTCTGTGGCCTGCGGCCGAACCTGGGCGCGGATGCCGCCCTGAAGCTGGATTGCGGCGCTGGTCTGGGTGCGGCCACCCACATCACCGGCGCGTTCGCGTTCGCGGCGGTGGGCAAGGCGCTGGAGATGCTGCTGGAGCCGAAGAAGGTGAAAGCCGAAGCGGTTGAGGCAGAGGCCGGGGTGTGATCGGGTAGTGCCGGCCGCTGGCCGGCATCTGCGCTGATTCAAGCGTTCCGGGGTTGCCGGCCAGCGGCCGGCACGATCGTTACGGTGCGGGCAGGCTGAACAGCCGCCGCGCGTTGTCCGTGGTGGCCCGCGCCACGTCTTCAATGTCCATTCCGCGCAGCGCGGCGACGTGGCGGGCGATGACCGCCAGCCGCGCCGGCTCGTTGCGCTGGCCACGGATACCCGCGTCGGGCTGGTCCGGCGCATCGGTCTCCAGCAGCAACTGCTGCAGTGGCATCTCGCGGACAAGCCGTTGCAGGCGCTGCGCGCGCTCGTAGGTCAGTGGTCCGCCCAGGCCGAGCAGGAATCCCAGTTTGTGCAACTGCGAGGCCTGTTCCGGGCTGCCGGAAAAGCTGTGGACCACCCCGCGCAGGCCACCGATGCGGCGGATCGCGGCGATCACCGCATCCACTGCACGGCGGGCATGCACGATCACCGGCAGATCGAACTCGCGCGCCAGCTTCAGCTGGCCGAGGAAATAGTCCTGCTGGGCCTCGGCATCCAGGCCCTCGACGAAGAAATCCAGTCCGCATTCGCCGATCGCGCAGGGTCGCTCCTGCTCGATCCATTCACGCAGCTGCGGCAGGTGTTCAGGCCGGTGCTGGTCCAGGAACATCGGGTGCAGGCCATAGGCGGGGTAGAGGCCCGTCGCCTGCTGGCAGACCGCGCGCAGCTTTGGCCAGCTGACCGCAGTGACAGCCGGCACCACCTGCCACTGCACGCCGGCAGCGCGTGCGCGGTCGATGACCGCCTCGCGGTCACCGTCGAATTCGTTGGCGTCCAGATGGCAGTGGCTGTCGACCAGCAGGTTCAACGCTGCTCCAGCGGCGGTGGCGTGGTCGCGCTGCGGCTCTTCCAGTTGGCCAGCAGCAGCGTGCCCAGGCCCAGCATCAGTTCGTCGACGAACGGAATCGGGTCGGGGATGAACAGGGTCAGCGCGAACAGGCCGGCGGTCAGCTTGAACAGGGTGGGGTAGCGCAGCCGGCGCGCCCATTGCAGGACCGGCAGCAGCATCGGGTTGGCCATGACGGGGTCCTCCTGGGGGAATGTGCAAACGCTACCACGGGCCCAGCATTTCCCGATGCTGAATGGGTTACGGCGGTGAGCAGGAAATGTGGAGATTCCGTTCAGGCACCGCATGCTGCAATCTGGCCTGAGAACGTTGCGGACGGTCCGCAAGGAGCAGGTCATGAAAAGCACAACTACAACTGTCCTGGTCGCAGCGGGCGCGCTGCTGGTCGGTGGTATCGCAACCGCCGCCTTCATGAAGAGTGGCGACAAGTCGCCTGAGCAGCTGAGCGCCGGAAACCCGAGTGAATCTCGTCTGGTCGATGGCAATGCCACCGACGATGGCGCGCGTGGCGACGCAGTGGACGCCACTGCGCCGCGGGGTCTGGAATACGCCGATGTGCTGAAGGTCGATCCGATCACCGAGAAGCAGAAGGCCTATGCCACTGTGATCGGCACCGATCCGGTGCGCGAGACGTCCACTACCCAGACCCCGCATGAGGTCTGTCAGGACGTGGTGGTGCAGGAGCGCCTGCCCGAGCGTGATGGCAACGTCGGTGGCACCGTGGTCGGTGCCGTGGTCGGCGGCCTGCTGGGCAACCAGGTGGGCGGCGGCAACGGCAAGAAGGCTGCAACTGCCGCCGGTGCCGTGGCCGGTGGCTTCATCGGCAACCAGGTCGACAAGCGCCACGTGGGTGGCCGCGTGGTCAACCGCACCGAGCGCCAGTGCCACACCGAAACGGCGACCTCCGAGTCGAGCCGTGTCACCGGCTACAACGTGACCTACCGCAATGAAGACGGCACCACCGGCACCATGCGCATGGGCAGCAAGCCGGGCAACCGCATTGCCATGGGCACCAGCGACGTGGTCAAGGGCTACAACGTGACCTACCGCTACGACGGTGCAGAGAAGACCGTGCGCCTGGACAACAAGCCGGCCAGCGATCGCCTGCCGGTGGTGGATGGGCAGCTGGTCACCCAGACCGCCGCCGCCGCGGATTCGACGGCCAACCGCCAGTAATCCCAGGCTACGACGCAGCATCGAACAGGCCGGCTTTTGCCGGCCTGTTTTTTTTGCAGGGATGGGGTTCATCCACGCGTGGCGTGGATCTACCATGACCCCATGAGCATCTTCGACCTGCGCATCGAAACCGAACGCCTGATCCTGCGCCCGCCGCAGCGGCAGGACTACGCACCCTATCTGGCGTTCTGTGCCGACGAAGAGGTGATGCGCACGCTGGGTGGCGTGCAGTCACCCTCGGTGGCATGGCGCGGCTTCTGCAGCCTGGCCGGCGCGTGGCAGCTGTTCGGCTTCTCGATGTTCAGCGTGATCGAGAAATCGAGCGGCGAATGGATCGGTCGCATGGGACCGTGGCAGCCGCAGGACTGGCCCGGTACCGAGGTCGGTTGGAGCATCCGCCGTGCCAGCTGGGGCAAGGGCTATGCACCGGAGGCGGCGATCGCCGCCATCGACTGGGCGTTCGATACGTTGGGCTGGGACGAGGTGATCCACACCATCGCCGAAGACAACGAGAACTCGAAAGTGGTTGCGCGCAAGCTGGGCAGCACGCTGCTGCGCATGGGGCAGTTGCCACCGCCGTATGAAGGCAAGCCGTTGGAAATCTGGGGGCAATCGCGCGAGCAGTGGCAACAGCGCCGTTCGCCGTTGTAGGGCCGAGCCCATGCTCGGCTGCATTCGGCGAGCAGCAGCCGAGCACGGGCTCGGCTCTACAGGATGCATCGCCCGCCATGCTGCACCCGCGCTTGGCAATCGCCAGGCTGCTTGCCAGACTGCGGGCAGCCGGCTGCAGGCCGGAACCTCACTGGAGCAGGCAATGGTGGAAGAGCGCATTCCGTTGACGGTGCATGGCATGTCGGTCTCGGGCAATTGCCACAAGGTGCGCCTGCTGCTGGAACAGCTGGGAAGCCGCTACCGTTGGGTGGAGGTGGACAGTGCCCACGGCCAGACCCATAGCGCGGAATTTCTCGCTCTCAACCCCAACGCCAAGGCGCCATTGATCGTGCGCGACGACGGCCGCGTGCTGACCGAATCCAATGCGATCCTGTTCTGGCTGGCCGAGGGCACGCCGTACCTTCCGGCCGACGGTTGGCAGCGTGCGCAGGCATTGAGCTGGATGTTCTTCGAACAGTACACGCACGAGCCCTGCGTGGCGGTGGCACGCTTCATCCGCGGTTGGACACCTTCCGACTCACCACGCCGTGCTGAACTGCCGCGCCTGCATGAGCGCGCTGCCAGCGCGCTGGCGGTGATGGAACAGCATCTGCAGCAGGCGCAGTGGTTCACCGGCGCCGACTACGGTATCGCCGATATCGCCCTGTTCGCCTATTCCGATGTCGCCGCCGACGGTGGCATCGCGCTGGATGCATTCCCGCAGGTGCGGGCCTGGTTGCAGCGGGTGCGCGCGCAGCCTCGCTTCGTGGCCATGCCTGCGGTGACCGCCGAGGTGCGCGCGCGGTTCAACGCACCGGATTGATTCCCCTGCAGCGTCGGGCGTGCTCGACCGGTGGAAAGGGTCGAGCAGGCCTGGCGCCACGGTTCGCAACAACGGCACGGAGGGTGTTCGATGTTCGCTGTGGTTCCAGATCCCATTCCCGCACGCATGCGCGGTCTCAACCGCGCCGAAGTCTGTGACGTCAATTTCCTCGAGGCCGTACGCGCCTGGCGCGGTATGCCGCGACCGCGCCCGGCGCCGGATGCGCCGATCCTGCCGGGCAGCACCCTGACGGCCGCCGCCTTCGGCGAACTGTTCGAATCGCAGCTGCTCAGTCGCCAGCTGGACCTGATGGCGCGCGTGCTGCGCGTGCAGAACAAGGTCTTCTACACCATCGGCTCGTCCGGTCACGAAGGCAACGCGCTGCTTGCGCGCGCCTGCCGGCACACCGATCCCGCCTTCCTGCACTACCGTTCCGGCGCCTTCATGGCCGAGCGCGCACGGCTGGTGCCAGGCATGGATCCGGTTCTCGACGCCGCGCTGTCCTTCGCCGCCAGTGCCGACGATCCGGCCAGTGGCGGCCGCCACAAAGTGTGGGGCAGCAAACCGCTGTGGGTGCTGCCGCAGACCTCGACCATCGCATCGCACCTGCCCAAGGCGCTCGGTACCGCGCTGGCGATCGAAAGTGGCAGGCGCCTGAGCCAGCCACTGCCGATTCCAGCCGACAGCATCGTGATGTGCTCCTTCGGCGATGCCTCGGCCAACCATGCCACCGCGCAGACTGCGTTCAATACCGCGATGTGGTCGGCCTACCAGAAGCTGCCGGTGCCGATCCTGTTCGTGTGCGAGGACAATGGCCTTGGCATTTCGGTGAAAACACCTGAAGGATGGATCGCAGAGCGCTTCAGCCGGCAACCGGGCCTGGACTATTTCTTCGCCGATGGCCTGGACCTGGCGGCCGGGCACGCGCAGGTGCAGGCGGCGGTCGAGCATTGCCGGCGCACGCGTCGGCCTACCTTCCTGCACCTGCGGACCACGCGGTTGATGGGCCATGCCGGTACCGACTTCGAGGTGGAATGGCGTGCGCTGGCGGAGCTGTGCACGGCCGAGGCGCAGGACCCGCTGCTGCGCTCGGCGCAGATCGCACTGGAATCGGGCTGGATGGATGCGGCCGGCGTCGAGGCCGCCTATGAAACCCTGCGCGCGCGCTGCATGGCCGCTGCCATTGATGCCGATACGCGTCCGAAGCTGCAGACATTGCAGGAAGTGATCACGCCGTTGGCACCCTATACGCCGGCAGCGGTACAGGCCGAGGCCGAGCGCGTGGCGCCCGTCGAGGCCCGGCAGGCGCTGTACGGCGGTGCCGACGCGCTGCCCGAGCGGCAACCGCCGCGGCACCTGGCGATCCAGATCAACCACGGGCTGCAGGAACTGCTGGGCAAGTATCCGCAGGCGCTGCTGTTTGGCGAGGACGTCGCGCAGAAAGGCGGCGTCTACACGGTGACGCGCGACCTGCTGCGCCGTTTCGGCCCGCGCCGGGTATTCAACACGCTGCTGGACGAGACCCTGATCCTGGGCATGGCCCAGGGGCTGGCCAACATGGGCATGTTGCCGATTCCGGAAATCCAGTACCTGGCCTACCTGCACAACGCCATCGACCAGCTGCGTGGCGAGGCCTGCTCGCTGCAGTTCTTCTCCAATGACCAGTTCCGCAACCCGATGCTGGTACGGGTGGCCGGGCTGGGCTACCAGAAGGGGTTCGGCGGCCATTTCCACAACGACAACTCGATCACGGCGCTGCGTGACATCCCGGGGCTGGTGGTGGGCTGTCCGTCGCGTGGCGATGATGCGGTGATGATGCTGCGCACATTGGCGGCATTGGCCCGCGTGGATGGCCGGGTAGCGGTGTTCCTGGAACCGATTGCCCTTTACATGACCAAGGATCTGCACACGGCCGGCGATGGCCAGTGGTTGTTCGACTACCCCGCACCCGGGCAGGCGCTGGTGCTGGGCGAGGGCAGGGTGTACGCGCCGGATGCCACCGATCTGGTGATCTTCACCTACGGCAACGGTGTGCCGATGGCGCTGCGCGCAGCGACCGCTATCGAGCAGCAGCTGGGCTGGCAGGTGCGGGTGGTCGACCTGCGCTGGCTGGTGCCGTTGAATGCCGCCTTCATCGGCGCCCAGGCCGCCACCGCGCAACGGGTGCTGGTGCTGGACGAGGGGCGGCAGAGCGGGGGCGTCGGCGAGGGCGTGATCACCGCGCTGGTCGAGGCCGGCCATGGCCACCTGCCGGTGCGCCGGGTCTGTGGTGCCGATACCTATACGCCGCTGGCGGGGGCAGCAATGTTCGGGCTTCCAAGCGACAATGCGGTGATTGGCGCCGCCCTCGACCTGGCGCAGGAACCCTGATGCATGTGTGGATTGGCGGGAATGTTGTTGCCGGCGGCTCAGACGCCGGCCGAGGTCCTGCAGGCGCAGGCGCTGGCCATGGGCCAGGCGCTGCACCATCGCGGGCCGGATGACGGCGGTACCTGGGTCGATGCCGCCGCCGGCATCGCCCTGGCCCACCGGCGCCTGAGCATCCTCGATCTTTCACCGCTGGGCCACCAGCCGATGGCCTCGGCCGACGGCCGCTATGTGATGGCCTACAACGGCGAGGTCTACAACTTCGCCGAGCTGCGCGCGGAACTGGAACCCTTGGGCCATGCGTTCCGTGGCCATTCCGATACCGAGGTGCTGCTGGCCGCGATCCTGCAGTGGGGCGTCGAGGACACCCTGCAGCGCGCCAACGGCATGTTCGCCATTGCCTTGTGGGATCGCCAGGAACAGTGCCTGTGGCTGGCCCGCGACCGGGTCGGCAAGAAGCCGCTGTACTACGGCTGGGCCGGTGATGCGCTGGTGTTCGGCTCCGAGCTGAAGGCGCTGTGGCAGCACCCGGATTTCGACAACGATATCGACCGCGATGCGCTGACGCTGCTGCTGCGGCTGGACTACATCCCCGCACCGCACAGCATCCACCAGCGCTGCTACAAGCTGATGCCCGGCCGCGTGCTGCGGCTGGATGCGGCGGCGGTGGCGGCAGGGGCCAGCGCCCATCGCCCAGAGCAGGCACAGCGTCCGTACTGGGACGCGCGTGCGCGCATGCAGGCTGCACTGGCCGCGCCGTTCCAGGACCGCATCGAGGAGGCCGAGGAGCAGCTGGATGGCCTGCTGCGGGATGCGGTGGCGCTGCGCATGGTGGCCGATGTGCCGGTGGGCGTGTTCCTGTCCGGCGGCACCGATTCGTCGCTGGTGGCGGCGCTGATGCAGGCGCAGAGCGGGCAGCCGGTGCACAGCTTCAGCATCGGCTTCAGCGGCTCCCACCACGACGAGGCGCCGTTGGCCAGGGAAGTGGCCACCCATCTTGGCTGCGATCACACCGAACTGTACGTCAGCGGCGCCGATGCGCTGGCGGTGGTGCCGCAGCTGCCGGCAATGTTCGATGAACCCTTTGCCGATGCCTCGCAGGTGCCGACCGCGCTGGTCGCCCGCCTCGCCCGGCAGGGCGTGACCGTCGCGTTGTCCGGTGACGGTGGCGATGAACTGTTTTTCGGCTATACCCGCTATGTACGCGCGCTGCGCAACTGGCAGATGCTGGGACGGGTGCCAGCGCCGCTGCGGCGCTGGATGGGCGCGCGTGCACACCAGCAGGGTGAAGCGTCGCGCACCGGCGGGTTGGCCGCGTTGCTGGCCGAAACCGGCGCGCGCGGCATCGGCGATGTGTATCGCAACCGCATTTCGCGCTGGCGCGATCCGGCGGCGGCGGTGATCGGTGCACGCGAGGCGGGCAGCTTCTACGATCTGGCCGATCCGCTGCATGGTGCCGGTACGCCGGCCGACGCGATGATGCTGGCCGACTTCGTCAGCTATCTGCCCGACGACCTGCTGTGCAAGGTCGACCGTACCTCGATGGCGGTCAGCCTGGAGGCGCGCGCGCCCTTGCTGGACTGGCGCGTGGCCGAATTCGCGTGGTCGCTGCCGCTGGGCTTCAAGCGCAGTGAATCGACCAGCAAGGTGCTGCTCAAGCGCGTGCTGGGGCGGTACGTGCCGCAGTCGATGGTGCACCGGCCCAAGCGGGGATTCGGCGCGCCGGTCAGTGATTGGCTGAAGGGCGATCTGAAGCCCTGGGCGGACGAGCTGCTGCAGCCGGCGCGGCTGGAACGCGAGGGCGTGCTGTCGGCTGCGGCCGTGCAGCCGCTGTGGCAGCAGTTCCTGGGTGGCCAGCGCAAGTGGCACACGCACCTGTGGAACGTGCTGATGTTCCAGGCCTGGCAGGACCATTGGCGGCAGGTGCGCGCAGGCGTACAGCGCGGCTGATCTTCACCGGTGGGGAAGGGCGCGGCCGCTAGGCTGGCTCTTCCGCACCGTGAGGAGTATGTCCTGATGTCCGTCCCCACCATTGCCGTTTTCGTCGGCAGCCTGCGCAAAGAGTCCTGCAACCGCAAGCTGGCGCACGCGCTGGAGAAGCTGGCCGGTGACAAGGCGCGCTTCCAGTACGTGCAGATCGGCGACCTGCCGCTGTACGACCAGGATTTCGACGCCAGCTACCCGGCGCAGGGCACGCGCCTGAAAGACCAGGTGCGTGCCGCCGACGCCGTGCTGTTCGTTACCCCTGAGTACAACCGTTCCGTGCCCGGTGTGTTGAAGAATGCGATCGACATCGGCTCGCGCCCCTACGGCGACAGCGCCTTCGCCGGCAAGCCAGCGGCCGTGATCGGCGCCTCCCTCGGCCAGATCGGCACGGCGGTGGCCCAGCAGCACCTGCGCAACAGCCTGGCCTTCCTGGACATGCACGTGCTTGGCCAGCCCGAGGCGTTCATCCACTTCAAGGATGGCCTGATCGATGCCGACGGCACGATCCACAATGAGGGCACGCAGAAATTCCTGCAGGGCTATGTGGACCGGTTCCTGGCGCTGATCGCGGTACATGCCAAGGGCGATTGACGCCAGCGGCCGCGGTCGCCATCTGCGATAATGCTCCGCTGCGGGCGTCGCAACGACGCCCGTCGCAGGCAATGCGACGCCTCCGTGCCAGTCTGGACAGGCTCAGGCGGATATCCCCCGTTCTTCCACGGCTTATCCACAGATTTGTCCATGGCCGCCGGGGTCGGCGCATGCCTACACTGGTCTGGCCCCTTTCGCAGGAAACACCGCAGCATGTCCGCCCGTTCCGGCTTCCGTTCCAACCGCAGAGAGCGCGGCGAAGGCTTCGATCGCGATCGCGATGAATCGCGTATCGACCAGTTGCGCGTGCCGCCGCACTCGGTGGAGGCCGAACAGGCGGTGCTGGGCGGCCTGATGCTGGCACCGGACGCCTACGACCGGGTCAACGACCAGCTGACCGAGGGTGACTTCTACCGCCGCGACCACCAGATGATCTACCGGGCGATCCGCGAGCTGTCCGAGCGCGAGCGCCCGTTCGATGCGGTGACCCTGGGCGAGTGGTTCGAATCGCAGGGCAAGATGGAGCTGGTGGGCGATGGCGCCTATCTGATCGAACTGGCCAGCACCACGCCGTCGGCGGCCAACATCGTGGCCTATGCGGAGATCGTGCGCGACAAGGCGGTGCTGCGGCAGCTGATCCAGGTCGGCACCGACATCGTCAACGATGGTTTCCAGCCCGAGGGCCGCGACAGCAGCGAGCTGCTGTCCGCTGCGGAAAAGAGCGTGTTCGCCATTGCCGAACAGGGCGCGCGCGGCCGTACCGACTTCGTGGCCATGCCCGGTGCGTTGAAGGACGCGTTCGAAGAGCTGCGCAACCGCTTCGAGAATGGCGGCAACATCACCGGCCTGCCGACCGGCTACACCGATTTCGATGCGATGACCGCCGGCCTGCAGCCGACCGACCTGATCATCCTTGCCGCGCGTCCTGCGATGGGCAAGACCACCTTCGCCCTGAACATCGCCGAGTACGCGGCGATCAAGTCGAAGAAGGGCGTGGCGGTGTTCTCGATGGAAATGTCCGCATCGCAGCTGGCGATGCGCCTGATCTCCTCCAATGGCCGCATCAACGCGCAGCGCCTGCGTACCGGCCAGCTGGAGGACGAGGACTGGAGCCGGGTGACCGGTGCGATCAAGATGCTGAAGGAAACCAAGATCTTCATCGACGATACGCCGGGCGTGTCGCCGGAGATCCTGCGTTCCAAGTGCCGCCGCCTCAAGCGCGAGCACGACCTGGGCCTGATCGTGATCGACTACCTGCAGCTGATGAGCGTGCCGGGCAACAGCGAAAACCGCGCGACCGAAATTTCCGAGATCTCGCGTTCGTTGAAGGGCCTGGCCAAGGAACTGCACGTGCCGGTCATCGCGCTGTCCCAGCTCAACCGCTCGCTGGAAACGCGTACCGACAAGCGCCCGGTGATGGCCGACCTTCGCGAATCGGGCGCAATCGAGCAGGATGCGGACATGATCGTCTTCATCTACCGCGACGATTACTACAACAAGGAAAATTCGCCGGACAAGGGCCTGGCCGAGATCATCATCGGCAAGCACCGTGGTGGCCCCACCGGCTCGTGCAAACTGAAGTTCTTCGGCGAGTACACCCGTTTCGACAACCTGGCCCACGACTCGGTCGGTTCGTTCGAATAACCGATGATTCCGGCGTGCCCTGTAGAGCCAAGCCCATGCTCGGCTCTTTCCGTTCGGGCGCGCGACGTCATGTAATCCATCCGGATCGCCAAAAATCCGTATGTGGCGTGTAAATGACATGTAACGCAACGCTTCTACGATTCCGCCGCTGCTGCTCTTTTGACGCCGCCCTTCGGCGTCCAGCGCGCCCAAGGAATCCCCATGTCTTGCCATGCTCCGCTTCGCCGCAATCTGCTGGCCCTGCTGGTCTGTGCCTCACTGCCTTCGCTGGCCGCCGCTGAAACCGCTCCTGCCGTCGACGCACAGTCGGCCACTACCCTGGATTCGGTCTCGGTGATCGGCCGGGGCGAGGCACGCCAGGTCCAGCGCGTGACCGCCGAGGACATGAAGGTGCTGCCACCCGGCGCCAACCCACTGAAGCTGCTGGCCAGCAAGCCGGGCGTGCATTTCGAATCGGCCGACGCCACCGGTGCCTACGAGTGGTCCACCAGCATCAGCCTGCGCGGCTTCAACCAGAACCGCCTGGGCTACACGCTCGATGGCATCCCGCTGGGCAACATGAGTTATGGCAACAGCAACGGCCTGCACATCAGCCGCGCGGTGATCAGCGAGAACCTGGGCGGTGCCGAGGTCTCCACCGGCATCGGCGCGCTGGGTACGCCGTCGACCAGCAACCTGGGCGGCGTGTTCCAGTTCTATTCCATCGATCCCTCCACCGAGTACGGTGTCGTGCTGGCGCAGAGCCTGGGCAGTGACAGCGCACGCCGCAGCTATGCCCGCCTGGAAACCGGCGAACACCAGGGCTTCGCCGCCTACCTGTCCGGTGCGTATTCGGAGAGCGACAAGTGGAAGGGCAAGGGCTCGCATGAACTCAAGCAGTTCAACGGCAAGGCGACCTACAACTTCGGCGTCGACAGCCGCATCACCGCGCTGTTCAACGCCTCGCGCCGGGTTGAGGCCGATTACCAGGACCTGTCGCTGGAGATGATCGATCGCCTGGGCTGGAACTGGGACAACTATGCGCCGGACTGGAACCGTGCCCTGGCCGCTGCGCGTGGCCAGTACAGCGGCGGCGTCAACAGCCCGTGGGATGCGTACTACTCGGGTCACGGCCTGCGCAACGATGATGTCTCCAGCATCGCCGGTGACTTCGGCCTCAACGAGACGATGCGCCTGAAGGTCAACGTCTACAACCACAGCAACCGCGGTCAGGGCCACTGGTTCAGCCCGTCCAATCCGTCCAACCCGGGCACCAGCCGCGAGATTCCGATCTCGATCCGAACCACCGAATATGCGATCGACCGCACCGGCGTGACCTCGGCGTTCACCTGGAACGTGGGTGGCCATGAGCTGGAAGGGGGCCTGTGGTACGAAGACAACGGCCACAGCGTGCAGCGCAACTTCTACTACATCGATGGGCCGATCACCGACGACTTCTTCCTGCGCAACCCGGACCAGCGCGTGTGGCACCAGCGCTACACCACCATCACCCGTCAGTTCTACGTGCAGGACCGCTTCCGCCTGTTCGATGACCGCCTGACCATCGACGTCGGCGCCAAGTCGCCCAATACCCGCACCAGCGTGCGCACGCCGCTGGGCAGCTACGCCAGCAACAGCAGCCTGACCGCGAAGAAGGGGCTGCTGCCGCAGGCCGGCTTCAACTTCAAGCTGGACGAGCGCAATGAAATCTTCGGTTCCTATGCGAAGAACATCGCGGCCTATGCGCTGGGCGTGGGCAGTCCGTTCAATGTTCCGCAGGTGGCGTTCGATGCCAGTGCCAAGGACCTGAAGCCGGAACAATCGCGCACCATCGAACTGGGCTGGCGCGGCTACGGCCGTGGGTATGAAGCCTCGGTCGCGGTGTACGACGTCAAGTTCGACAACCGCCTGCTGGCCATCGCCCAGTGCGTCGGCATCCTGGGTTGCCCGGCGCTGTACTCCAACGTCGGCTCGGTCACCAGCCGCGGTGCCGAGGCGACCCTGCAGCTGAAGCCGATGCAGGACCTGGTCTGGTCCAATGCGCTGTCGTGGAATGACAGCAGCTACGACAACGACTACGTCAACAACGGTGTGGTGCCGACCCGCGGCAAGAAGACGGTCGACACGCCGGAATGGATGTTCGCCAGTACGCTGGCGTGGACGCCGGGCCCGTGGGACCTGCGCCTGGCGGCCAACCACGTAGGCAAGCGCTACGTGACCTACACCAATGACGTCTCCGTGCCGAGCTACTGGCTGATCAATGCGTCGGTGGCCTATGACGTGGGCAAACTCGGCCCGGCGCAGAACCTGACCCTGGCGCTGAACCTGACCAACCTGGCCGACAAGCAGTATCTGGCGACCATCAACACCAACGGCACCTACGCCGCTGATCCGACCCGCAGCCTGGCGACCATGCAGGTCGGTGCGCCGCGGCAGGTGATGGCCACCGCAACCGTGCGCTTCTGATGAAGCGCATCGCCGATCCGGAAACCCGTCGTCGTCTGCTGCGCCTGGCCTGGCAGGGGACCGGAGCGGCGATCGCACTGGCGGCCATGCCTGGCGTAGCCGCCACCGGTCCGCGGCCACGACTGGGGCGCGATCCGTTCACCCTCGGCATCGCCGCGGGTGATCCGGATCCGCAGGGCGCGGTGCTGTGGACGCGTCTCGCACCGGATCCCCTCAACGGCGGCGGCATGCCGTCGCGCGCGATCCCGGTGCGCTGGTTCATTGCCGAAGATCCGGCGATGCGTCGGCTGGTGCAGCGTGGCGTGGCGGCGGCCGTGCCGGAGCTGGCCCATTCGGTGCACGTGGAAGTGACCGGCCTGCGCCCGGGGTGCGATTACTACTATCGATTCGCCTGCGACGGCGGCGAGGAGAGTCCGGTCGGGCATTTCCGCACCGCGCCGCTGCCGGATGCGCAGTTGCAGCAGCTGCGGCTGGCGCTGTGTACCTGCCAGGCCTGGAACAGCGGCTACTACCCGGTACTGGCGGATATCGCCCGCAGCGATGTCGATCTGGTGCTGCATGCCGGTGACTACCTGTACGAATACAGCCCGTTGCAGAACGCCCGTGGCAGCACCCTGGATGCACAGCGCTTCAGCGGTGAAACGCTCAGCCTGGAGCGTTATCGCGACCAGTACGCGCTGTACAAGCTCGACCCGGACCTGCAGGCTGCGCACGCCGCGCACGCCTTCGCGGTGATCTGGGACGACCACGAAGTGCAGAACGATTATTCCGGGATCCATCCGGAAAAGAGCGACGTGCCGACCGAGGACTTCATCGTTCGTCGTGCCGCTGCGTACCGCGCGTTCTACGAACACCTGCCGATGCGTAGCACGCCGGCCGGCAACGGTGGCCTGCGCGTGCACCGCCGCCTGCGCTACGGCGACCTGGCCCAGCTGACGTTGCTGGATTGCCGTCAGTTCCGTCCGGCCAATCCCTGCGGCGTCGGCGAATCGCCACGCTGTGAAGCGGCGCTGGATCCGCGCATGAGCATGCTCGGCGTGGGGCAGGAGGCCTGGTTCGCGCAGTCGATGGCGGCCGCGGCGGGAACACGCTGGAACGTGGTGGTGCAGCAGCTGCTGATGGCGCAGTTGCGGTTGGAGCAGGGCACGCCGCGCGAACGTTTCTGGAACGACGCCTGGGATGGTTACCCGGCCGCCCGCAAGCGCTTGCTGCAGGCGATGCAGGCCGGGGGGGAGGGCAACGCCATCGTACTGGGCGGCGACTGGCACTCCACGTTCGTCAATGACCTGAAACTGGATTTCGATGCCGCGGACGCGCCGGTGATCGCCACCGAGTTCATCGCCCCGGCGATCAGCAGCGGTGGCGATGACACGCCGTATGGCCCGTACTACGGCCCGTCGATCCCGCAGAATCCGCACATCCGTTATTTCGATGGCGACCGGCGTGGCTGGTGGAAGCTGCAGTTGAACCGGCAGACCGTGGACGCGGAACTGCGCTTCGCCGACAGCGTGCTGCGGCGCGATGCGGAAGTTCGCACGGCCGCCCGGTTCCAGGTGAGCCACGGTCGCCCGGGGGCCGTGCCGGTGTAATGGCGGGTGCGGACCTCCTCGGTGGGTGCGGACCTTGGTCCGCACACTCATGCAACCCGCCGGGCATGGCCCGGCGCTACCGGGCAGAGGCAGGGCGCAGATCGAACGGTTTCATCGCCCCCAGCCGGGTTTCGTCGCAAACCGTTTGCCCGGGCTGGGGCAGGGCGCCAAGGTGACGACAGGCGGCGGGGTGCCGCCGAGGGAGCCTGTGATGAAGACCTTGTTCGCGCTCGGTGTGTGGTGCCTGCTGTTCGTGCTGTGCTGGCCGTTGGCGATCCTGGCGTTGGTGGCCTGGCCGTTCGTGTGGCTGCTGAGCCTGCCGTTCCGCCTGGTCGGCATCACGTTCTCGGCGCTGTTCGCCTTCCTGCGCGCGCTGTTCATGCTGCCGGCACGGTTGCTGGGTGGTGGCCGCGGCGCGGTGACGGCATGAGGCCGCTTGCCATCGCGACGCTGGCGCTGCTGATGGTGGCGCCGGCCTTGGCCAAGGAACCGCCGTCGGCCTACCTTGAGCGTCAGCACGCTGCCGGCAAGGCGGAAGTCAAAACGACCGACAAGGAAGTGGGGAAGGAACGCTGCAGGGTGGTGAAGGAATGGAAGGTGGGTGAGGTGATCGCCCAGCACCGGATCTGTGACGATCCGCCAGAGCTGGACGCCACGGACCGGAAACGGACCCCGCAGCAGCGTTGAAGCAGGAGGCCGATCTTCGGTCAAGCAGCATCAGACGAATCAGCCCGATGGCGGTCGCGCGATGGCCAACGACCGGACCAGCTCTTCGCCGGTAGCGGCGATTTCGAAATCCACGCCGTTGAAGGTTACCGAATTGCCGTTTGCCAGCGCATACGTCGGCAGGCCTTCGACCAGGCTTGTGCCGGGAAGAATCGTTGCGTCGAAGTGCGGCCAGAACTTGAATACCAACACTCTTCGGCCATCTTCGCCGCGGGTCTCGATTCGTTCGTTTTCCATGGAGATCTCCACTGTCTGAGCAGCCCCACGAGCAGGTGCGGGAGCACCACCTGTCGCGCATCCGTGGCTTGGCGATGCAACGCGACCTCAGGGCTGAGCCTACAGCACTGGAGGTCGACGCCCGTGTGAGGGCGAGGGTGACACCGCTTGCCTGCCACGCGCCGAGTGCCAATGGGCTCCGCCCTTGTGCTGCAGTCATCGTGCAACAAAAAACCCCGCCGAGGCGGGGTTTTCAGCATCCGGGGATGCCAGCCAGCGGCCGGCACCATCAGATGGATCAGTTCGCCTTGTGGATCGCGCGCTTGCTCACGGCCATTGCCGCGTCGTGCACCACTTCCGACAGCGACGGGTGGGCGTGGCAGATGCGCGCCAGGTCGTCGGCCGAACCGCTGAACTCCATGGTCAGCACGCCTTCGTGCACCAGCTCGGACACATTGGCGCCGACCAGGTGCATGCCCAGGATGCGATCGGTTTCGGCGTGGGCCAGAACCTTCACGAAGCCTGCCGGCTCGATCATCGCCACGGCACGGCCGTTGGCGGCGAACGGGAAGCTGCCGGCCTTGTACGGAATGCCCTCGGCCTTCAGCTGCTGCTCGGTCTTGCCGACCCAGGCCAGCTCCGGCTCGGTGTAGATGACCCACGGAATGGTGTCGAAGTTGACGTGGCCCGGCAGGCCGGCGATCAGTTCGGCAACCGCGATGCCTTCCTCGAAGCCCTTGTGCGCCAGCATCGGGCCGCGCACGCAGTCACCGACCGCCCAGACGCCGTTGACGCCGGTGTGGCAGTGCGCGTCGACTTCGATCTGGCCACGCTCGTTGATCTTGACGCCGGTACCTTCGGCCAGCAGGCCCTTGGTGGCAGCGCGACGGCCGACGGCTACCAGCAGCTTGTCCACCACCAGCGACTTCTCGCCTTCGGCGTCGGTGTAGGTCAGGGCGACTTCCTTCTTCTTGCCCTTGCCGGTCACTTCGGCCTTGGAGACCTTGGCACCCAGGCGGATGTCCAGGCCCTGCTTCTTGAATTCCTTGGCGGCGGTCTTGGCCACTTCGGTATCAGCCGCTGCCAGGAAGTCCGGCAGCGCTTCCAGGATGGTCACTTCCGAACCCAGGCGCTTCCACACGCTGCCCAGTTCCAGGCCGATCACACCGGCGCCGATCACGGCCAGGCGCGCCGGCACTTCGGTGAAGTCCAGGCCGCCGACGTTGTCGACGATGGTGTCGCCGTCGAACTTGGCGAACGGCAGTTCGATCGAGTCCGAACCGGCGGCGATGATGACGTTGGTGCCCTTCAGCTCGACGACCGAGCCGTCATGCTGGGTGACCTTGACCACGTTGCCCGGCTGCAGTTCGCCGAAGCCGTAATAGGCGGCGACCTTGTTGGCCTTGAACAGCATGGCGATGCCGCCGGTGAACTGCTTGACGATCTTGTCCTTGCGGCCAACCATCGCCTCGACGTCCATCTTGGCATCCTTGAAGCTGATGCCGTGGTCGCCAAAGATGTGGCCCATGTTCCAGAACTGGCGCGAGGAATCCAGCAGCGCCTTGGACGGGATGCAGCCCACGCGCAGGCAGGTGCCACCCAGGGCCGGCTTGCCGTCCTTGCCCAGCGCTGCATCGATGCAGGCGGTCTTCAGGCCAAGCTGGGCCGCGCGGATGGCAGCGTGGTAACCGGCCGGGCCGGCACCGATGACGACGACGTCGAATTGTTCAGCCATTGAAATAGTCCTTGTTGCATTACCAGAACCCCTCCGCGCAGGCGCGGAGGGGCGGGAGGTCTCTTACAGGCCGAACAGCATGCGGCCCGGGTTTTCCAGCTGGTTCTTGATGTCCACCAGGAACTGCACCGAGTCCTTGCCGTCGATGATGCGGTGATCGTAGGACAGCGCCAGGTACATCATCGGCGCGATCACGACCTGGCCGTTCTGGGCGATCGGGCGCTCCTTGATGGCATGCATGCCGAGGATGGCGCTCTGCGGCGGGTTGATGATCGGGGTCGACAGCAGCGAACCGAAGGTGCCGCCGTTGGTCACGGTGAAGGTGCCGCCCTGCAGTTCTTCCAGGCTCAGCTTGCCGTCACGGGCCTTCTTGGCGTAGTCGGCGATGGTCTTTTCGATGTCGGCGAACGACATGCGCTCGACGTTGCGCAGCACCGGCGTGACCAGGCCCTTCTCGGTCGACACGGCGATCGAGATGTCCGAGTAGCCGTGGTAGATGATGTCTTCGCCGTCGATCGAGGCATTGACCAGCGGGAAGCGCTGCAGCGCGTTGGCGGCAGCCTTCACGAAGAAGCTCATGAAGCCGAGCTTGATGCCGTGAGCCTTGACGAATTCGTCCTGCAGTTCCTTGCGCGCCGCCGAGACCTTGGACAGGTCGACTTCGTTGAAGGTGGTCAGCATGGCGGTGGAGTTCTTCGACTCCATCAGGCGCTCGGCGATGCGCTTGCGGATGCGGGTCATCGGCACGCGTTCTTCTGGACGTGCGCCACCGGCCTTGCCGGCGCCGCCGTTGCGGGCGAAGTTGACGATGTCTTCCTTGGTGACGGCGCCACGACGGCCGGTGCCATCGACGTCGGCCGGATTCACGCCTTCGGTGATGGCGCTGAAGCGGGCGCCCGGCGGCAGTGCATCGGCAGCCGACTTGGCAGCCGGGGCCGGAGCAGCGGCGGCGGCCGGAGCAGCAGCGGCCGGAGCGGCCTCGGCCTTCTTCTCTTCGGCAGCCGGAGCCGGGGCAGCGGCCACGGCGCCTTCTTCGATGATCGCCACGACCTGGCTGGAGGTCACGGTCGCGCCTTCGGCGAACTTGATTTCCTTGATCACGCCATCGACCGGCGACGGCACTTCCAGGACGACCTTGTCGGTTTCCAGGTCAAGCAGGTTTTCGTCGCGCTTGACGGCGTCGCCCACCTTCTTGTGCCAGGTGGCGATGGTGCCGTCGGCGACGGATTCGGGCAGTACCGGGGCTTTGACTTCGGTGGCCATGCGGGAGCTTCCTGGTTTGTCTTCTAAATAGGGGGAGAGTTATTCAGCGAACGAGTCGTTGAACGGGTTGACCAGTGCATCGGCGACCAGCTGCTGCTGTTCGCGGACGTGGTCAGCCATGTGACCGGCAGCCGGCGAAGCCGAACGTGCGCGACCGGCGTAGTGCAGGCTCTGGCCATCGGCCAGGCAGAACTGCAGGTGGTGGCGGATCTGGTACCACGCCCCCTGGTTCTGCGGTTCTTCCTGCGTCCACACCACGTCGGTGGCCTTGCCGTACTTCTTCAGTTCGGCAGCCAGCAGCGCACGCGGGAACGGATACAGCTGCTCCACGCGGATGATCGCCACGTCGTCCTGGCCACGCTTGGTCTGGTCTTCCAGCAGGTCGTAGTAGACCTTGCCCGAGCACAGCACCACGCGCTTGACCTTCTTGGCATCTGCATTGGCGTCGCCGATCAGGTGCTGGAACTCGCCATTGGCCAGCTCGTCCAGGGTCGACACGGCCAGCTTGTGGCGCAGCAGCGACTTGGGCGACATCACCACCAGCGGCTTGCGGGTGGTCAGGTGCTGCTGGCGACGCAGCATGTGGAAGGCCTGCGCCGGGGTCGACGGCACCACCACCAGCATGTTCTCCAGCGCGCACAGCTGCAGGAAGCGCTCCAGGCGCGCCGAGCTGTGTTCCGGACCCTGACCTTCATAACCGTGCGGCAGCAGCAGGGTCAGGCCGGAAATACGGCCCCACTTTGCTTCGCCGGCGGCGATGAACTGATCGATCACCACCTGGGCGCCGTTGGCGAAGTCGCCGAACTGGCCTTCCCAGATGCACAGGGTGTTCGGATCGGTGGTCGAGAAACCGTACTCATAGGCCATCACGGCTTCTTCGCTGAGCAGCGAATCGATGATGGTGGCCTTCTCCGGCGAATCCACCAGCTGCCGCAGCGGCAGGTAGTAGTTGTCGGTCTTCTGGTCGTGCAGGATCGCGTGGCGGTGGGTGAACGTACCGCGGCCGACGTCCTGGCCGACCAGGCGCAGGGCACTGCCTTCGTCCAGCAGGGTGGCGTAGGCCAGGTTCTCGGCAAAGCCCCAGTCGCCCGGGATCTCGCCAGCGGCCATCCTGCGACGGTCGTCGTACACCTTGGACACGCGCGAGTGCAGCTGCACTTCTTCGGGCACGGTGTTGATCAGCTTGGCCAGCGCGACCAGCTTGTCCTTGTCGACCTTCGTCGACACCGGGTCGGACAGCTTGCCTTCCAGCAGCTTGGGCCAATCAACGAACAGCGGGCTGGTCGGCGGGGTCTTTTCGACCTTGGCCAGCTCGGTGGTCACTTCACCGGCATCGAGCTTCTCACGGTACGCATCGACCATCGCCTTGCCGGCACCGGCGGCGATCACGCCCGCCTTTTCCAGCTGCTCGGCGTACATCTCGCGGGTGGTGGCGTGCTTGCGGATCACCTGGTACATCAGCGGCTGGGTGATCGCCGGCTCGTCGGCCTCGTTGTGGCCCCAACGGCGGTAGCACATCAGGTCGATGACCACGTCCTTGGCGAACTTCTGGCGGAACTCGAAGGCCAGCTGCGCGGCGAATACCACCGCCTCCGGATCATCGCCGTTCACGTGCAGCACCGGTGCGGCGATCATCTTCGCCACGTCGGTGGCATAGCGCGTGGAGCGCGTATCCAGTGGATTGGAGGTGGTGAAGCCAACCTGGTTGTTGACCACGATGTGCACGGTGCCGCCGACGGCGAAGCCGCGGGCCTGCGACATCTGGAACAGCTCCATGACCACGCCCTGGCCGGAGAAGGCCGCGTCGCCGTGGATCAGGATCGGCATCACCTGCTTGCGCGCGGTGTCCTTGCGGCGTTCCTGGCGCGAACGCACGGAACCGGCAACTACCGGGTCGGCGATTTCCAGGTGCGACGGATTGAACGCCAGCGCCAGGTGGACCGGGCCACCTTCAGTGGCGACGTCGGCGGAGAAGCCCATGTGGTACTTCACGTCGCCGGCCGAGGCGTGCTCGTCGTGCTCGAACTTGCCTTCGAATTCGTCGAACAGCTTGCGCGGGTTCTTGCCGAGGGTGTTGACCAGCACGTTCAGGCGGCCACGGTGGGCCATGCCCACCACCACGTCCTTGACGCCATCCTTGCCGGCGCTGCGGATGATGGTGTCCATCATCGGGATCAGCGAGTCGCCGCCTTCCAGCGAGAAGCGCTTCTGGCCGACGTACTTGGTGTGCAGGTAGCGCTCGAGGCCTTCGGCGGCGGTCAGGCGCTCCAGCGTACGGCGCTGGGTGTCAGCGTCCAGCTGGTAGTTGCCACCGGCCAGTTCCAGCTTCTTGTAGATCCACTGGCGCTGCTCGACCTCGGAGATGTGCATGAACTCCGCACCGATCGAACCGGTGTAGGTCGCCTTCAGGCGCGCCAGCAGGTCACGCAGCTTCATGCGCGGCTGACCGCCCACGCCGCCGGTGCTGAACTCGCTGTTGAGGTCAGCATCGGACAGGTTGTGGAAGGGCAGGCCCAGGTCCGGGGTGTTGACCGGAGCGGCCAGGCCCAGCGGGTCCAGGCGGGCGTCCAGATGACCACGCGAACGGTAGGCGGTGATCAGGCGACCGACATTGCGCTCGCGCTCATCGCCTGCACCGGTGCCGGTGCCTGCTTTCAGCGCATCCTTGGCCGCGTCCGCGATGTGGGAAATGACGGCCGAGTGCGGAATGTCGCCTGCTTCGCGGCCCTTGAAGCCGTCGAAGTAGGTTTTCCATTTGGGATCGACACTATCCGGGGAGACCAGGTACTGCTCGTACAGGTCCTCGACATAGGAGGCGTTGCCGCCGGCGAGTTGCGAAGATTGCGCAAACTGCTTCAGTTGATTGTCCACGATGGAGGGTGCTGATTCGCTTTGTGGGGTATGGCTTCAGAAGGACCCGGCACGAAGATGAATAGCCATGCACGGGCGCGTTCAAACGGCCAAATTGTACCCCCATCCGGACACGAAGGGGCAGCGACGAGGGCATCGGGCGTCCCCCGGTGTCGGTCCCAGACAGGTTGAGCGCACCGGTCGCGGTCAGATGCCGAGTGCGCGCAATTCGCTGCATTCGCGCGAACGGTCCCAGACACGCTGCAATTGCTGCTCGAACGGCTGCGAACGTGCCGGCAGCGCGATTGCGGATTCGCCGTCGAGGCGATGACCGATGAGACGAAAGTAGAAGTCGCCTGCATCGTTGAGCAGACAGGCCGAGGCCAGGGCGCGATCGATCGGATCGGCCACCTCACGGAACTGGATCACACTGGGAAGGCGCTGGAACAGCGCCAGCAGCGGCGCACCGGCGCTGGCGATGGCGGCGGCGTCATGCACGATCACCCGCAGCTGCTTGTCGTGGCGGGCAGTGACGAAGCGGCGCAGGGCCGCCTGCAACGGTGGCGCATCCAGCAGGCCGGGGTCCAGCTGCCGGCTGTGCAGCCACAGCCGGCGGCGTGCGCGGTGGATGATGGCCGTGGTGATCGCCACCGCTTCAGCGCGGCTGTCGATGGCGGAAACGGCTTGCAGCCGGCGGCGCATCTGCTGGTGGCCGATGCCGGCTTCTTCGAATTCCGGGCCTTCCGGCAGGAAGCCCAGGCGGGCGTAGAAGTCGCGCGCCGGCAGCTGTGCATGCAGGTGCAGCTCGGCCAGGCCGAGCTGGTGCCCGGCCTGTACCAACGCCTCAAGCAGGGCCTCGCCGACGCCGAGACCGCGATACGCAGCCAGCACCGCCATGCGGCCGATACGACCATCCGGCGCCAGCCGCCCGGTGCCGACCGGTTGCCCGTGGGCATCCAGCGCCAGCACGTGGGCGCAGACCGGGTCCAGGGCATCGCGCTCCAGGGCGGCATCGATGCCCTGTTCCTGCACGAACACCCGCTGGCGCACGTCGTGGATGGCGACGTGGGCCTCGGCATGGCGTACCTGCTGGACCCGGAGGGCAGTCATGGCTCAGCCGCGGCTGGGGTCGCTGTCGTCTTCGTTGTGGTCGTCGAAGTTGACGATCACTTCAATGCCGTCGTCGTGCACGGTCACCAGATGGACGTCATCGGACATGGCGTCAGCGTCGATGACCTCGACCTGCTCGCGGCCCTCGATCACCTCACCCAGCACCGCTTCCTCCTCGTCGGCATACACCTCGTTCGGATCGATCAGCTGGAACACGCCGCCGACCAGCAGCTGCTGGAGTACTGCGCGGCCCTTGTCGGACAGGCCGCGGTAGGCGGCAGCATCGAGCTGCTCGGCACCTGCCAGGCGTTGTGCGTCCTTGATCGGCAGGGCGAAATCCTGGCCGCTGACATACAGGCTGGCGCCACGCTTGGCCCGGCGCCAGGCCAGTCGCGCCCACGGGTGACGCTGCAGCAGCAGGCCCGACTGCAGGGCCTCGAGCACTTCTTCCTGCGGCGGTGCGGCCTGGTGGGCCATTACCTCGCCGGCGGCGCGGTAGGTGGTGATGAAGCGGCCGAACCAGTCACCCAGCTTGTCGGGGTCGTTCATGCGGATGGCGTTGAGCGCGGTGATTACCCGCGCCATTGCCACGGTGTCGATTTCGTTCGGGTCGGCCGGTGCCTTCAGGTCGGCATCCTGGTAGCGGATGTTTTCGTCGGCATCGGCGATCAACGTGTCCAGATAATCACTGATCAGCTCGGCCGAGGACGGCGCGCGCATGCCGAACGAGAACGTCAGGCAGGGGTCTTCGGCGACGCCGTGATGCGGCACGTTCGGCGGCAGGTACAGCATGTCGCCCGGCGCCAGCACCCAGTCGTGGGTCGGCTTGAACACCTGCAGCAGCTTCAGTTCCACGTCGGGGCGGAAGCCCAGCGGCGGGCGCTTGCCCTTGATCGATTCGCTGGCATCGATCTGCCAGCGGCGGTGGCCATGGGCCTGCAGCAGGAACACGTCGTACTGGTCGACATGGGCGCCGACCGAGCCACCGGTGGCGGCGAAGCTGATCATCACATCGTCCATGCGCCAGCGCGGCAGGAAGCTGAAGTGTTCGATCAGGGCGCGCACGTCCTTGTCCCACTTGTCCACGTCCTGCACCAGCAGGGTCCAGTCGTGGTCGGGCAGGGCCGGGAAGATGTCTTCCTGGAACGGGCCGCTGCGCACGCGCCAGCTGTCCTGGGCCTTGTCGTGCTCGATCAGGCGGGCCAGCACGCCCTCTTCGCAGGCCAGGCCCGCCAGGTCTTCCGGCTGTACGGGGGTCTGGAAGTCGGTGAACGCGTTGCGGATCAACAGCGGGCGTTTCTGCCAGAAGTCGCGCAGGAACACGGCCGGGGACATGCCCAGCGGCTGGCCACGACGGGCGTGGACTTCGATAAGGGGGGAGGTGGACTTGCGGGCGGCCATGGGGGAGTTCCTTGCAGCGGAAAGCGGGAGGGGCGGCGTGGCGGGCCACCAAGGCCTCCATTGTCCGACGTTCGTTGGGATTGCGCACGTGTGGTGGTTTGTCGCGGGGTTCCGGCCAACGGCTGAGCCCCTCGTGGCGGTCGGGTTCAAAGCAAAAGCCGCGCTTGGCCGGGCGGGTGGGCTGCGCGGGGGGCGCTGCAAGTACGTCCTTGTAAGCTTGGCCGCCGCATCCATGCGGCGGACACCCCCGCGCAGCCCACCCGCCAGGCCCCTGACAGTTTCCTACGGGGCCCGCCACGGAATGGAAAGAAGAAAATCAAAGGCAAGAGCGGGTCGCGCGCTGCGCTTGCTCGTGCATCTGTAGAGCCGAGCCCACGCTCGGCCTGCTGTTGGAACAAGCAGCCGAGCATGGGCTCGGCTCTACAAAGACCCCAAAACCAAAGAGGGACGCGGCGAAGCCGCGTCCCTCTTTCAAATTCCGTCCCGACAACCCAATGCTCTTCGATCCGTCACCGGGAATCTGTCAAAGGTGGGGCGGGTTGGGTTCGCGGGGGTGTCCGCGGCATGGATGCCGCGGCCAAGCCCCCAGGGACGGGTTTACGGCGTCCCCCGCGAACCCAACCCGCCCCGCCAAACACGGCAAAAACCCAGAGCCGCTTTTGACGTTGCAGTTGCTGTTGCCGTTGCCTTGGCAGTACAAGCCTGCCGCAGGCAGCGCACGCGGCCGCCGCCGCAAGGAAAACCCTTAAATCTTTTTCGCCAGCGACTCGGCCAGGCCGGTATAGCTGCCCGGGGTCATCTCCAGCAGACGCTGCTTGGCCTCGGCCGGCAGCTCCAGTCCCTGCACGAACGTGCGCATCGACTCGGCCGTGATGCCCTGGCCACGGGTCAGCGCCTTCAGCTGCTCGTACGGATTCGGCAGGCCATGGCGGCGCATCACCGTCTGCACGGCCTCGGCCAGCACTTCCCAGGCCGCATCCAGATCGGCGTCGAGGCGCTGCGGGTTCACTTCCAGCTTGCCCAGGCCCTTGGCCAGCGAATCCAGCGCCACCTGGCTGTGGCCGAATGCGGTGCCCAGCGCGCGCAGCACGGTGGAATCGGTCAGGTCGCGCTGCCAGCGGCTGATCGGCAGCTTCGCGCTGAAATGCTCGAACAGCGCGTTGGCGATGCCGAAGTTGCCTTCGGCGTTCTCGAAATCGATCGGGTTGACCTTGTGCGGCATCGTCGACGAACCGACTTCGCCTTCCTTCAGGCGCTGCTTGAAGTAGCCCAGCGAGACGTAGCCCCAGATGTCGCGGGCCAGGTCGATCAGGATGATGTTGGCGCGACGGGCGGCATCACCGATTTCGGCGATGTTGTCGTGCGGCTCGATCTGCGTGGTGTACGGGTTGAACACCAGGCCCAGGCCGGTGACGAAGCGCTCGGCGAAAGCCGGCCAGTCCACGTCCGGGTAGCTGGCGACGTGTGCGTTGTAGTTGCCGACCGCGCCGTTGATCTTGCCGGTCAGTTCGACTGCGGCAATCTGCCGGCGCTGGCGCTCCAGGCGGGCGACCACGTTGGCCAGCTCCTTGCCCAGGGTGGTCGGCGAGGCGGTCTGGCCGTGGGTGCGCGACAGCATCGGCTGGCCCGCCTGGGCGTGGGCCAGCGTGCGCAGTGCATCGGCGATGCCGTCCAGGGTCGGCAGCAGCACGTCGCGACGGGCCTGTTCCAGCATCAGGCCGTAGCTGAGGTTGTTGATGTCTTCGCTGGTGCAGGCGAAATGCACGAATTCCAGCGCCGGGGCCAGCTCGGCATCGTCCTTCAGCTGTTCCTTGATGAAGTACTCCACCGCCTTGACGTCATGGTTGGTGGTGCGCTCGATTTCCTTCACGCGCGCGGCCTGGGCCGGGCTGAAGCCGCTGGCCAGTGCACGCAGGCGGGCGATGGCAGCATCGGAGAATGCGGCCAGCTCGACGATGCCCGGCTCGGCGGCCAGGGCCAGCAGCCACTCCACTTCGACCGTGACACGGGCCTTGATCAGGCCGTACTCGGAGAAGATCGGGCGCAGGGCGTCGACCTTGCCGGCATAGCGGCCATCGAGCGGGGACAGGGCGAGCAGGGCGGATTCGGACATGTCGGCAGGGCTGGGACGAGCGGCGGGGGCCATATTCTACGACGTGCCGGGCGGGAGCGCCCTGCAGAGCCGAGCCTACGCTCGGCTGCTCCTCAGGCGCCAGACCGCAGATGCAGCCGAGCGTGGGCTCGGCTCTACAACACAATCGGCCCTTCGGATGAAACGATCTGGCCCGTCCTCGCCATCCCACGCTGCGGACAAGGGAGTATCGTTGTCGCAGCCGCCAGCCCGGGAAGCGACACCCTGCCAGCCGCCGCTTCCCTTTCCCCAACCGAAGTAGTGCGGAGTTGATGCAATGAGCAAAGCTGCAAGCAAGAGCGCCCCCAAGGGTTTCCGGATCGAGCACGACAGCATGGGCGAGCTGCAGGTGCCTGCCGACGCCCTGTGGGGCGCGCAGACCCAGCGCGCTGTACAGAATTTCCCGGTGTCGGGCCAGCGCATGCCGCGCGGCTTCATCCGTGCACTGGGTCTGGTCAAGGGAGCCGCCGCCGGCGTCAACGCCGAGCTGGGCCACTTGCCCAAGACCGTAGCCAAAGCCATCCAGTCTGCCGCCGCCGAAGTGGCTGACGGCACGTGGGACGCGCAGTTCCCGATCGATGTTTACCAGACCGGCTCGGGCACTTCCTCGAACATGAATGCCAACGAGGTCATCGCCACGCTGGCCAACCGCGCCGGCAAGGCAGGCAAGACCACCGTGCACCCGAACGATCACGTCAACCAGGGGCAGAGCTCCAACGACGTGATTCCGACGGCGCTGCGCGTGTCGGCCGTGCTGGCCACCCATGAGCAGCTGCTGCCGGCGCTGGTGCACCTGCGCAGGACGCTGGACAAGAAGGGCCGCAGCCTGCGCAAGGTGGTCAAGACCGGCCGCACCCACCTGATGGACGCGATGCCGCTGACCTTCGAACAGGAATTCGGTGCGTGGTCGGCGCAGCTGGCCTCGGCACAGGAGCGCATCGAGGACAGCCTCAAGCGCGTGCGCCGCCTGCCGCTGGGCGGTACCGCCATCGGCACCGGCATCAATGCCGACCCGCACTTTGGCGTGCAGGTGGCCAAGGCACTGAAGCAGCAGACCGGCTTCAAGTTCGACAGCGCCGAGAACAAGTTCGAAGGCCTGGCCGCGCAGGATGATGCGGTGGAACTGTCGGGCCAGCTCAATGCGCTGGCGGTGGCCCTGATCAAGATCGCCAACGACCTGCGCTGGATGAATGCCGGTCCGCTGGCGGGCCTGGGTGAGATCGAACTGCCGGCGCTGCAGCCGGGGTCCTCGATCATGCCGGGCAAGGTCAATCCGGTGATTCCGGAGGCGACGGTGATGGCCTGCGCACAGGTGATCGGCCACCACACGGCGATCACTGTGGCCGGCCAGACCGGCAACTTCCAGCTCAATGTGACGCTGCCCTTGATCGCGGCGAACCTGCTTGATGGCATCGGCCTGTTGGCCAATGTGTCGACCCTGCTGGCCGACAGCGCCATTGCCGGGCTGAAGGTGCGCGAAGACCGTGTGGCCGAAGCGCTGGCACGCAATCCGATCCTGGTGACCGCGCTGAACCCGATCATCGGCTACGAGAAAGCCGCAGCGATCGCCAAGCGTGCCTACAAGGAACAGCGCCCGGTGCTGGACGTGGCGCTGGAAGACAGTGGCCTGGCCGAATCGGAGCTGCGCCGGCTGCTGGATCCGGCCGCGTTGACCGCCGGTGGCATCCAGGCCGGTGGCGGTGGTGCCGGCGGCTGATCTGGAATCTGCACTCTGTAGAGCCGAGCCTATGCTCGGCTCTACAAACGGAAACGCCGCCCGGGAGGGCGGCGTTCTCGTTTCAACGACGGTCGGCGACGATGTTGCCGAAGGTCTCGGTGTAATCCTTGAACTCGGGAATGGTCTGCACCAGGTCCGGCGGAATCACCTGCATGCCTTCCGGTGGCACGATCTTCACCGGCTGCATGTTGGGGTCGGCCGGTGCGGCCACCAGCGTGTTCTGGCGCAGCACCTGCAGCGTGCCGAACATCGTCTGCAGCATCTGCTTCTGCTCGGCGTTGAGCGGGATCAGGATCTCGTCGATCTTCATCTGCCCGTCGGGCAGGATGATGATGTTCGGCGCCGGCTGGCGACGCACGGTCACGATGCTTTCGCTGACCGAGATCTTCGGTTTGCCGCGCTCGGCGCGGTGGTTGCGGTAATCCTGGTCACAGCCGACCAGGCCCAGGCAGAGCAGGGCGGCCAGCAGCAGAAACAGCTTTTTCATGGCGGTTCAATGAGGTGCATCCGGGGCCGCCATTGTAATCCCGCCGGGGCGCAGCGGCCGGCAACGCCTGCGCGCTGCCGGCCGGGTGCGCTGATCTGTCACAGGGTCAGCGGTTGACGACGGTGTCCTTGCCGCAGTCGTCCACATCGCTCTGGTCCATCGTGGCGTAGGGCTTGAACGCCGGCAGCGAGGCCGCCAGGGCCTGCTGGCTGACCAGCATGGCCGGCATGCGGTCGCAGATGCGCTTGGCCTGCGCCTCGATCTTGGCGGCCTCGGCGTTGATCCGCTTCTCGATGCCTTCGCTGTCGCCGCTGAAGATGCCCTTCAGTGCTTCACCGGCAGCGTTGGCGCCGAGCTTGGCGCCGGCCAGACCGATATTCATGCCATCCATCGCCACTGCCACCACGTGGCCGCGGTAATCGAGCAGCTGGCGGCGCTGGCCATCGTCCAGCGTTACCTGCTTGCCGCCGATCAGCAGCTGTCCCTGCGGGGTGATTTCCGCGCGCGGCTGGTTGTCGGCGGAGATCTTGATGTTGCCCTCGGCGATTTCCTTGCGGGCATCGTCCATCGCTTCCTTGACGGTCTGGCCGACGCCACCGGCGGTCTCGGCCACCGCCTTGCCGGCGGTCTTGTCGGGGCTGGAGGTGCCGCCACAGGCGATCAGCGGCAGGCACAGCAGGGCAGCAGGCAGCAGGCGCAGCAGGTTCATGGCATTCCCCTCGAATCGGATGGTTGGGCGTTACTTGCCGCGCGGCAGGGTGACGGTGCCGGCCACACTGCGATGCTGGACGTCGCCGCTGCCGCTGTGCTCGACGGTGAGATTGCCGCGCACGCCATCGACATCGATATCACCCGAGCCGTGGCTGCGTACACGGACATTGCCGCCGACCTGCTCGATCTCGACATTGCCGGAGCCGACCACGCCGATCTCGACGTTGCCCTGCACCTGCTTGAAGCCGATGTCGCCGGAGCCGACGGTGTCCAGCCGCGCGTTGCCACGCACGTCGGTCACCTTCAGGTCACCGGAGCCGACGGTGCCGATGCTGGCATCGCCGCCGATGTTGCGGGCGTTGACGTCGCCAGAACCCAGCGAGAGCAGGTTGAACGATGCGGCGCCATCAACGTCCAGGTCGCCCGAGCCCACGGCGGCATGCACGCTGCCACGGGTGCCGCGGGCGATGCCATCACCGGAGCCCACGTCCATGCTCAGCGACTGCGCGTTCTCGATGCTGCCATCGCCGGAACCGATCTTGAACTGCAGCGGCAGGTTGTCCGGCACGCTGCCACGGATGTCCAGCCAGGCATAGCTGTTGCCCATCGACAGCGAGCCGCGGCTGTCGCGGCGCAGGCTTACCACCAGCTTGTCGCCCACGCGCCGCTGGTCCAGCACCAGTTGGTCCAGCCAGTCCTTGTTGGACGCGCAGGCGCGGCCCTCGAGCTGGCCGCCGCCAGCGCTGGCGACCACCTTCAGGTCATGCTGGTTGATCTCGAACACCACCGCCTTGGCGCCGGCCGTGTCGATCTTCAGCGCGCGTGGCGCGGAGAACTTGCAGTTCGGTGCATCGGCGGCCAGCGCCGACAAGGGCAACAGCAACAGCGCACTACAGGCAATCAAGGAACGCATGGGTGGTGCCTCCAGGTTGAAGATCAGATTTCGCCAGCGCGCTTGCGCAGGCGGATGGCGATGAAGATGAAGACCACGCCGAAGGCCGCGCCGATCCACAGGCCGGGCATTGCCAGCGACTTCAGCTGCGCGGCGGGCGACATCAGGGCAACGATCGAGTTCAGATCCTGCCTGGATTCGCCGCCGGCGCGGTACAGCAGGTCCATCCCCGGCATCGCACCCAACAGCAGGCGGCCGACGATGTGCTGCCAGAACCAGCCGGTGGTCAGGTCGAACAGGTGCATCAGCTTGGTGGTGCTGACGATGATGCCGGCGAACAACGGCAGCATGACCGCCCACAGGAACGGCTTGCTCTTGGCCCAGGCCGAGCACAGCAGCAGCCAGCCGGCGGTAGGCAGCGCCCACAGGGCGTACACCGGGATGGACACGAACATGCCCAGCACCAGGCTCATCGGGTTGGCCGGGCCGACGATCAGCTGCATCGCGTCGCCGCCGTGCGAGACCACTACCAGGCACAGAACCAGCATGAACACGAGCAGGGTCAGGCTGGACGCGATGATGGCGATGAGCGGTGCGACGATCAGTGCACTGAACACCTTGGACAGCACGGTCTGGGTGTCCGACAGCGGCAGCGATTTCCAGAACAGGATGCTGCGGTCGCGGCGGTCGTCATACAGCGCGCCCAGGCAGTAGAAGAACACCACGAATGCGAGCACGATCAGCGGCCAGGACGAGGTTAGTACCATCGCCAGGTCGAGGCCGTTGCCCAGGTCGGCCATGTCCTTGGTGCTGATGTCGCGGGTCAGCACGGCCAGATCCAGACCGTTGATGTTCACGTTCTCGCCGTCGATGTGCAGGCCGCCATCGCGTGCGGCACGATGCAGGGCGAACAGGCCCAGGCCGATGCCGATGCCGCTCATCAGCAGCGAGACGATACCGGCGATCACCGGGGCGTACAGGAAACCACCGCGGTTTTCCCAGTATTCGCGCTTGAGCAGCCAGCGCAGGGTGCCTGCAGGGCTGACAGGATGGTTGACGGCATTCATGCGTAGGTCCCCTTCATGACAGCGACGAACAGATCGGCAAGGCCGGCGTTGCGGGTTTCACCCAGGCTGGCCAGCTGGCTGCGTGGCACGCCGTCGAACAACAGGACCGTCTTGCCGAAGGCCTGGCTGCGCTCGTCGATGGGCTTCAGTGCGCGGGCGGTTTCAAGCTGGTCGGCGCCGACCAGCAGTTCGGTATAGCGCTCGCCGACCTCGTCCATTTCCGCATTGAGCACGATGCGACCGTCGCGGATGAACATCACGTCGGTGAGGATGTGCTCGATCTCCTCCACCTGGTGGGTGGTGACGATGATGGTCTTCTGCTCGTCGAAGTAGTCTTCCAGCAGGCGCTGGTAGAACTCCTTGCGGTACAGGATGTCCAGGCCGAGCGTGGGTTCGTCCAGCACCAGCACCTTGGCGTCGATGGCCATCACCAGGGCCAGGTGCAGCTGCACGATCATGCCCTTGGACAGTTCGCGCACGCGCTGCTTCGGCTGCAGCTTGGTGTTGGCCAGGAAACGCTCGCAGCGGGCACGGTCGAAGCGGGGGTGCACGCCGGCGACGAAGCCGATCGCCTCACGCACCTTCAGCCAGCGCGGCAGCACGGCGACATCGGCGATGAAGCAGATGTCGTTCATCAGATCGTCGCGATGCGCGCGCGGGTCACGGCCAAGCACACTCAGCTCGCCTTCCACCGAGGTCAGGCCGAGCACCGCCTTCAGCGCGGTGGTCTTGCCGGCACCATTGGGGCCGATCAGGCCGATGATGCGGCCTGCCGGAATGGAGAAGCTGGCGTTGTCGAGCGCGAGCGTGTTCTTGTAAGCCTTGCGAAGGCCACGGGCGGTAATGACAGCGTCGCTTGGTACAGCGGTAGTGGGACTGGCATTCATCAGAATTTCCCCTGGGGCAACAATTCGTCGAGACTCAGGCCCAGTCGCTGGATGCGCTCCAGAACGGCCGGCCATTCTTCATTGAGGAAGCGTTCGCGCTCGCTGCTGCGCAGCTGCGTGGCCGCCTGTTCGGTCATGAACATGCCCAGCCCGCGGCGCTTCTCGACCAGGCCTTCATCGGCCAGCTCCTGGTAGGCGCGCGAAACGGTGATGGGGTTGAGCTGGTAATCGGCGGCCACCTGGCGCACCGAGGGAAGGGCATCGCCCGGCTTGAGGATTCCGTCAAGCATCATGGCGATCACGCGTTCCTTCAGCTGGCGGTAGATGGGAGCGCCGTCGCTCCACTGGATGTCGCTCATATTCAGCTCCGTGGGGTCAGCGGCTGTGCGAACGAGAAATACGGCATGGACAGGGAGCTGTGCAGCCGACGCGGGGGGGAGGGGGAGGGAGCGGCATTCCCTGCCGGGGGTACTGCTGCGTCCTGCGTACTGTCTTCGGAGAGGGCGGGGGAGGAAGCGGCCGGTGGGGCCGGCATGGCCAGCCAGACCAGGACGAACAGGGTTGATACCGCGGTGACCGCGGGGGCGGTGAGGCTGCGACGCATCCGGGTGTTCATGGTTCCCCCCTGTCTCAGGTGACTGGTGTTGTATGCAACTATAACACCGGCACGCCTGTGTGCAAGTCCTGCCCCTACCCAACTGATGGCAGGGGTGGTCATGGCACCGAAATAATTATTCAACCATTTGATTTTCATTGAAAAAACTAAATTTCGGAGGGCTGTTCTCGGCCAACCTCCCATTCAGTCATGTCCATGCTATGTCATCAGCTGAGGACGGAGACGCGTTGCCGGCGACTTCCGCCACGCCGTGCAAAGCGCAACAGCGCCTGTGCTCCAGAGGGGGGCAGACCCCGGTGCTATAGTTCGGCCGATTCCCGGCCGGCCACGGCCGGACCCCTGGAACGGCTACCGCGGAACGTCTCCCATGCCCTTGTCGACTGCCTCCTCGCGCCGCCTTCGCGGCCTGTCCCTGTTGACCCTGCTGGCCGCAGGCCTGGCCACGTCGGCCGGCGCGTTTGCCGCCGATCTGCTGGATCTGTCGTATCGGCCGCTGGCGGGCAAGCAGCAGGTCAACCTGCAGCAGCGTTACCACGGCCAGGTGCTGCTGGTGGTCAATACCGCAAGCAAGTGCGGCTATACCCCGCAGTACGAAGGTCTGGAAGCGCTGCAGAAGCAGTACGCCGGCAAGGGATTTGCAGTGCTCGGCTTCCCGTCCAACGATTTCAAGGGGCAGGAGCCCGGTGACGAAAAGCAGATCCAGGATTTCTGCACGCTTACTTATGGTGTGAAGTTCCCGATGTTCGAAAAGGTGCACGTGACCGGCGCGCAGGCTACGCCGCTGTATCAGCGCTTGACCGCCGCCACCGGCGTGGCGCCCGCCTGGAATTTCCACAAGTATCTGGTCGGGCGCGATGGCAGGGTCATTGCCCAGTTCGCCAGCAAGGTCACCCCGGATGATCCGCAGCTGAAAGCGGCCATCGACAAGGCGCTTGCAGCACCAGCTGCACATTGAATGCCGGCATGGATGCCTCGACATCGACGGCATGCGTGCGACAATACGTGTTTTCGCGCCGACGTCGGCGTCCAGTCACTTCCAGGAATGCAGCGAATGAAAATGGGAATGCGCGGCGCCGCGGCGTCGGTTCTGATTCTGGCGATGGGCACCTCCGGTGTCGCCCTGTCGCAACAACCGGCCGCTCCCTCGGCCGCCAAGGAGACCGCACCCTTGAATTCCCCCAAGCAGAAGCTCGGCTACGCCATTGGTCTGGATGTGGCCAAGTCGTTCGCGCCGATCGCCGATGAAATCGATGCGGCCGCACTGCGCACTGCCGTTGAACGTTCCTTCGAAGGCCTGCAGCCGCAGATCACCCAGGAACAGGCCAAGGCCACCGATGCCGCCCTGCGCCAGGTCGTGATGGCCCGCAGCGGCCAGCAGGTGCCGGGCGTTGCGCCGGGCTCGCAGCCGGCGAAGGTCGACCGGGTCAAGGTCGCGCAGATGATCGGCTCCTATTCGGTGGGGCCGTCGCTGGCACAGCTGAAGGACGATATCGATACCGCCTCGCTGTTTGACGCGATCAACACTGGCCTGAGCAAGGGCCAGCCGAAGATGACCGAAGCCGACGCCACTGCCACCATCCAGGCGTTCATGGGCGCCAAGCAGGCCGAGATGCAGGCCAAGGCCGCACAGGCCGCTCAGACCAACCGTCAGGAAGGCAACGCATTCCTGGCCAAGAACAAGACCCAGCCGGGCGTGGTGACCACCCCGTCGGGCCTGCAGTACCAGGTGATCCGTCCGGGCAGCGGCGAGCGTCCGTTGCCGTCCAGCAAGGTGCGCGTGAACTACGAAGGCAAGCTGCTCAACGGCACCGTGTTCGACAGTTCCGCAGGCCGTGGTCCGGCCGAGTTCGGTCTGGACCAGGTCATCAAGGGCTGGACCGAGGGCGTGGCCCTGATGCCGGTCGGCTCGAAGTACCGCTTCTGGATTCCGGGTGAACTGGCATACGGCGAGAACGGCACCCCGGGTGGTCCGATCGGTCCGAACGCCACCCTGACCTTCGACGTCGAGCTGCTGGGCGTTCTGCCGTAAGCCACCACGGAGTCAGTACGGATATGCGCGTTGCGATTTTTGGTACCGGCTATGTAGGCCTGGTGACCGGCACCTGCCTGGCCGACGTCGGCCACCAGGTGGTCTGCGTCGATATCGACCAGACCAAGGTGGATGGCCTCAACCGGGGCATCATCCCGATCTACGAGCCCGGCCTGGAGCCGATGGTGAAGGCCAACCACGCCGCGTCGCGGCTGGCGTTCACCACCGACGCGGCGACCGCCATCGGCCACGGCCAGGTGGTGTTCATCGCCGTGGGCACGCCGCCGGACGAGGATGGCAGCGCCGACCTGCAGTACGTGCTGGCCGTGGCCCGCACCATCGGCCGGTACATCTCGGTGCCGACGGTGGTGGTCAACAAGTCGACGGTGCCGGTGGGCACCGCCGACAAGGTCCGTGCGGCCATTGCCGAGGAACTGGCAGCGCGTGGCGCGGATATCGCCTTCGATGTGGTGTCCAATCCCGAATTCCTGAAGGAAGGCGACGCCGTTGCCGACTGCATGCGGCCTGACCGCATCATCATCGGTGCGACCAGCGCCGAGTCGGTCGCCGTGATGCGTCGCCTGTACGCACCGTTCAATCGCAACCACGATCGCGTGGTGGAGATGGACGTGCGTTCGGCCGAGCTGACCAAGTACGCCGCCAATGCAATGCTGGCAACCAAGATTTCGTTCATGAATGAAATCGCCAACATTGCCGAGCGCGTGGGCGCCGACGTCGAGCAGGTCCGCCAGGGCATCGGTTCGGACCCGCGCATCGGCTGGCACTTCATTTATCCGGGTGCCGGTTACGGCGGTTCGTGTTTCCCCAAGGATGTGCAGGCCCTGGCCCGTACCGCGCAGCAGGCCGGCCTGGAGCCGAAGCTGCTGAACGCGGTGGAGGCGGTCAATGAATCGCAGAAGGGGCACCTGTTCGCCCTGATCCAGCGGCATTATGACAAGGGCGAAGACGAAGGCGTGCGCGGCAGGACGTTTGCCGTGTGGGGCCTGGCGTTCAAGCCGAACACCGACGACATGCGCGAGGCCTCCAGCCGCCGCCTGCTGGCCCAGTTGTGGGAAGCCGGTGCAACGGTGCGTGCCTACGATCCGGAGGCGATGCATGAATCGCAGCGGATCTTCGGCGAGCGCGACGATCTGGTGTTCTGTGACAGCGCCGACGACGCGCTGCAGGGCGCCGATGCATTGGTCGTGGTGACCGAGTGGAAGCAGTTCCGCAGCCCCGATTTCCAGATGCTGCGCGAGCGGCTGAAGGATGCGGTGGTGTTCGATGGCCGCAATCTGTACGAGCCGGCCGAAGTCGAGGCCGCTGGCCTTGCGTATTACGGCATAGGCCGGGGACGTTCGCTGCATGTCTGAAGTGCCGACCGAACGCGAGCAGGCGCTGGAAGCGCGCCTGGTCGAACTGGAGATGCGCGTGTCCTTCCAGGAACACGCGCTGGCCGAACTGAGCGATGCGCTGGCAGACGCGCGTATGGAAGGCAGCCGCAATGCCGGCATCCTGCGCGTGCTGCTGGAGGACCTGGGCAAGGTCCGCAATGCATTGAATTCTTCTGATCCGGCGAGCGAACCGCCGCCGCCGCACTACTGATCCATATCCTATGAGCGATACCCTCCGCGACCAGCTGATGGGCCTGGGCTTCAAGCCCGCGCCCAAGCCCGAGCGCAAGAATGATGGCCCCCGCCGTGATGGCCGCCCGCAGGGCAAGGGTGGCGCTGGCAATGGAAAGCCGCAGCACGCAGGCAAGGGCGAACACAAGCCTGGCGAGCGGCGGGCGCATGGCAATGGTGGTCCGGGCAAGCCCGGCCAGCAGCGTGGCCAGGGCCAGGGGCAGGGCCCGCGCAAGCCGCGTACCGCTGAGGAAATGGATCTGGCCAAGGCCTACGCGATCCGTGCGCAGCGCGAAAAGGAAGAGCGCATCGAGACCGAGCGCCTGAAGCAGGAAGAAGCACGCCAGCGCCGCGAGGCCAAGGTGAAGCTGGAAGAGCTGCTGAAGGACAAGAGCCTGAATGCCGAAGCGGCTGATATCGCGCGCCACTTCCCGTACGGCGGCAAGATCAAGCGCATCTACGTCACCGCCGAGCAGCTCAAGGCACTCAACGCCGGTGAGCTGGGCGTGGTCCAGCTCAACGGTCGCTACCTGCTGGTGACAGCCGACGTTCTGGCCCAGTCTGAGGCCGTGTTTGCCGCGTCGGTGGCGTTGAAGGTCGACCCGAATGCGCCGGCCGAGGACGATCCCTACGCCGACCCGCAGTACCAGGTGCCAGACGACCTGGTCTGGTAAGCGCCTGCATAAAAGGGGACGGAGGGGATTAAGTCGTTTATCGCACAAACGACGTAATCCCCTCCGTCCCCTTTTTCATTCCGGGTCGTAGTCGAGGTTCGAGGCCAGCCAGCGTTCGGCCTGCGCGCGGTCCACGCCCTTGCGGCGTGCGTAATCGATGACCTGCTCGCGACCGAGACGGCCGACCACGAAATACTGGCTCTGCGGGTGGCTGAAGTAATAGCCCGACACTGCCGCGGTCGGCAGCATCGCGAAGCTCTCGGTCAGCTGCATGTCGGCGTTGGTTTCCGCGCCCAGCAGGTCGAACAATCGGCGCTTTTCACTGTGTTCGGGGCAGGCGGGGTAGCCGGGCGCGGGGCGGATGCCGCGATATTTCTCGTCGATCAGCGCTTCGTTGTCGAGTGTCTCGGCGTGGTCGTAACCCCAGAATCCGGTGCGTACGCGCTGGTGCAGGCGTTCGGCCAGTGCTTCGGCAAAGCGGTCGGCGAGCGCCTTCAGCAGGATCGCGTTGTAGTCGTCGTGGTCGGCCTCGAAACGGGCCACGTGCGCGTCGATGCCGATGCCTGCGGTGACTGCGAAGGCGCCGATCCAGTCCTGCTTGCCGCTGTCGATCGGGGCGATGAAATCGGCAAGGCAGAAATCCGGGCGTTCGGCAGGCTTGTCCACCTGTTGCCGCAGGAAGTACAGGGTGGCCTCGCCATCGGGATGCTGCACACGTACGTCGTCGCCGATGCTGTTGGCGGGCCACAGGCCGAACACGGCCTTGGCCTGCAGCCACTTCTCGTTGACGATGCGGTCCAGCATCGCGCGCGCGTCCTGGTAAAGCTCGCTGGCCTGGGTACCGACGATCTCATCGGTGAGGATGGCCGGGTACTTGCCGGCCAGTTCCCATGCCTGGAAGAACGGTGTCCAGTCGATGTAGGGCACCAGTTCGGCCAGCGGGTAGTCATCGAATACATGCAGGCCCGGCTGCTTCGGTGCGGGTGGCGTGTACGCCTCCCAATCGCACTTGAACTTCTGGCCGCGTGCATGCTCCAGCGAGACCAGACGCTTGGCGTCGCCGCGGTTGCGATGGCGGGTACGGATCTCGGCGTAGTCGGCCTCGTTGGCGGCGACGAACGCATCGCGCAGCTCGCGCGAGATCAGCGACTGCGCCACGCCCACGGCGCGCGAGGCATCCTTCACCCAGACCGTCGGCGCTTTGTAATGTGGGTCGATCTTCAACGCGGTGTGCGCACGCGAGGTGGTCGCGCCGCCGATCATCAGCGGCAGGTCAAAGCCCTGTCGCTGCATCTCACGGGCGACATGGCTCATTTCCTCCAGCGACGGCGTGATCAGGCCGGACAGGCCGATGATGTCGGCCTGGTGTTCGCGTGCGGCATCGAGGATCTTCTGCGCCGGTACCATCACGCCGAGATCGATCACCTCGAAGTTGTTGCAGGCCAGGACCACGCCGACGATGTTCTTGCCGATGTCGTGCACATCGCCCTTGACCGTGGCCATGATGATCCTGCCATTGCTGCGGGCGGTGTCGCCGCTGCGTGCCTTTTCGGCTTCGATGTAAGGCAGCAGGTAGGCCACAGCCTTCTTCATCACCCGTGCCGACTTCACCACCTGCGGCAGGAACATCTTGCCCGCGCCGAACAGATCGCCAACCACGTTCATGCCATCCATCAGCGGGCCTTCGATCACGTCCAGCGGGCGGCTGGAACGCTGCCGGGCTTCTTCGGTATCGGCTTCCACCCATGCGTCCAGGCCATGCACCAGCGCATGCGCCAACCGCGCATCCACCGGCTTCTCGCGCCAGGCCAGGTCTTCGGTCTTCGCCGCGCCCTTGCTGCCCTTGTAGCGCTCGGCGATTTCAAGCAGGCGCTCGGTGGCATCACGGCGGCGGTTGAGGATCACGTCCTCCACCCGCTCGCGCAGGTCCGGCTCCAGTTCGTCGTAGATCGGCATGGCGCCGGCGTTGACGATGCCCATGTCCATGCCTGCGGCGATCGCGTGGTACAGGAACACCGAGTGGATCGCCTGGCGCACGGTCTCGTTGCCACGGAACGAGAACGATACGTTCGATACGCCGCCGGACACATGGCAGTGCGGCAGCGTCTGCTTGATGATGCGGGTGGCTTCGATGAAATCGACCGCGTAGTTGTCATGCTCTTCAATGCCGGTGGCGACGGCGAAGATGTTCGGGTCGAAGATGATGTCCTGCGGCGGGAAGCCGATGTCATCGACCAGCAGGCGATAGGCGCGGGTGCAGATTTCGACCTTGCGCGCGCAGGTGTCGGCCTGCCCGGCCTCATCGAAGGCCATCACCACTGCGGCGGCGCCATAGCGCAGCACCTTGCGCGCATGCTCGCGGAACAGCTCCTCGCCTTCCTTCAGCGAGATCGAATTGACCACGCTCTTGCCCTGCAGGCACTTCAGGCCAGCCTCGATCACGCTCCATTTGGAGGAGTCGACCATCACCGGGATGCGCGCGATGTCCGGCTCGGACATGATCAGGTTGAGGTAGCGGGTCATCGCCGCTTCCGAATCGATCAGTCCCTCGTCCATGTTGACGTCGAGGATCTGCGCGCCGCTGGCCACCTGCTGCCGGGCCACGTCCACCGCTTCCTCGTAGCGGCCTTCCTTGATCAGCTTGCGGAACTGCGCACTGCCGGTGACGTTGGTGCGTTCACCGACATTGACGAACAGCAGGTCCGGGGTGATGACCAGCGGTTCCAGGCCGGACAGGCGGGTAGGGCGGACAGGCGTCATGGCAGGCAGCGGCTCAACGGCAACAGGGCGGAAGGTGGATGGCGATGGCAGTGCTGCTCATGCGGCCTGGACCTGGACGGCAGGCAGCGCGCGCGGCGGCAGCCCGGCTACCGCAAGCGCGATCGCGCGGATATGGTCCGGGGTGGAGCCGCAGCAGCCACCGACCAGGTTCAGCAGGCCATCTTCGGCAAAGCCGCGCAGGGTGGCCGCCATTTCCTCGGGTGTTTCGTCGTACTCGCCGAACGCATTGGGCAGGCCCGCATTGGGATGGGCACTGACGTAGCAGTCCGACACCTGCGACAGGGTTTCCACATGCGGACGCATCGCGTCGGCGCCGAGCGCGCAGTTCAGGCCGATCGACAACGGCCGTGCATGCGCGAGTGATGCCTGGAAAGCCTCGGCGGTCTGCCCGGACAGGGTGCGCCCGGAGGCATCGGTGATGGTGCCGGAAATCATGATCGGCAGCCGCGCGCCACGTGCATCGAAGGCTTCCTCGATGGCATACAGCGCTGCCTTGGCGTTGAGCGTATCGAAGATGGTCTCGACCATGATCGTGTCGGCGCCGCCATCGATCAGGCCATCGATGGCTTCGCGGTAAGTGCCGCGCAGTTCGTCGAAACTGGTGTTGCGGAAACCAGGATCGTTGACGTCCGGGCTGATCGAGGCGGTGCGGCTGGTCGGGCCGAGGACACCGATGACGAAGCGTGGCTTGCCCGGCGTGGTCGCCTCCACCGCATCACAGCAGGCACGGGCGACGGCAGCGCCTGCCTTGTTCAGCTCGTACACCAGGTGTTCGAGGTGGTAGTCGGCCTGGCTGACCGAGGTGGCGTTGAAGGTATTGGTTTCCACCAGGTCCGCGCCGGCTTCCAGATACGCACTGTGGATGCCGGCGATGACCTCCGGTCGGGTCAGCAGCAACAGATCATTGTTGCCTTTCAGGTCGTGGCCTTCCGGTGTTGCGCCATGGTCGCAGCCAGGGCCATGGGCATGGTCGTAGCCGCCGGCGAAGCGCTCGCCCCGGTAGTCGTCTTCCTGCAGGCCGTGTCGCTGGATCATCGTGCCCATTGCGCCGTCGATGATCAGGATGCGATCACGCAGGGCGGCGAGCAGCAATTCCACGCGTTCCGGGTGCAGCCAGGGCAGGGCGGACATGTCGACCTCAGGGCTTGTTGGCGATCAGCGAGATCACTTCGAAATGCGGCGGGCGCTTTTCGCGGGTGACCGTTTCCAGGTTGGAGACCTGCAGGCCGGCCTTGTCGACGAACTTCTTCAGTTCCTTGTCGCTGAAGCCGAGGTTGACGTGGCCATAGGCATCGACCGCGGCCTTGTGCTCGTGGCGGGCCAGGCTGCACAGCAGCAGGCGGCCGCCCGGGCGCAGCACGCGTGCGGCCTCGGTGACGGCCTGCGCCGGCTTGCTGGCGTAGGTCAGTGCGTGCATCAGCACGACCAGGTCGAAGCTGCGGTCCTTGAAGGGCAGGGCATGCATGTCGCCCTCGCGCACTTCCACATTGGGCAGGCGGCGCAGGCGTTCGCTGGCGGCAGCCACCACGCGCGCGCTGGTATCGATGCACACGTAACGCCTGGCGTGCGGGGCGACCAGTTCGGCCAGCACACCGTCGCCGGAGGCGATATCCAGCACGTCGCCGGTTTCCAGCAACGGCAGCGCGGTACGCGCCAGCGCTTCCCAGGTGCGGCCCGGGGAATAGTGGCGTTCCATGTCGCCGGCCACGCTGTCGGCCCAGTTCTGGTCGGAAGCGCGGTGGGCAAGCACCGCAGCGACCCGTTCAGCATCCTGGCGCAGCAACGGGTCGTCGCTTCCGTTGCTCAGGGCATGCCACAATGCACGCTGCGCCGGGTCCAGCTGGCCTTCGTCGAAGCGGTAATAGGCCGACACGCCCGCACGGCGGTCGCGCACCAGGCCGGCTTCCTTCAGGCGCGCCAAATGAGTCGATACCCGCGGCTGCGCCAGCCGGGTGATGGCCGAAAGCTCGGCCACGGTCAGCTCTTCCTGCTCCAGCAGCGCCAGCAGGCGCACACGGGTGGCATCGGCGAACACCTTCAGGCGGGTCGACCAGTCTTCCAGATCCATAAATATCTACCTATCGCGATATAGAGATATATTCGCTGACCGCACCCCTTCCGGTCAAGCCGCAGCTCCGCGCGAGTCAGCCGCCGATGCCCGGCCCCGGTACAATCGGGGCACCTGGGCGCGCGCTGCGCGGCCCATAACATCATGTACCCGGGAGGGTGTTGTGGATTTCAGCTTTACCGAAGAGCAGTTGATGCTGCAGGACGTGGCGCGTCGCATCGCGCAGGAGAAGATCGCCCCGAGTGCGGAGCACCATGACCGTACGGGTGAGTTCCCGCTGGACAACATCCGCCTGCTGGGCGAGAACGGCCTGATGGGCATCGAAGTGCCGGCCGAATATGGCGGCGCAGGCATGGACCCGATCGCGTACGTGCTGGCGATGGTGGAGGTCGCCGCCGGTGATGCTGCGCATTCGACCATCATGTCGGTCAACAATTCGCTGTTCTGCAACGGCATCCTGACCCATGGCAGCGAAGCGCAGAAGCAGAAATACGTGCGTGCCATCGCCGAGGGCGAGGCCATCGGTGCATTCGCACTGACCGAGCCGCAGTCGGGCTCGGACGCCACGGCGATGCGTTGCCGTGCGATCAAACAGGCCGACGGCAGCTACGTCATCAATGGCAAGAAGAGCTGGATCACCTCCGGCCCGGTGGCCAAGTACATCGTGCTGTTCGCGATGAGCGAGCCGGACAAGGGCGCGCGTGGCATCACCGCGTTCATGATCGACACCGACAAGGCCGGTTTCGGTCGCGGCAAGACCGAACCGAAGCTGGGTATCCGTGCCTCGGCTACCTGCGAGATCGAGTTCAACGATTACGTGGCGCAGCCGGAAGACGTGCTGGGCCTGGAAGGCGAGGGCTTCAAGATCGCCATGGGCGTGCTTGACGCTGGTCGCATCGGCATCGCCTCGCAGGCGATCGGCATTGCGCGTGCCGCCTATGAAGCGACCCTGGAGTACGTGAAGGATCGCAAGGCCTTCGGTGCGGCCATCGGTACCTTCCAGATGACCCAGGCGAAGATCGCCGACATGAAGTGCAAGCTGGACGCGGCGCTGCTGCTGACCCTGCGTGCGGCATGGGTGAAGGGCGAGGGCAAGCGCTTCAGCAACGAAGCCGCCATCGCCAAGCTGACCGCTTCGGAAGCGGCGATGTGGATCACCCACCAGGCCGTGCAGATCCATGGCGGCATGGGCTATTCCAAGGAAATGCCGCTGGAGCGCTACTTCCGTGATGCCAAGATCACCGAGATCTACGAAGGCACCTCGGAGATCCAGCGCCTGGTGATCGCCCGCAACGAGACCGGGCTGCGTTGACAGCCATCGGGTAGATGCACGCCATGTGTGGATGGTGCGGACCAAGGTCCGCACCCACCTCGAAGCGCAGGAAAAAATGCCTTGGGTCACCCCAAGGCATTTTCATCGGAGTGTACTTCCCCATCAATTGCCTCCGCAGGTCAGCGTCCGTCCATCCCAGCGACAATCCAGCCCGCCTGCGATGCCGCTGCCTTCAATGACCGTCACGCCGTAGAGGCGTGCGGTATCGATCCAGCGCTGCATCGCTTCCCTGTCCTCGAACTGATAGACACCAGCAAAGTCTTGTGCAGTGTCCGGATTGCTGGCGGCGCCGTCTGGGATGCGGTTGCCTGAGGCGTCAATGCTCTCACCTTGCACATATTTTGCGCGGTCAACGAGGTCCGGATGGATCACCAGCGTGGTTTTGGAGCCATCCCGCCAAGTGATCACATAGGTCGCACCGTCGATTCCCAACAGTCGGCTGACGAAGCTCAATCCGATGGATGACAGGAACGTAGCCATGCTGTTCCATGCGGTGGAAGACGTCGTCGCGCCAGAAAAAGCCTGGCCGATGGCCTGCTCCAGCTGGAACCGCGTTGTAGCCATCTGGGCAACATCGTAGGCATTGAGATTCTTGTGCGCGTCCGGAAATGAGATCCCGTTGGCTCCTCCGGGATTGTCCGGATGAACGTCGAAGTGCGCTCCGCGGCCCCCGGCGCGCGGGGCATCGAGCATGCCCATGATGCGATTGAAGGCCGCGATGATCTCCGGTGGGATGGATGTAGTGACTGCCCGGTACCTGCGCAGCTCGCGGTCGTACTCCACCTCGTAGCCATGAAGTCTGCGCTGGCTGAAATCTGCGACGATGGTGGGACCGGTGCCGGATGTGAGCGCGAGCGCGCGTGGGTCGGTGCAGTTGTCACAGACCAGCACACCTGCGGCATGTGTCAACGGTGAGAACAATGCGCTCAGCCCCAGCAGCGCAAGGAGTTGGGCAGCTCGCGGGACAAACGAATTACGCATGGGATCCTCCCTGATGTTCCTGTGGTAGAGACCCTTGGTTAAAGCGCTGTTCCGGTGGAGGTTGTGATGGATTGCGCGGTATTGGATTTGTTGATGGATGGTGCCAACTAGTGACGCATATGGCCCAAAAACCGAGGGGGATCGCGATATCCATCGCCTGATCTGTAGATCTATGCGCACGCATGGCTGTCAGAGGCGACACTTGCAGTTGATGAATCCCGCTCCGGCATGAGTGGCCGAACATGGGCCCGGCCCTACAGAAAAGCAGCAAAGAAAAAGGCCCCGGATCGCTCCGGGGCCTTTCTCGTTTCAACTCACCGTTGGATCAACGATCCGGGCGGTGGGCGGATTCCGCATCACGCTGACGGCCGAGGAATTCCTTCGACGGTTCATCCAGTTTGTCGCCCAGCATGCGGCGCACGACCACGAAGAACACCGGGATCATCAGCAGGCCGAGCAGGGTGGCGAACAGCATGCCGCCGATCACGCCGGTACCGATGGCGTGACGCGAGTTGGCGCCGGCACCGCTGGAGATCGCCATCGGGATGACGCCCATGATGAACGCGAAGGACGTCATCAGGATCGGGCGGAATCGCAGGCGCGCCGCTTCGATGGTGGCATCGCGCAGGGTCTTGCCCGCCGCACGCTGCTCTACCGCGAACTCCACGATCAGGATCGCGTTCTTCGCGGCCAGGCCGATCACGGTGATCAGGCCGATCTTGAAGAACAGATCGTTCGGCAGGCCACGCATCATCGACAGGGCGAGTGCACCCAGTACGCCCAGCGGTACCACCAGCAGCACCGCCACCGGAATCGACCAGCTTTCATACAGTGCGGCCAGGCACAGGAACACCACCACGATGGACAGCACCAGCAGCAGCGTCGCGGCGTTGCCGGCCAGGATTTCCTGGTAGGACAGGCCGGACCAGTCGTAGCCGAAGCCCGCCGGCAGGTCGTCGTTGACGATGCCTTCCATCGTCTGCATCGCTTCACCCGAGCTGGTGCCCGGTGCCTGCGAACCGACGATGTTGATCGCCGAGTAGCCGTTGTAGCGGCTCAGCGACGGCGGTGCCGAGACCCATTCGGACTTGACCACCGTGCTCAACGGGATCATCGCGTTGGTGCCATCGGTATTGGTGGTCAGGCTGGACGGGCTGTAGAAGCTCTTCAGCGATTCCTGGCCGGTGCGGTACGGACCATCGGCCTGCATGGTCACGCGCTTGATGCGGCCTTCGTAGAAGAAGTCGTTGACGTACACCGGGGCCAGCATCAGCTGGATGGTGCTGTACACGTCCGACACCGACATGCCCATCGACTGCGCCTGCACGCGGTCCACGTGCAGCTGCAGCTGCGGGGCGTTTTCCAGGCCGTTCGGGCGCACGCCGACCAGATGGTCCGGCTTCTGTGCGGCCTGGCCGAGCAGGATGTTGCGGGCCTGGGTCAGCTGCTCGTAACCGGCACCACTACGGTCCTGCAGCCACATGTCGAAGCCACCGAACTGGCCAAGGCCCTGCACGGTCGGCAGGTTGACCACGAAGATCTGCGCTTCCTTGATGCCGTAGAACGCGCCGTTCATGTTCTGGATGAATTCCGGAGCAGTGAACTTGCGCTCTTCCCACGGCTTCAGGCGGATGAAGCCCATGCCCACGTTCTCGCCGGAACCGACGAAGCTGAAGCCGGCCACCTGCAGCATGCCTTCATAGCCATCCTGCTTTTCCAGGATGCCGCGCATCTGTGCGAACGCTTCGTTGGTCTGGCTCTTGGTCGAGCCCGGCGGCAACTGCACGATCGCCAGTGCATAGCCCTGGTCTTCTTCAGGCAGGAAGCTGCCCGGCATGCGGGTGAACAGGAAGCCGCACAGCGCGGTCAGCACCACGAACAGGATCATCCAGCGTGGGGCATGGCGCACCGCGGAGGTGATGTGGCCCACGTAGGTGTGGCTGATCTTGTCGTAGTACTTGTTGAAGGTGCGGTAGACGATGTTCGGGTTGTCGTTGTGCGTCGGCTTGAGGAACGTCGCGCACAGCGCCGGGGTGAAGCCCAGTGCCAGGAACGCCGAGAACGCCATCGAGATGGCGATGGTCAGGGCGAACTGCTTGTAGATCTCACCGGCCGCACCGCCCTGCAGGGCCGAGGGGATGAACACCGCCGCCAGCACCACGGTGATCGCCACCACCGCGCCGGTGATCTGGGTCATCGCCTTCTGCGTGGCCGGCTTCGGCGCCAGGCCTTCCTCGGTCATGATGCGTTCGACGTTCTCGATCACCACGATCGCGTCATCGACCACGATGCCGATCGCCAGCACCATCGCGAACAGGGTCAGCTGGTTGATCGTGAAGCCGATCATCCACATGCCCAGGAACGTACCCAGCAGCGCCACCGGGATGACCAGCGTCGGGATCAGGGTGGCGCGGAAGTTCTGCAGGAAGATCAGCATCACCAGGAACACCAGCAACACGGCTTCGAACAGGGTCTTGACCACTTCCTGGATCGAGATCTTGACGAAGGTGGTGCTGTCGTACGGCGAGAACCAGGTGACGCCGGACGGGAAGCTGGGCTGCAGCTCGTCCATCTTGCCGCGCACGGCCTCGGCCACGTTCAGGGCGTTGGCGCCCGGCAGCAGCTGGATCGCGAAGGCGCCGGTGGGCTTGCCGTTGTACTGGGTATCGAAGCCGTAGTTGTTGGCACCGAAGGCAACGCGGGCGATGTCCTTCAACAGTACGCGCGAGCCATCAGCGTTGGCCCGCAGGATGATGTTCTCGAACTCCTGCGGCGAGCTGAAGCGGCCTTCGGCCGACACCGTGGCGGTGAAGTGCTGGCCTTCCGGCGACGGGTCAGAGCCCAGCGCACCGGCGGCGAACTGCACGTTCTGTGCGCGCACTGCCGCAAGCACCTGGCTGGCCGACAGTCCATAGCCCTGCATCTTTTCCGGGTTGAGCCAGATGTTCATGGCGTACTCGGAACCGAACTGCTGGGTGCTGCCGACGCCGGGGATGCGCGAGACCTGGTCGAGCACGCGCGAGCCGACGATGTCGTTCAGCGCGTCACGGTTGATGGTCGGCGTATCGGACTGCAGCGCCACCACCATCAGGAAGCCGGCGTTGGCCTTGGCCACCACCACGCCCTGCTGGGTGACTTCCGAAGGCAGTCGCGGCGTGGCCAGCGAGACCTTGTTCTGCACCTGCACCTGGGCGATGTCCGGATCGGTACCGGTCTCGAAGGTCAGGGTGATCGAGGCGCGGCCATTGGACGCGGACGAGGAGCTGAAGTACAGCAGGTGATCGATACCGGTCAGCTGCTGCTCGATCACCTGGGTGACCGACTTCTCCGTGGTGTCCGCGCTCGCGCCCGGGTAGGTGGCCGAGACGGTCACCTGCGGCGGGGCGATGTTGGGGTAGGACTCTACGCCGAGGTTGAGGATCGCGATCACGCCGCTGAGCGAGATCAGGATCGCCACCACCCAGGCGAAGACTGGATGTTCGATGAAAAATTTAGGCATGACGGAAGGTCCCGTTACTGCTTGTTCGATTCGGTGGCGGCCGGCTCGGCCTTGTCGGCCTGGTCAGCCTTGGCCGGTGCCTTGGCGTCGGCCGGAGCCGTGGCAGCCGCGCCCGGAGCAGCGGCGCCGGCGGCAGGCTTGCCGTTGGCGTCCTGGCCCGGGGTCCACGACTTGGCCGTGGCCGGCGTGCCTTCCTTGACCTTCTGCACGCCGGCGACGACCACCTTGTCACCGGCGGCCAGGCCTTCGCTGACCAGCCAGTTGCCGTTCTGCGCGCCGTCGGTCTTGACGTTCTTGCGGACGACCTTGCCGTCGGCGCCGACCACCATCACATAGCCGCCGGTGGTATCGCGCAGCAGCGCCTGCTGCGGCACCAGGTAGGCGTTGTTGCGTTCGCCCAGGTTGGCCTGGAAGCTGACGAACGCACCCGGCAGCAGGATCTTCTGCGGGTTCGGCAGCACCGCGCGCAGCGACACCGCGCCGGTAGCCGGGTCGACCGTGGTCGAGGAGAAGTCCAGCGTGCCCGGCTCGCTGTAGGTGCTGCCGTCGGCCAGCTTGACGTTGACCGTGGCCTTGCCGTCGCCGGACAGGGCCAGCGTGCCCTTGGCTTGCTGCGCACGCAGCTGGGTCAGTTCATCCACGCTCAGCGAGAAGTTCACGTACAGCGGGTCGAGCTGGTCCACGGTGGTCAGCAGGGTCACATCGCCCTGGCCGACCAGCGCGCCTTCGGTGACCTGCTGCTTGTTGGCCACGCCGCTGATCGGGGCAGTGACGTTGGTATAGCCCAGGCTGATGCGGCTGCTGGTCACCGAGGCTTCGGCCTGCTTGACCGCGGCCAGCGCGGTGCGCTCGGCCGACTCGGCGTTGTCCAGGTCGGCCTTGGACACGAACTTCTGCGGTGCCAGCGAACGGGCGCGGTCAGCGGCGACCTTGGCGTTGGCGTAGGTCGCGCGTGCCGAAGCCAGCTGGGCTTCGGAGGCGCTGAGCGAGGCGCGCAGCGGTGCCGGATCGATCAGGAACAGGGTCTGGCCCTGCTTGACCTCGCTGCCTTCCTGATAGACGCGCTTGAGCAGCACGCCGGGTACGCGGGCGCGCACATCGGCGCTGCGGAACGGCGACAGGCGACCGACCAGCTCGCGCTGCAGCGGCAGGGTCTGCGGCTTGGCATCGATCACGCCCACCTCCGGCGGTGGAGGCGTCGGCTGTTCCGGCTTCTTGCAGGCAGCTACGGCGACAGCAACGGCGCACGTCAAGGCAAGGGTGCGGAGTGGGGCGGTCATCAGGAGGAACTCCGGGGTTGGTTTGAAGACGGGGCCGGCGAGGGCTGCGGCGCGAACGCGCGCAGGAAGCCATCGACGGAGAACTCTGCCCAGCGCCGACGCAACGCTGCGTCATCACGATGGGGGGTATGGAAGCGCTGTTTGTCGAAATCCTGACCGGCGATCATGCTCAGCAGCAGTTCGGCCATGAAGTGCGGGTCGTCATGCCGCAGCAGCCCGCGACTGCAAACGGTTTCAATCCATTCAGCAAGATGAAGCGTCAACGCGCCGGCGCCATGCCGGTACAGCGTACGCGCCTCTTCGGGAAACTGTGCTGCATCGGCGGCGATCAGGCGGCAGGCCTGGCCGACGTGGGGCTGGTTGAAGTGCTCCAGGAAGTCGGTGGCGAACTGCAGCAGGCTGCCACGCAGGTCGTCACCGCGGAGTGCACGCAGCATGGCCCCGGTCGCGTGACCGACGTGGCGCTGCATCACCCGCCGCAGCAGGGCCTGCTTGTTGCCGTAGCGCGAGTACAGCGTCTGCTTCGAGCAGCCAGCATGCTGGGCGACCGCATCCATGCTCATCTGCATGCCCTGTTGGGCAAGCAGTTCGCGCACGGCATCGAACACGCGCTCATCACGCGCGTCGAGGGCGACAGGAAGGTAGGCCGGATTCACGCGGTGGACTATACCGTCCAGTTCAGGATTGTGGAATCGCGCCGATGTTGCCGCATGTGTCTTCCGGTAACACGTTTTGCCGATCCTGTCGGCAACGCTGTGCGACGGCGATGCCCATACCGGTGCGAACTGAATAGGGCGTCTAAACCGCAGCAAACCCGAATCTGGTTATTCCGTCCTGCAGCAAGGCCTTTTCGTGCGGTAGGGCTACAATTTCATTTTCCCAACTGAGCAAGCGCGCCGCTCTGCCATGAAACCGCAAAAAACCGCAGCCAAGACCGTGAAAAACAAAAGCAAACCAGTTGAGTCGGAGGTCGCAGTGACCGCTGGTTTCTCCCTGGAGCCGGTGTACACGGCCTTGCGCAAGCGTTACCCCGCGGCCGCTCAGGCCGAGGCAGTGGCATTCGCAGCCGATTTCTACAAGCGCATGGAGGCGGACGAGTTCCCCCACCACAGCGCTGAGGAGTGGGCCGCGCTCGCAGCCGAAACGCTGGAATTCGCCCGTGCCCGCAAGGCCGGCAAGGCCAATGTCCGTGTGTTCAATCCGACCGCGAAGGCCAATGGTTGGGAATCGCCGCACACCGTGCTGCAGATCATCAACGACGACATGCCGTTCCTGGTCGACACCGTGACCATGTCGCTGGCCGAGCATGGCGTTGGCGTGCATGTGCTGGGCCACCCGGTGCTGCATTTCACCCGTGACAAGGCCGGCAAGCTGACCAAGGTCGGCGAGGGCCAGCTGGAATCGGTGATGCTGCTGGAGATCGACCGCCAGCCGGCCGAAGCCATGGCAGACATCGAGCAGGCCATCAACAAGGCGCTTGATGAAGTGCGCGCCATCGTGCGCGACTGGCAGCCGATGCAGGACAAGGCGCTGGCGCTGGCCGACGACCTCGGCAGCCGCCAGCTGCCGGTCGACGCTGCCTCGCGCAAGGAAGCACAGGAATTCCTGCGCTGGGCCGCCGACAACCACTTCACCTTCTTCGGCTACCGCGAGTACCGCGTCGAGAAGCAGGGCAAGGAAGACGTGCTGGCGCCGCTGAACGATACCGGCCTGGGCCTGATGCGCGGCACGGACAAGTCGGCCGCACGTCCGGTCAAGACCCTGGCCGCCCAGGGCCTGAACACCACGTCCGGGCTGAAGGACGCGTTGATCCTGACCAAGACCAATGCCCGTTCGCGCGTGCACCGTGCCGGCTACATGGACTACATCGGCGTGCTGGAATTCGACGCCAAGGGCAAGATCATCGGCGAACAGCGCTTCCTTGGCCTGTTCACCTCCAGCGCCTACAACCGCCGCCCGTGGGAAATCCCGCTGGTGCGTCAGCGCTACGAGCACGTGATGAAGCAGTCCGGCCTGGCTGGCTCCAGCCATAGCGGCAAGGCCCTGCGCCACATCCTGGAAACCCTGCCGCGCGAAGAACTGTTCCAGTCCAGCGAGGACGAACTGTTCCGCACCGCGATGGGCGTGCTGGGCCTGCAGGAGCGTGTGCGCAGCCGCCTGTTCCTGCGTCGCGACAAGTACAGCCGTTTCATTTCCGCGCTGGTCTACCTGCCGCGCGAGCGTTTCAACACCGACGTGCGTCTGCGCATCGAAGCGATGCTGAAGGAAGCACTGCACGGTGAGTACGTGGACAGCTCGGTGGTTCTGGGTGAATCGCCGTTGGCGCAGGTGCACCTGATCGTGCGTCCGAAGCCGGGCGAAATGCTCGACGTCGATACCGCCGAACTGGAGCAGAAGCTGGCCCAGGTGCTGCGCAACTGGCAGGACGACCTGCGCGAAGCGCTGGTCACCCGCCACGGCGAAGCTGAAGGCCTGCGCATCGCTGCGCGTATCGGCAAGGCTCTGCCGGCCGGTTACATCGAAGACAACAGCACCGCCGTTGCCGCCAACGATGTCAGCCAGCTCGACGCGCTGACCGGCCCGGACGACCTGCGCCTGAGCCTGCAGGCCGTGCCGCGCGAATCCGGCGATGGCCTGCGCCTGAAGCTGTATCGCCAGCTGGATGACATCCCGCTGTCGGACGCGTTGCCGATGATGGAAAACATGGGCCTGCGCGTGATCGCCGAGCGTCCGTACCGCCTGTCGGTGGACAACGCGCCGGTGTACGTGCAGGACTTCGAGGTCGAATCGACCGCCGGTGCGATCGATGCCGCCAGCGTCGATGAAGCCTTCGGTGAGACCTTTGCCCGCGTCTGGCACGGCGATGCCGAGAACGATGCCTTCAACCGTCTGGTGCTGGCTGCCGGCCTGCACTGGCGCCAGGTCGCCATGCTGCGCGGCTACTGCAAGTACCTGCTGCAGACCGGCGTGCCGTTCTCGCAGGCTTACGTCGAAGGTACCTTCACCCGCTACCCGCTGCTGGCACGCCTGCTGGTCGAGCTGTTCGAAGCCCGCTTCGATCCGGCCACCGGTCATGAAAGCAAGGAAGACATCGCCACTGGTCAGGCGCAGCTGAGGGCCCACCTCGACGTGCTGGCTGCCGGCGACGAGGCCACCCTGAAGGTGCTCAAGACCGTGGTCGACGCCCGCAAGGGTGACCGCGATGCGCAGATGCAGGCCGCGCGCGAAGCGCTGCTGAAGCTGATGGACCGCGTGTCGAGCCTGGACGAGGACCGCATCCTGCGTTCCTTCATGGGCGTGATCGATGCGACCCTGCGCACCAGCTACTACCAGACCGATGCCAACGGCCAGCACGGCCATGTCATCAGCTTCAAGTTCGATTCGGCCCTGGTGCCGGACCTGCCGAAGCCGCGTCCGTACCGCGAAATCTTCGTGTACGGCCCGCGCGTGGAAGGTACCCACCTGCGCTTCGGTGCCGTCGCCCGTGGCGGCCTGCGCTGGTCGGATCGTCGCGAAGACTTCCGTACCGAAGTGCTGGGCCTGGTCAAGGCGCAGATGGTCAAGAACACCGTCATCGTGCCGGTCGGCGCGAAGGGCGGCTTCTTCGCCAAGATGCCGCCGGTGAATGGTGATCGCGATGCGATCTTCGCCAACGGCGTGGCCTGCTACAAGCTGTTCATCCAGGGCCTGCTGGACATCACCGACAACATCGTCAACAACAAGATCGTGCCGCCGGTGGATGTCGTGCGCCATGACATGGACGATCCGTACCTGGTGGTGGCCGCTGACAAGGGCACCGCGACCTTCTCCGACATCGCCAACGGCCTGGCCATCGCGCACGGCTTCTGGATGGGCGATGCGTTCGCCTCCGGCGGTTCGGTCGGTTACGACCACAAGGGTATGGGCATCACCGCGCGCGGCGCGTGGGAGTCGGTCAAGCGCCACTTCCGTGCACTGGGCCGTGACAGCCAGACCCAGGACTTCACCGCGGTCGGCGTCGGCGACATGTCCGGCGACGTGTTCGGCAACGGCATGCTGCTGTCGCGCCACATCCGCCTGCTGGCCGCGTTCGATCACCGTCACATCTTCCTGGACCCGAACCCGGATGCAGCGACCACGTTCGTCGAACGTGAGCGTCTGTTCACCGTGCCGCGTTCGAGCTGGGCGGACTACGACGCCAAGCTGATCAGCAAGGGCGGCGGCGTGTATCCGCGCAGCCTGAAGTCGATCGAGATCACCCCGCAGGTGCGTGAGGTGCTGGGCCTGGACGAGAGCGTCAAGGCGCTGTCGCCGAATGACCTGATGAGCGCGATCCTGAAGGCGCCGGTCGACCTGCTGTGGAACGGCGGCATCGGTACCTACGTCAAGGCCGCCAGCGAGCAGCACAGCGATGTCGGCGACCGCGCCAACAACGCCCTGCGCGTGAACGGTGGCGAGCTGCGCTGCAAGGTGGTGGGCGAGGGCGGCAACCTGGGCATGACCCAGCTGGGCCGCATCGAAGCCGCCCAGGCTGGCGTGCTGCTCAACACCGACTTCATCGACAACTCGGCCGGTGTGGATACCTCCGACCATGAAGTCAACATCAAGATCCTGCTCAACGATGTGGTGCGGGCCAAGAAGCTGACCGTCGAGCAGCGCAACAAGCTGCTGGCGTCGATGACCGACGAAGTCGCTGCGCTGGTGCTCAACGACAACTACCGCCAGAACCAGGCCCTGAGCCTGATGGAGCGGATGGCGGTCAAGCGCCTGGGTTCCAAGCAGCACTTCATCCGTACGCTGGAACAGCAGGGCCTGCTGGATCGCCAGATCGAGTTCCTGCCGTCCGATGCCGAGCTGTCCCAGCGCAAGGCGCGCGGCCAGGGCCTGACCCGTCCGGAGCTGTCGGTGCTGCTGTCCTATTCCAAGCTGGTGGCGTTTGCCCAGCTGCTGGATTCGGACATTCCGGAAGATCCGTACCTGTCCAAGGAACTGCAGCGCTACTTCCCGACGCCGCTGCAGAAGAAGTACGCCGACGCGATGGAGCGTCACCGCCTGAAGCGCGAAATCATCGCCACGGCCGTGACCAACCAGACCATCAACCGCATGGGCGCCACCTTCCTGATGCGCATGCAGGAAGACACCGGCCGTTCCATTGCCGAGGTCGCCAAGGCCTACACCATCAGCCGCGAAACGCTGGATGCCCGCGCGCTGTGGGCGCAGATCGACGCCCTCGACGGCACCCTGCCGGAGTCGGTGCAGATCGATGCGCTGGAAGTGATCTGGAAGTTGCAGCGTTCGTTCGTACGCTGGCTGCTGTCGCGCCCGGGCCCGATGCCGGGCATCACCGAGGCGGTCAACCGCTACCAGGGTCCGTTCAACGACATCCGCGTTGCTTCGGGTGTGCTGCCGGATTCGCAGCGTCCGACCTACGAGGCCCTGGTGGCCGAGTGGAAGGAAAAGGGCCTGCCGTCGGCATTGGCACAGCAGCTGGCCGAACTGCACTTCCTGGAGCCGGCGTTCGACATCATCGAACTGGCCCGTACCCGCAAGCTGAAGCCGGTGGATGTCTCCAAGATCCACTTCCGCCTGGGCGACGCCCTGCAGCTGCCGTGGCTGTTCGAGCAGATCGACGCGCTGGAGGTCAACGGCCGTTGGCACGCGGTGGCACGTGGCGTGCTGCGCGACGAACTGGCCGCGCACCACCGCAGCCTGGCTGGCCAGGTGCTGGCCACCAAGGGCAGCACCGCTGAAGCCAAGGTGGCCGCGTGGATCGGTCGTGACGACAGCAGCCTGCGCTTCACCCTGGCGATGCTGGCTGAACTGGCCGAGCAGAAGACCCTGGACTACCCGACCGTTTCGGTCGCAGTCCAGCGTCTGGGTCAGCTCGCTGCCCACGGCGCGTAAGTGATGTAGTGCCAGGCCATGCCTGGCATGCGTGAACCGGAACGGCCCCGCGAAAGCGGGGCCGTTCTGGTTCTGCCCTTGACCTTTGCGACCACCTGACCCGACGCCGGCCGTTAACCTGCCAGGTGGATGACCGGCATATCCGCCGGGACCGTGAGCGCCATGGATGGCGCGATCGAGCCCCCAGGGACGGGTTTACGGCGTGTCCCGGCGGATATGCCGGTCATCCGCCCCACGGGGTCCAACTCCCGGCGCTCGGTTATGCTCTCCATCAAACCTCCCCGGATCCACCGATGAGCGACACCCCCCGCATCGCTTTCCTGGCCAGTACCACCGAACCTGCGCAGATGGCCCGCGCAGCGATGGTCTCGCGCTATGGCGACCACGCGCCCGACCAGGCCGACGTGCTGTGTCCGCTCGGTGGCGATGGCTTCATGCTGCAGACCCTGCATCGTCACGGACACCTGGGCAAGCCGGTATTCGGGATGAAGCTGGGCACGGTGGGGTTCCTGATGAACCAGTACCGCGGCGACGACGACGTGCATGCGCGTATCGCCCGTGCCGAGCCGGCCCACCTGCGCCCGCTGGAAATGGTGGCGCTGACAGAATCGGGCACCACCACCGGGTCGCTGGCCTACAACGATGTCTCGCTGCTGCGGCAGACCCGGCAGGCGGCGCATATCGGCATCGACCTCAATGGCCAGGAGCGGGTGGGCGAACTGATCGGTGATGGCGTGCTGGTGGCCACCCCGGCTGGAAGCACCGCCTACAACTACTCGGCGCATGGACCGGTGCTGCCGCTGGGCTCGCACACCATTGCCCTGACGCCGCTGGCCCCGTATCGCCCGCGGCGCTGGCGCGGCGCCATCCTCAAGGCCGACACCGAAGTGCGCTTCCGCGTGCTCGATCCCTACAAGCGTCCGGTCAGCGTCACCGCCGATTCGCACGAGACCCGTGATGTGGTCGAAGTGACGATCCGCGAGTCGCGCGAGCACCGGGTGACCCTGCTGTTCGACCCGGAGCACAACCTGGAAGACAGGATCCTGAGCGAACAGTTCGTTTTTTGACGACAATAGGCGGCCGGCACTGCCGACCGCTTGAAGGACCCCACCGATGGGCGACAATTCCCCCCGTTTGCTGACCGTCGCGGTGACCTCGCGTGCGCTGTTCGACCTGGAAGAAAGCCATGCACTGTTCGAGAGCGATGGCGTGGCCGCCTATGCCGAGTACCAGCGCCAGCACGAGGACGACATCCTCGGGCCGGGCGTGGCCTTCCCGGTGGTGCGCAAGCTGCTGGCGCTGAACCAGGGCGCCAGCCCCGAGAACCCGCGCGTGGAAGTGATCCTGCTGTCGCGCAACTCAGCCGATACCGGCCTGCGCATCTTCAATTCCATCCAGCACTACGGGCTGGGCATCATCCGCGCGACGTTCACCGCCGGTGAGCCAACCTGGCCATACGTGAAGCCGTTCGGCACCGACCTGTTCCTGTCGGCCAATCCGGAATCGGTGCGCAGCGCGCTGCGCCATGGCATCGCCGCTGCAACCATCCTGCCCAAGCCACCGGGCGAGACTGCCGCCGCTGCCGCCGACCAGATCGACATCACCCGCCCGGCCGGGCAGCTGCGCATCGCCTTCGATGGTGATGCGGTGATCTTCGGCGATGAGAGCGAGCGCATCTCGCGCGAGCAGGGCGTGGAAGCCTTCGGCCGGCACGAACGCGAGCGTGCACGCGAGCCACTCAGTGGCGGTCCGTTCCGTGGTTTCCTCTCTGCGCTGCACACGTTGCAGGAAGTATTCCCGGCTGGCGACAGCGCGCCCATCCGCACGGCGCTGGTGACCGCGCGTTCTGCGCCGGCGCACGAGCGGGTGATCCGCACCCTGCGCGAATGGGGCGTGCGCCTGGACGAGGCGCTGTTCCTCGGTGGGCGGCACAAGGGCCCGTTCCTGCAGGCGTTCGGTGCGGATATCTTCTTTGATGATTCGCAGCACAACATCGACAGTGCGCGTGAACACGTGGCGGCCGGCCATGTGCCGCATGGTGTCGCCAACGAGGGCTGAAACCATGGCCGGTGGGTGCCAACCGTTGGTTGGCACTGCCATGCATCGGCGCCCACCAAGGTGGGCATCTACCGATCAAGGCGTGGCTGACATCCCCAGCTGCAGGTCCACCACCTTCCAACGCAGGCCCTGCGGTTCCAGCACTACCTTCAACGGTGGCTGGCCGGGACCGCGATCGACGTCGACCACGAAGCGGTCCAGCGCTTCGAAGTGGTGTTCGGCGTTCTTCAGCGGTCGCGCCGGTTCGGTCGTGCCGAAGGCATCACCACCCTGTAGTTCATTGCGGCCGCGCTTCCACAGCACGTGGCCCTGCAGCATCGCGCCGATGCCGGTGGGGGTGACCATCGTTTCCACCGCGGCACCGCCCAACTGGTCGCCCAACCCGTACAGCAGCGCGCCGAAGGGGCTGGAAGCCACCTCGGGGCCGGCCTGGCGCACCAGGTAATCATTGAGCTGGGCACGCAGACTGGTGCGCACGCGTGGGAAATCCACGTAGCGCTCCAAGCGCGCGGTGTCGCGTTGTTCGATGGCCTTGGACAGGCCATGCACGGTCAGGTAGGGGCCGCCGAACCACCAGCCCGCCACCACGACGATCAGCAGAACGAGGATGCCAATGAGCTTCTTCATGGTGCACAGCCTGCCGCAAGTAGGGGTGCCGGTGGTGAACGACGGGTGATGCCAGTGATGGCCCCGGCGCCGTTCAGAACTCCAGATCCAGCGCGGCGCAGAGGTAGTCTACGAACGGGCCCAATCCTGCCAGATCCTTGCCAAGCGTGGACAACAGGCGCGGGCCGGTCATCGTGGCATCGTCCAGCGAATGCCACATCACCCAGTTGCGATGCTTGAGGTCATCGATGAACTCGAAGTCGGCGGGGAAGCCGCGCGGTGGACGCACCAGCTTCTCGGTTTCCTCGAAGTCGAAACGCTTGCGCAGCGCCGGTGCATGCGCGGCTGCCTTCCAGCTACCGGGGTTGTCGAGGATGAAGTGGCGGACGCGGCGCTGGGTTTCCGGTTCGGGATGCCACAGCCCGGCGCCGACGAAGCTCTCGCCCGGTTGCAGGTGCACGTAGAACGAGGGCGCGGCCACTTCGCGGCGGCGCTCATGGAACAGGCGCGCGCCCTGCCAGATTTTGTACGGCGACTTGTCATGGGAGAAGCGCGCATCGCGGTGGATGCGGAACAACGAGCCGCCCACGCCACGGGTGTCTGCGCGGAAGTGTCCGCTCACCTCGGTCAGCGCCGGCTGCAGGTCGCCCAGCAGGCGCAGGAACGGCTGCCGCACATGGTCTTCGTACTGCTGGCGATGGTCGTTGAACCAGGTCTTGTCGTTGTGCAGCGCCAGGCTGCGCAGGAACTTGAAACTGGCATCGGAGAAATAGGTGCTCACAGGTCCTCCTGCAGGTGCAGGCCCCAGTCACGCAGCGATTGCAGCAGCGTGGCGCGGCGAACGTCGTCGGGTGCTTCGGCCGCCAGCGCATCCAACTGCTGCTGGTACTGGGCCAGGTTGAGTTCGCCCATGCCTTCCTCGCCAAACAGGCGCTGGCGGCGATAGGCCTTCCAGCGCTCGCGTTCTTCCGGTGCGAGGCTGCCGGGATGATTGCGGGCGCGGTAGCGGAAAAGCAGTTCGGGCAGGCGCGGGTCGCGGAAGCGGCCTTCCAGTGCAGCCAGCTGTTCCGGTGGCGTGGTCCGTGCCAGTGCCAGCAGCGGCTTGTCGCCGGCACCGAGGAAGCCGTCGTACAGCGAAGCGTCCACGTCGGAGACGCTCGCCGCGCGCGGCTGGTTGTAGACCTGGCGCGCCTTCTCGGCCAACTGTGGTGCGAACGCGCGCAGTCGTTCGGCCTTGGCTTCGATCGCTGCCACGTCCAGCCCGAGTCGTGCGTGGTCATCGGCGCGCAGGTGGTTCCAGGCCACCAGCGCCGGCACCTTGTTCAGGTGCACTTCCTTCAACGGCACCCGGGCTACGCCTTCGGGCAGTTCGCTGGCACGCAGGTACAGGCGCTGGGCGATCACCTCGGCAGGCAGCTCCAGCAGGTCGTCGATATCGCCGTCGAGGTCGAACACGATCACCCGGTTGTTGATGGTCGGATGTACCGCCAGCGGCAACACCGGCGCCGCGCACAGGCGGCTGGCCGGGTAACGCATCGAGATATGCAGCACCGGCTTCAGCGCGGTGATGTCGAGCAGGCTGCCGACGAAACGCTTGTCGCGCAGCTTCAACGCGTAGTCCCACAGGCGCGGCTGCGACTGCTTGAACAGGCGCGCCATGCCGATCGTCGCGCGCACGTCCGACAGTGCTTCGTGGGCATCGCCCTCGCGCACGCCGTTGGCCTCGGCCAGGTGTTCGAGTTTGAACGACGTGGCGCCGTCCTCGCGCTTGGGCCAATGGATGCCCTCCGGACGGATGGCATGCATCAGCCGCAGCATGTCCAGCAGGTCCCAGCGCGAATTGCCATTGCGCCACTCGCGTTCGTACGGGTCGTGGAAGTTGCGGAACAGACCGTAGCGGATGAACTCGTCATCGAAGCGCAGAGTGTTGTAGCCCAGCGCACAGGTGCCGGGGCGCGACAGCTGCTCGTTGATGCGATCGAATGCTTCAGCTTCGCTGATGCCTTCGGCCAGCGCCTGCTGCGGGGTGATGCCGGTGACCATCGTGGCCATCGGCGAGGGCAGCAGATCGTCAGCCGGGCGAACAAAGAAGCTGACCGGCGTGTCGATCTCGTTGAGATCGCTGTCGGTGCGGATCGCCGCGTACTGGGCGATGCGGGTGCGACGCGGATCCTGGCCGAAGGTTTCCAGGTCGTAGAACAGGAAGCTGTCGGCCATCAGTGCGCGCCCTCCAGCACCGGCAGCCGCGCATGGATCTGCGCCTCCAGTGCGTTCCAGTCGATGTTGTCCAGCGTGTCGTGGCCCGCTGTGGCGGTGATCAGCATCTCGCGCTGGATGTCGGTGCGGCGCAGTGCCTCGGCATAGGGCGTGTGCAGGAAGGTCACCATCGTGTAGTGCGGGACGAAACGCGTCGGCCAGCGCCGCTGCAGTTCCTGTTCCAGCTCGCGCTGCAGCAGGAAGGCCGGATCGGCCACCCGGTCGCGCATTTCCAGATAGTTCTCCAGCGCCATCTGCTGGATCGCACGCGCGTTCGGTTTGCGCTCGGCTTCGAACGCAGCGAACGCGCTCTGCAGGTCGTCCGCCTCCATCAGATGCCTGGCCAGTGCCACGCAGTCCTCGAACGCACAGTTCATGCCCTGGCCGTGGAACGGCACCATCGCGTGCGCGGCATCACCGATCAGCACGGCGCGGTCCTGCTGGTGCCAACGTTCCAGGGTGAGCGTGCCGAGCAGGCCCGGCGGATGCTGCTCCCAGTCCGCGCGCAGGTTGGGAATCAGCGGCAGGGTATCGGCGAACTCGCGCGCGAACAGTGCTTCCGCCTGGATGCCAGTGTTGACCGTAGCGAAGCTCGGATCGCCCTGGTTGGGCAGGAACAGGGTCACGGTGAACGTGCCCTCGTGGTTGGGCAGGGCGATGCACATGTAGTGGCCGCGTGGCCAGATGTGCAGCGCATTGCGCTCGATGCGGAAGCCGCCATCGTCGGTGGGCGGGATTTCCAGTTCCTTGTAGGAATGGTCGAGGAAGGCAATGTCCTCGCCCAGCGGTTCGCGCCGGTTCATCGCCGCACGCAGCGCCGAGCCTGCACCGTCGGCACCCACCAGCGTGTCGAAGCGGATATCGTGCGGACTGTCGTCGCGATCATCGATGAAGCGCGCGTAGCCGGCATCGAAATCGACCGTGTGCAGGCGGCGGTGGAAATGCACGGTGGCACCGGCCTGCTCGGCCAGTTCCAGCAGTGTGGTGTTGAGGTCGCTGCGATGGATCGACCAGATTACTTCGCTGTCGTCGCGGCCATAGCGCTGCAGTTGCGGCTCGCCTTCGCGCGGATGCACCATGCGCCCGCGCATCATCACCGCACGCGCCATCACTTCGTCTTCCACACCGGCCTGACGCAACGCGTTGCGTCCGCGCTCGGCCAGGGCCAGGTTGATCGAGCGACCGCTTTCGTAATCGGCGATGCGCGGATCGCCACGGCGTTCGTACAGGGTGATGCGCCAGCCCTGCCGTGACAGCAGGATGGCCAGCAGGGATCCGGCCAGGCCGGCGCCGACAATGCTCAGCGAGCGGGATGCATGTGCGATCAACGAACTGTCCAGCAGTAGGGGAGGGCGGCTTACAGGCCGGCCCAGGCTTCCACTTCCTCGACGAAGTGGTGCACGTCCAGGTAACGGTTGTAGAGCGGGGTGGGCGAGATGCGGATCACGTCCGGCTCGCGCCAGTCACCCAGCACGCCGATGGCGCGCAGATGTTCGAACAGGGCGCGTCCGCGCTCGCGGCCGCCGATCACCCGCAGCGACAGCTGGCAGCCGCGGCGCTCGGGTTCGGCCGGGGTGACGATTTCCAGCACCTGCGGCAGGCGCGCGCGCACCAGTGCGTCGAGCATGCCGGTCAGTGCCAGCGACTTGCTGCGCAGCGAGTCCATGCCGGCACGTTCGAACAGGTCCAGCGACGCACGCAGCGGCGCCAGGCCGAGGATCGGCGGATTGCTCAGCTGCCAGCCCTCGGCGCCGACTGCGGGCTGGAACTGCGGCGCCATCTGGAAGCGGGTGGCTTCGTCATGGCCCCACCAGCCGGCAAAACGCGGCAACGTGGTGTCGCGATGATGGCGTTCGTGCACAAAGGCACCGGCCACGGCGCCCGGGCCGCTGTTGAGGTATTTGTAGTGGCACCACACGGCGAAGTCCGGGGCGACGTCATGCAGGTGCAGCGGAAGGTTGCCGACCGAGTGCGCCAGGTCGAAGCCGATGCGCGCGCCCTGCAGGCGTGCCGCGCGGGTGATCGCATCCAGGTCGAAGGCCTGGCCGCTGCGGTACTGCACGCCAGGCCACAACACCAGCGCCAGGCGCGGACCGTGCGCGGCGATCGCGCGTTCGATCGCGGCCATCGAGATCGTGCCGTTGGCTTCATCCGGCTGCACTTCCACCAGGCAGTCGGCCGGGTCGAAGCCATGGAAGCGGATCTGTGCTTCCACCGCATGGCGGTCGGTCGGGAACGCGCCGGCTTCCATCAGGATCACCGGGCGTTCGGCCGTGGGCCGGTAGAAGCTGACCATCATCAGGTGCAGGTTCACGCTCAGCGTGTTCATCGCCACCACTTCGCTGGGCAGTGCGCCGACGACGCGTGCCAGCTGCGCGCTGACCAGACGGTGGTACGACAGCCATTGGGTCGGCCCGGTGAAGTGGCCTTCCACCGCCAGTTCGCCCCACTGCTTCATCACTTCCTGCACCGCCGCCTGCGCGCCGCGCGGTTGCAGGCCCAGCGAGTTGCCGACGAAGTAGGTCTGCTCACCACCACCGTGGCGCGGAATCAGGAATTCCTGCCGCAGCGGCCGCAGCGGATCGGCGGCATCAAGGGCAATGGCGTGGGTGCGGCTGAGCAGGTCGGACATGGTCGGGCAACAGGCTGCAACGGGACTGCCAGTGTAGCGCCTGGGGCATGACCCGGTGCCTGCCAACCCAACACCAGCACCGCATGATGCGGTAGTCGCCAACCTTGGTTGGCGCACGTGCGACCGAGTGCCCACCAAGGTGGGCATCTACCAGCGCGGTGGCGCTGTCAGGCCGTCGCTGGTGCCGGCAACGGATCCACGTGGCCACACTCGCTGCAGGTACGGAGTTCCAGGCTGGCCTGGTAGCGCGCGAATACCTTCGGCAGGTCGGTCTCGATGTTCTGCAGCGTGAAGTACTCTTCGTACAGCTTGTGGTTGCAGCGCTCGCAATGCCAGATCACGCCGTCGCGCTCATGCGGCAGGCGCTTGCGTTCCACCACCAGGCCGACGCCGCCGGGTGGGCGCCTCGGTGAGTGCGGCACCTTGCCCGGCAGCAGGAAGATTTCGCCAGCGCGGATCGGAATATCGCGCACCGCGCCATCCTCCTGCACCTTCAGCACCATTTCGCCTTCCAGCTGATAGAACCACTCCGGGCCTTCGTCGTAGTGGAAATCGGTGCGGCTGTTCGGCCCGCCGACCACCATCACGATGAAATCGCCGTTGTCGATCATCTTGTTGCCGACCGGCGGCTTCAACAGATGCCGGTTTTCCTCGATCCAGCCCAGCAGGTTGATGGGGGAGGCAAGCATGGGAGTGTCCGTGGGAGGGAGGGTCAGTCGCGGCGGCCGCGGCGCGGAACGTAGGACAGGGCCTTCTCATATGCAGGCTGCAGGTCTTCCGGTGCGCCCACGTCGATACCCATTTCGCGCACGCGGCCATCCTTCAGGCTGTACACCCAGCCGTGCACCATCAGCTTCTGGCCGCGTGCCCAGGCGTCCTGCACGATTGTCGAGCGGCAGGCGTTGACCACCTGCTCGATCACGTTCAGTTCGCACAGGCGTGCATGCTTCAGCTCCGGCTCCTCGATCGCATCCATGATCGCGGCATGCTTCTGTGCGACGTCACCGACATGGCGCAGCCAGTTGTCGGCCAGGCCCACCCGCGTGTTGTTCAAGCTGGCGTGCACGCCGCCGCAGCCGTAGTGACCGACGATCAGGATGTGCTTCACCTTCAGCTGGTCCACGGCGTACTGGATCACGCTGAGGCAGTTCAGGTCGGTGTGCACCACCACGTTGGCCACGTTGCGATGCACGAACACCTCACCCGGGGCCATGCCGATGATCTGGTTGGCCGGCACGCGCGAGTCGGAGCAGCCAATCCACAGGTATTCCGGGTGCTGCTGCTTGGCCAGCTGATGGAAGAAGTCGGGATCTTCCTTCTCGATCCGGTCTGCCCATTCGCGGTTGTTCTGCAGCAGCTTGTGGATGTCTTTCATGTTCGGGGTCCCTGACGTCGGGTGGGGGGCAAGGCGCGGCCGTTCTGGTCGCGTCGTCGCCGGAAACAGGGCGCTCAGCTGCCTGCGGCGGCTTCGTCGCGATACCGGCGCATCCACTGCGCCAGTTCGGTGGAATGTGGATTGTCCAGGCGTTCCAGTTCGGCCATCACTGCCTGCTGGTTGGCCTCGGGGTGGTTCTGGCTCAGCTTCAGCGTCAGCTGCACCTGTTCGACGGTGAAGCGGAAGCCGACGATGCCGCGCAGCTGGCGGCGGTGGTCGTCACGCTCGGGTTCGAACCGCCAGTCCTGGCCGACGCTGGCTTCGAAGCGGTCGCCGGTATCGCTGACCAGCTGGGCCAGGGCGTCGGTATCGTCGAACGGCTGCAACTGGCCGCGCAGCTCGGCAGCGGCGTAGTTCCAGGTAGGCACCCGCGCGGCAGGCTCCTTGTCCGGGTACCAGCTGGCCGATACATAGCCATGCGGCCCGTCCACCAGTACCTTGGCCGCACCACTGTGGCGTGCCTGCGGGTTGGCACGAGCCCAGTGGCCGCGCAGCTCGATGTGGTCGCCGTCGCGCTGGTACAGCACCGGCAATCGGGTCAGCTCCGGCAAGCCGTCGCCACCGGCGGTGAGCACGGTGACGAATGGATCACGCGCCAACAGGCGATCCAGCCACTGCAGGTCGGTCTGTGCGAAAGCGCGCGGGGTGAACATCGGTTGGCCTCAGGCGCGGCTGCCGAGTGACTGCACCATGCGCCCGCGCAGGCCTTCGTCGCTGCCCGCCTGCGGTGGCTGCACTTCATGCAGCGAGAATCCGCGCACCAGCGCATCTTCTTCGTCCAGGCCTTCGTACTCGACGAACTCGGCGTCGAACAGCTGCGAGCGGGCGGTGTCCTCGCTGTCGTAGCTCAGCGTATTGCCATCGCTGTCGAGCACTTCGGCGGTGCCGGCCTCGCGGATGCGCAGGCGTGCCCAGATCAGGGTGTTGCCGAGGCTGGCCAGCCACCAGCTGTCACGGACGTGGGAAAGGTCGTTCATGTGTGTATTACCAGAGCGAGGCCAGCCAGAGCAGGGCAGCCATGCCCAGTCCAGCCAGCAGGGTCAGCAGCGATACCCAGGCGGGCGTCGCCAGCCCGGACAGCGACCGGTCCGGCTGGGTGCGGTATTCGCGCCGCAGCAGCCAGCCCAGCGCGTCGGGCTTGAGGAAGGCGCCACTACCGAAGCGCTGCGCCAGCGCCGGATGGCGATCGCGCACATGCACCAGGGTCAGCGGCCAGAAAATCACGAAGGCACTGAACCCGGCCACTGCAACGCCGACGAAACACAGGGCGAAGAACAGGGTCATGGGGGCAGTACCTCCGTGGTCGTGCGTGTGGGCTTAGAAGTCCGCGCTGCCCGGGGCGCGCGGGTAGGGGATCGCATCGCGGATGTTGGACAGGCCGCAGACGTAGACCACCAGGCGCTCGAAGCCCAGGCCGAAACCGGCGTGCGGTACCGAGCCGTAGCGGCGGAAATCGCGGTACCAGCTGTAATGCTCGCGATCCAGGCCGAACTGCGCCATGCGTGCATCCAGCACATCCAGACGCTCTTCGCGCTGGCTGCCGCCGATGATCTCGCCGATGCCCGGGGCCAGCACGTCCATCGCGGCGACGGTCCTGCCGTCATCGTTCAGGCGCATGTAGAAGGCCTTGATGTGCTCGGGGTAGTTGGTCACCACCACCGGGCGGCCGACGTGTTCCTCGGTCAGCCAGCGCTCGTGCTCGGTCTGCAGGTCCAGGCCCCATTCGACCGGGAAGTCGAACTTCTTGCCGGACTTCTGCAGCAGGGCGACCGCATCGGTGTAGTCGATGCGCTCGAACGGCGCGTTGATGAAGTCTTCCAGCTTGGTGATCGCGTTCTTGTCCACGCGCTCAGCGATGAAGGCCAGGTCGTCGCCGCGCTCGTTGAGCACCGCGCGGAACAGGTACTTCAGGAATTCTTCGGCCAGGCGTGCGTCTTCAGCCAGGTCGGCGAAGGCGATTTCCGGCTCGATCATCCAGAACTCCGCCAGATGGCGAGTGGTGTGGCTGTTCTCGGCGCGGAAGGTCGGGCCGAAGGTGTACACCTTGCTCAGCGCCAGGCAGTAAGCCTCGACGTTCAGCTGGCCGGACACGGTCAGGAAGGTCTCCTTGCCGAAGAAGTCGCGGCTGAAGTCGATCCCGCCCTGGGCATCACGCGGCAGGTTCACCATGTCCAGGGTGGACACGCGGAACATCTGGCCGGCGCCTTCGGCATCGGAGGTGGTGATGATCGGGGTGCTGATCCAGTTGAAGCCGTTCTCGTGGAAGAAGCGGTGCACGGCCTGGGCCAGGCAGTTGCGGATGCGGGTGACCGCGCCGAACAGGTTGGTGCGCGGGCGCAGGTGCGCCACTTCACGCAGGAACTCCGGCGTCATCGGCTTGGGCTGGATCGGATAAGTGAGCGGGTCTTCGACCCAGCCGACCACCTCGACCGCGCTGGCCTGGATCTCAAACGACTGGCCCTTGCCCTGCGACTTCACCAGGGTGCCGGTGGCCACCAGCGAGCAGCCGGTGGTCAGGCGCTTGATTTCGTCGAAGTTGGCCAGCGCGTCGCCGGCCACGACCTGGATCGGGGCGAAGCAGGAGCCGTCGGTCACATTCACGAAAGCCAGATTTGCTGAACCGCGCACCGTGCGCACCCAACCGCGTACCGTGACTTCGCCACCTTCCGGGATCTTCCCGGCAAGCGCATGTTCAACGCTGACCACCGTCATGACTTGAATCCTCTGCTGATCGACTCGATCTCTGAACACGGGAGTTTACCGGTTGCAGCGTTCTGCTTGCGAGGCATTTCTGCGGTCATCGGCTCCCTATAATGTCCCGGTACCTCTGGAGTGATCCACCATGGCTGTCAGCCTGACCCCTATTGCCTTCGAGCGCGTGCAGCGCTTCGTCGCCCAGACCCCCGGCGCGCTGGGCCTGCGTTTTGGCGTGACCAAGACCGGCTGCTCGGGCTGGGGCCACATCACCGACCTGGCCCGCGACGAGCGCGCGGACGACACCGTGTTCGACCAGGACGGGGTGAAGATCTACGTCGACGCCAAGAGCCTGGCCTTGGTGGACGGCACCGTGATCGACTTCGGCAAGCACGGCCTGAGCGAGACCTTCACGTTCAGCAACCCGAATGCCACCGCCGAGTGCGGCTGCGGCGAGAGCTTCACCACCGACGCCGACAAGGCCTGAGCCCCGATTGGGTAGATGCCGACCTTGGTCGGCACGGACGTTGGGGCGCCCCATGCCTTGGTCAGCGGCGGTTGCGCCAGGTATCCCAGGCCAACAACGCGCCGCCTGTCATCAGGCAGGCCGCTGCATAGGCGCTTGGCAGCCCTGTGGCGTCGTGCAGAAGATGCATCAGCAGTGCCGCCACCAAGCTCAGAAAGCCCAAGGCCGTAGCGCCGCTGATCGGGCCGTTGCCCACACGGAACAGGCGGCCATTGTCGCGGTTGATCCAGTGTCGGATTCGTGTGAGGCGGTCCATGGCTGGACGTTAGCGCAGAGGATCCACGGATGGAACGACCGGTTTTTGCTTATTCTCCCAACGCCTACGCGATCTCCTTCGAGGAGGTAGCGGGTGTCTGCGATTGCTGTGGCGAGCCGCGGGCGCTGCGCTACCTGTGCACGTTCTATTGTGCCGGCAATGCGCCGGGCTATCTGTGTCCCTGGTGCATCGCCAACGGCCGGGCGGTTGAACGTTTCCAGGGCGATTTCATCGGCTGGAGCGACATCGAGGGCGTGTCGCCGGACCCGGCCGATCCGCCACCGACCATTCCCCGCGAGCAGTTGCTGGAGATCTGCGAGCGTACCCCGGGTTACTTCTCCTGGCAGCAGCCGGTCTGGCTGACCCACTGCAATACTCCTTGTGCGTTCTTGGGCTATGCCGGCAGCGATGACCTGACGCCGATCCTGGAGGAGGTCCGGCCCGACGTGGCGGCGGTCAACCCGCGTGATGCCGGCTGGGTGCTGCAGCACCTGACACGCGAGGGGCAGATGGTCGGTTGCCTGTTCCAGTGCCTGGAGTGTGGCCAGCACCGGCTTCATGTTGATCTGGCGTAGTTCAGGTTGTTGAATTTCAAGGAAATTGGTTGGATTTCGGGGCGCTGCCTGCGGCCCCACATTGGCCCCTGAAGGTCCGTGCCTTGTTCACGCCCCCCATCTGCGCCATAATGCGCAGCTTCCTGCCTCCCTGGCAGGATCCCTTGCCCCACCGCGGTATCAACGGCGGGGGGCTGTCCGGCCGCAAGGCCACATCCGAAAGGTAGAAAAACATGAGTCGTCATTACGAAATCGTGTTCATGGTCCACCCGGACCAGAGCGAGCAGGTCCCGGCCATGATCGAGCGCTACAAGTCGCTGGTCGAGAACGGCAACGGCACCATCCACCGTCTGGAAGACTGGGGCCGTCGCCAGCTGGCGTACCCGATCCAGAACCTGGTGAAGGCGCACTACGTGCTGCTGAACATCGAAGTCGACCAGGCCGTTCTGACCGAACTGACCGAGAGCTTCCGCTTCAACGACGCCGTGCTGCGCAACCTGGTCATCAAGCGTGACGAGGCTGACACCGAGCAGTCGCTGATCATGAAGAGCAAGGACGAGAAGGGCGACAAGCCCGAGCGTGGTGAGCGTCGTCGTCGTGATGACGAAGAAGGCGAAACCACCCCCGCCGCTGACAACGATGCCGGCGACGACGCCGCTTCGGCCGCCTAAGGAGCACTGACATGTCCAAGTTCTTCCGTCGCCGCAAGTTCTGCAAGTTCACGGCCGAAGGTGTCAAGGAGATCGATTACAAGGATCTCAACACCCTGCGCCAGTACCTGACCGAGAACGGCAAGATCGTGCCGAGCCGCGTCACCGGTACCAAGTCGAAGTACCAGCGTCAGCTGGCGACCGCGGTCAAGCGCGCTCGCTTCCTGGCCCTGATTCCGTACACCGACAACCACGACGTCTGATGCCGGCGGGGCAGCTTCGCGCTGCCCCCGCTGTGCCAGCTATTCGGACAGCCTTTGTTGCGGGGCCCGCGCCTCGCTAACGAATAACTTATCTGGAGCAATACCATGCAGCTGATCCTCCTGCAGAAAGTCACCAACCTCGGCAACCTCGGCGACCTGGTCGACGTGAAGCCGGGCTACGGCCGTAACTTCCTCGTGCCGCAGGGCAAGGCCGTTCCGGCCACCGAGAGCAACAAGGCCGAGTTCGAAGCCAAGCGCGCCGAATACGAAGCCAAGGCCCAGTCCATCCACGCCGACGCTGAAGCCCGCAAGGCCAAGCTGGAAGGCGCGAGCGTGACCGTCGCCGCCAACGCTTCGACCGAAGGCAAGCTGTACGGCTCGGTCGGCGCCCGCGAAATCGCCGATGCCTTCACCGCTGCCGGCCTGCCGCTGAGCAAGAGCGAAGTCATCTTGGGCGAAGGCGCCTTCCGCAACATTGGCGAGTACGAAGTCCTGGTGCACCTGCACGCGGACGTCGAGACCACCGTCAAGGTCGTGGTTGAAGCCGAAAAGGCCTGATCCCACGCCGCAAGGCCTGGTATCACCAGAACGGGCGCCCGCAAGGGTGCCCGTTTTTGTTTTGGGCGAAGGCGACCCGGCCGGGCCGGTGCTTGGCGGGTGACGCATGTGCCGGCGGATTCAGGATGAATCCATGAATATCAACACGTTGCTCTCATTTTCCGGACACGGGTAGGTGTCCCGGGCGGCCTGCGGCGACGCCGGAGAGCAGGAGCGGGCGTGAGCGCGGAGCTTCCTCCCCCGGTCATCCCGCCCGTGGAACATTCGCCCCGCTATACTCATCCCATTGCGTCACCCTTGGCCTTGTTGAATTCTTTTGAAATCAATGGCTTGAGGTGCTGGCTGACCTGACATCCACTATGGTGGCGGCCGTAAGGCCCTTGCCCGGAACCCAATCACGCCATGCGTCTTTCCACGATCAAGCTGTCCGGCTTCAAGTCCTTCGTCGATCCGACCACGCTGCACCTGCCGACCAACATGACCGGCGTGGTGGGCCCCAATGGCTGCGGCAAGTCGAACATCATCGACGCGGTGCGCTGGGTCATGGGCGAAAGTTCGGCCAGCCGCCTGCGTGGTGACTCGCTTACCGACGTGATCTTCTCCGGTTCCAATGCCCGCAAGCCGGTTTCGCAGGCCACCGTCGAGCTGATCTTCGACAACTCGGATCACACGATTTCCGGCGAGTACGCCTCGTTCAACGAGATCTCGGTCAAGCGCACCGTCAGCCGTGACGGCAGCAGCAACTACTACCTCAACGGCACCAAGTGCCGCCGCCGCGACATCACCGACCTGTTCCTCGGTACCGGCCTGGGCCCGCGCAGCTACTCGATCATCGAGCAGGGCATGATCAGCCAGATCATCGAGGCGCGCCCGGAAGACCTGCGCGTGTACCTGGAAGAGGCCGCCGGCATCTCCAAGTACAAGGAGCGCCGCAAGGAAACCGAAACCCGCATCCGCCACACCCGCGAGAACCTGGACCGCCTTGGCGATCTGCGCGAGGAAATCACCAAGCAACTCGAACACCTCAAGCGGCAGGCCAAACAGGCCGAGCAGTACCAGGCGCTGCAGGAAGAGCGCCGGGTCAAGGATGCGGAGTGGAAGGCGTTGGAGTACCGCGGACTGGACGGTCGCCTGTCCAAGCTGCGCGAAGGGTTGTCGCAGGAAGAAACCAAGCTGCAGCAACTGATCGCCGATCAGCGTGACGCCGAGGCGCGGATCGAGACCTCGCGCGTGCGTCGCGAGGAGGCCGCCGATTCGCTCAATGCCGCGCAGGCCGAGGTCTACCAGGTGGGCAGCACGCTGGCCCGTCTCGAACAGCAGATCCAGCACCAGCGCGAACTGTCGCAGCGCCTGCACAAGGCGCGCGATGAAACCCGCCAGGCGCTGGCCGAACTGGGCCAGCACATCAGTGGTGACGAAGCCAAGCTGATGGTGCTGCGCGAGGCAGTTGATGCGGCCACCCCGCAGCTGGAAGAACTGCAGGAAGAGAACGAGATCAAGCAGGAAGGCCTGCGTGAGGCCGAAACGCGGCTGTCCGATTGGCAGCAACGTTGGGAGCAGCACACTTCGCAGAGTTCGGAAGCCTCGCGTGCCGGCGAGGTCGAGCGCACCCGCGTGGACTACCTGGACAAGCAGATCCTTGACGCCGACCGTCGCCGCGAAGCGCTGGCAGCCGAGCGCGCAGGCCTGGACGTGGATGCGTTGGATGAAGTCTTCGAACAACTGCATCTGCAGCACGACACGCAGAAGACCGCGCTGGATGAACTGACCGAACAGGTCGAGGAGCGCAAGCACGGTGTTGCCGCGGTGCAGGAGCAGCAGCGCAGCGGCCAGAACGAACTGGCCGAACTGCGCAAGCAGGTCAATGGTCTGCGCGGTCGCCTGTCCTCGCTGGAAACCCTGCAGCAGGCCGCACTCGGCCAGGAGCAGGGCGCGGCGGTGGCCTGGCTGAAGTCGCGTGGCCTGGATTCGGCCGCGCGCGTGGGCGAGCGTCTGGATGTCGATGCGGGTTGGGAAAACGCGGTGGAAAGCGCCCTCGGCCAATTGATCGAAGGCGTTCTGGTCGATGACCCCGCCAGCCTGGTCGATGCATTGGGCGAGCTGGGCGAAGGCCGCATCGCACTGGTCGCCAATGACGGCGCGGACCTGAAGGTCGCGCCGACGTCGCTGGCTGCGCGCGTGCGTGGCCCGGCACCGATCCGTCGCCTGCTTGCGCGCCTGCACGGCGCGCGCGACCTGGCCGAAGCCAATGCGCTGCAGGCCAACCTGCCTGAGGGCGATTCCATCATCACCCAGGGCGGTGAACGTCTGGGCGAGGGCTGGGTGCGCGTATCGCGCTCCGGCGCCGCCAAGCAGGGTGCGCTGCTGCGCGAACGCGAAATCAATGAACTGCGCGAGCAGATCGAGCAGCTGCAGTCGCGCGAAGCCGAACTGGAAGAACAGCTGGCCGGTTTCCGTGAGCATCTGTTGGCCGCCGAACAGCAGCGCGAGGATGCGCAGCGGGCGCTGTACCTGGCGCACCGCGCGGTATCCGAACTGGCGGGCCAGCTGCAGGGCCAGCAGGGCAAGGTCGAGGCCGCACGCACACGCATCGACCGCATCGAAGGCGAGCTCAGCCAGTTGCTGGAGACCCTGGACATCAATCGCGAGCAGGCGCGTGAAGCGCGTTCGCGGCTGGAGAATGCGGTCAACAGCATGGGCGACCTGGAGTCGAACCGGCAGGGTCTGGAGGGCGAACGCCGTCAGTTGACCGAGGCGCGCGATCTGGCCCGCGACGCCGCCCGTGCGGTACGCGAGCGTTCGCATGCGTTGGCGCTGACCCTGGAATCGCAGCGTGCCCAGGTGGCCTCGTTGAGCCAGGCACTGGAACGCATGAGCACCCAGCGTGGCCAGCTTGATTCGCGCCTGGGCGAACTGCATTCGCAGCTGGACGAAGGCGATACACCGGTCGAGTCGCTGCAGGCAGAGCACCAGAACGCGTTGGAAGAGCGTGTGCGTGCCGATCGCGTGCTGACCGAGGCGCGCACGCTGCTGGATGGCATCGACGCCGAGCTGCGCAATTACGAGCAGACCCGCCACCAGCGCGACGAGCAGGCGTTGTCCCAGCGCGAGCGTATTTCGCAGCGCAAGCTGGACCAGCAGGCATTGGTGCTCAGTGCCGAAACCCTGCAGGGCGCAGTGGAGAAGGCCGGTTTCGTGCTGCAGGATGTGATCAACACGCTGCCCGAAGAGGCGCGCCTGGGCGACTGGGAACAAGCCGTGCACCAGATCGATGGCCGCATGCGCCGGCTGGAGCCGGTCAACCTCGCCGCGATCCACGAATATGGCGAAGCATCGCAGCGCTCGGAATATCTGGATGCCCAGCACATGGATCTGACCACGGCGCTGGAGACCCTGGAAGATGCGATCCGCAAGATCGACCGCGAGACCCGCGGCCGTTTCAAGGACACCTTCGATCGGGTCAACGCCGGTGTGCAGGCGCTGTATCCGCGCCTGTTCGGTGGTGGCCACGCCTACCTGGAACTGACCGGTGAAGACCTTCTCGACACCGGTGTGACCATCATGGCGCGCCCCCCGGGCAAGCGGGTGTCGAGCATCTCGCTGCTGTCCGGTGGCGAAAAGGCGATGACCGCCGTGGCGCTGGTGTTTGCGATCTTCCAGCTCAACCCGGCGCCGTTCTGCCTGCTGGACGAGGTGGACGCGCCGCTGGATGAAGCCAACGTCGGCCGCCTGGCCAATATGGTCAAGGAAATGAGCGAGAAGGTGCAGTTCCTGTTCGTCAGCCACAACAAGGCCACGATGGAAGCGGCGCACCAGTTGTCGGGCGTGACGATGCGCGAACCGGGCGTCAGCCGCCTGGTCAGCGTGGACCTGGAAGAAGCCGCGCGATTGGCGGGCGCGGCCTGACGTGCCATCCTAGTTACCTGAATGAACTAGCCGGAGAACCTAACGAATGTCCGACACGGCACTGTTGCGCATCGGCATCCTGGCCGCCGGCCTGCTGTTGGTCGCTGCGATCTTCCTGTTTGGCCGTCCCAAGAAGAAGCCCCAGGGCCGTCGTCTGGACAGCGCCGAGCCGGCAAGCGGCGAGCGCCGCGAGCCGGTGCTGGGCGAGGATGGCGTGCCTGTGGCCGATGCCCGCGTCGAGCCTGGCATGGGCGATGCGGTCGAGCAGGCCGAACTGGGACTGCCCGACGTCGATGGCGCGGCCAGCGACCTGGGCAAGCGCGCGACCCAGGATTTCGACAAGATCGTTTCGCTGTTCGTGGCCGCCCGCGCCGGCGAACAGTTGCGTGGCGAAGACATCGTCGTGGCAGCGGAGAAGACCGGCCTGGTATTTGGCCATATGAATGTCTTCCACCGACTGGTCGAGGGTCATCCCGAGCGCGGCCCGATCTTCTCGATGGCCAGCATCATGAAGCCGGGCAGCTTCGACATGGGCAACATCCGCGCCATGGAAACCCCGGCCATCGCCTTCTTCCTGACCCTGCCGGCGCCGCTGACCGCGCTGGATGCCTGGGAGAAGATGCTGCCGACCGTGCAGCGCATGGCCGAGCTGCTGGATGGTGTAGTACTGGATGACGGCCGCAACGCGCTCGGTCGCCAGCGCATCGCCCATATCCGTGATGAGCTGCGCGCCTATGACCGCCAGCACCAGGCCCCGCCGCTGACAAAGACCCCGCGCTGGTAAGCGCAGCAGGTCCTGGCGTGCCGACCAACGGTCGGCACCCACCAGACCAGTAGATCCACGCCATGCGTGGATGGGGTCTACGCCGGCAGGCCCGCCACCTTCGCGAACGCGCTGCGGAAGCGCGCCATCTCTTCCTCGGTGCCCACGGTCACGCGCACGCGCTGGGGCCAGATCGGCCAGCTGCGGCCGATCACCACGCCGTTGTCCGCCATGGCCTTGGCGAAGGCAGCGCCGTCACGCTGCACATCCACCACGAAGCAGTTCGCTTCCGTCGGCAGGCAGTCGAAGCCACGCTTGCCCAGCCAGGCGATGGTGCTCTGCCGGGCCTTGGCATTCTGCAGGCGTCGCTGCGGGATCAGTTGCGGGTCACGCAGGCTGGCCAGTGCCGCTGCAAGTGCGGGCACGGGCAGCGGGTTCTCGCCCAGGCTGGCCAGCTCGCGCAGGCGCTCGGGATGTGCCGCCGCCACGCCAAGGCGCAGGCCGGCCATGCCGTACAGCTTGGAGAACGTGCGTAGCACGATCAGGTCATCGCGCCGGGCCACCTGTGCAATCAGGCTGGGCTGTTCGCTGTACTGCAGATAGGCCTCGTCCAGCAGCACGAGGGTACCGGCGGGCTTGTTGGCCAGCAGCCAGGCCAGTTCGTCGGCGGGACTGATCGAGCCGGTGGGATTGTTGGGATTGCACACGTACAGCAGGCCGGTTGGTCGCGCGCGCGCGGCTGCAACCATCGCGCGCAGGTCGTGCGCACCATCGTTGCGCAGTGGCACCTTCTGCACCTGGGCGCCGCGCGCGGCTGCCATCTCGCCCAGCGTCTCGAAGGTCGGGTCGGCCACCACCAGGCCCGCCTGTGGGCCGGTCCACAGCGTCGCCGCACGGTTCAGCGGTTCGCTGGAGCCCGGATACAGGCGCACGTGGTCGGCGGGAATTCCGGCCAGGGCGACGAAGGCATCGCGCACCTCACCGGCCAAGGCGAAGCGGTAACGCCCGCAGCTGGCGATGCTGTCGCGCGCCGCCTGCTGGGCGGCGGGCGAGGGGCCATACGGGCATTCGTTGAAGTTCAGCTGCACCGCGCCGACATCGGCGTTTGGCGCGGCCACAGTCGCTGGCTGTGCCTGGGCCGACCGGGGCAGGCCGCTGCTGGCGAGCGCGAGGCCGGCGCCGGCCAGTTGCAGGAAGTGGCGACGGGAGGCGGGCAGGGTCACAGGGGCGGTTCCGGAAGGGCGACCGACGCACGCTAGCGCTGGCAGCGAGTGCCGGCAAGCGGTTGCGTGGAGCCGATGCCACGCTTGACTGCTGTTCGCCGCCCGCTGAGCCTGGCTCGACGCTACAGACAGGGCCTGACGCGCAGGCGCGGTAGAATTCCCGGCCATCCCAGAACCCGCGGATTCCGATGAGCCCCAGCCCCGCCGAACGTGCCGAAGACCTGCGCCGGCAGATCGCCCAGGCCAATCGTGCCTATCACGAGCTGGATGCGCCGGAGATCCCCGACGTCGACTACGACCGTCTGGTGCGTGAGCTGGAGGCGCTGGAGCGCGAGCATCCCGATCTTGCCCGTGCCGACAGCCCGACCCAGCAGGTGGGCGCCCGCCCGTCGGGACGCTTCGCCGAAGTCACCCATGCGGTGCCGATGCTGTCGCTGTCCAATGCCTTCAGCGATGATGAAGTAGCTGACTTCGTACGCCGCATCGATGAGCGTCTGCGCCGCGGCACCCTGCGTTTTTCCGCCGAGCCGAAGATGGATGGCCTGGCGATCAGCCTGCGTTACGAGGACGGCCATTTCGTGCTGGGCGCCACCCGTGGCGATGGCAGCACCGGCGAGGACGTGACTGCCAATCTGCGCGAGATCGGCGACATCCCCAAGCGTCTGAAAGGCAAGGACTGGCCGGATGTGCTGGAAGTGCGCGGTGAGGTCTACATGGCCCGCGCCGACTTCGAGGCCTACAACGAGCGCGCGCGCCTGCACGGTGGCAAGGTGCTGGCCAATCCGCGCAATGCCGCCGCCGGTTCGCTGCGGCAGCTCGACCCGAAGATCAGCGCGCAGCGCAGGCTCAGCTTCTTCACTTACGGCACCGGTGACGTGCAGGGCGGTGAGCTGCCCGATACGCATTCGGGCACGCTGGCACAGCTGCGCGAATGGGGCTTCCCGGTCAGCGACCTGTGCAAGGTGGTGGAGGGCAGCGACGGCCTGCTGGCCTATTACCGGGACATCGGCGAGCGTCGCGACAGCCTGGCATTCGATATCGATGGTGTGGTCTACAAGCTCGATGATCGCGCCGGTCAGCAGACCATGGGTTTCGTTTCGCGCGCACCACGCTGGGCCATCGCGCACAAGTTCCCGGCGCAGGAACAGAGCACCACGCTGGAAGCCATCGAAATCCAGATCGGCCGCACCGGTGCTGCCACACCGGTGGCGCGTCTGGCGCCGGTAGCGGTGGCAGGGGTGATCGTCTCCAACGCCACCCTGCACAACGCTGACCAGATCGCGCGGCTGGACGTGCGCGTGGGTGACAGCGTGATCGTGCGCCGTGCCGGCGATGTGATCCCGGAAGTGGTCAGCGTCATCCTCGACCGACGCCCTGCGGGCACCACGCCTTGGCAGATGCCGACCAGCTGCCCGGTGTGCGGCTCGGAGATCGTGCGCGAGGAGGGGGCCGCCGCGTGGCGCTGCTCGGGCGAGCTGTCCTGCCCGGCGCAGCGCAAGGAAGCCATCGCCCACTTCGCCTCGCGACGGGCGATGGATATCGACGGCCTTGGCGACAAGTACATCGAAACCCTGGTGGACGCCGGCATCGTCAAGAGCGTGGCCGATCTGTACCGCCTCACCCGTGACCAGCTGCTGCACCTGAAGCTGGTGCTGGATGCTGAAGACCCTTCGGCACTCGCAGCCAGCCTGAAACTGCACCTGCCGGCCGAAGGCAGCGGCGCGGTGCTCAACGCCGTGTTGAAGCTGGATGGCAACGATGCCGGGTGGCGCGCGCAGGCATTGGCGCAGCCGGCCGCCTTCGAATGGAATACGAAGAAGATCGCCACCAAGTGGGCGGACAACCTGATTGCTGCGATCGACGCCAGCCGTGATGCGACGCTGGAGCGACTGCTGTTCGCGCTGGGCATCGAGCACGTTGGCGAGAGCACCGCCAAGGCACTGGCACAGTGGTTTGGCGATCTGGCGTTGATCCGCCGTCTGCCGTGGCCGCTGTTCAAGCGCGTGCCGGATATCGGTGGCGAGGTGGCGCGCTCGCTGGGCCACTTCTTCGAACAGGAAGGCAACCAGCAGGCCATCGATGCGCTGCTGCAGGTGGGGCAGGTACGCATCAGCGACGTGCACCCGCCGAGCGCAAAGCTGCGCGAAGGTCTTGACCTGGCCCAACTGCTGGTTGAAGCGGAGATTCCCGGCATCACCCGCCTGCGTGCCGAGAAGCTGGTCGCCGCACTGCCCAGCGCACAATCGGTGCTGGACGCCGAGCACGGCCAGTTCGTCAACGCCGGCCTGCCCGATGACACCGCGCGCGGCGTCGCCGACTGGCTGGACAGCGAGGGCCATGGCGCGATGCTGCTGGCGGCCGAAGTGGAGATGAAACACATCCTGGCCAATGCACCGGCCCTGGCCGAAGTGGTGGCCGGCCCGCTGGACGGGCAGACGGTCGTGCTCACCGGCACGCTGGCCCAGCTCAATCGCGATACCGCCAAAGAGCGCCTGGAGGCGCTGGGCGCCAAGGTGTCCGGCAGCGTGTCGAAGAAGACCAGTTTCGTGGTGGCCGGCACCGAGGCCGGTTCCAAGCTGGACAAGGCGCAAGCGCTGGGCGTTCCGGTGTGGGATGAAGAGCGCCTGCTGGCCTACCTCGCCGAACACGAATGATGAACCGGCCGGGTGTGCAGGCGCCCGGCACGCAACCGCAGAGGAACACTGATGCAGACCGCTCCGCTGGATTTCCGCCTGGCCACCCGTGCCGACGAGGAACTGCTGATCGCGCTGATGCGCGATTTCTACGCCGAAGACAAGATCGAATTCGAAGATGTGCGCGTGCGCCGTGGCGTCGATGCGCTGCTGGCTGATCCGCGCAACGGCGAAGTGCTGCTGTGGCTGGACGAGGCCGCAGCTGTGGTTGGCTATGCGGTGATCGCGATGGGCTTCAGCCTGGAGCAGGGCGGCCACTTCATGCTGCTGGACGAACTCTATCTCAGCCATCGCGCGCGTGGTCGTGGCCGTGGCAAGCGGGCACTGGCCATCTGCGAACAGCGCGCGCGGGGGCGCGGCGTGAGCCGGCTGCGGTTGGAGGTCAACCATCACAACGAACTGGCGCGTCGCCTCTACCTGGCGAGTGGCTACATCGATGACACCCGCGATCTGCTGACCCTGCCGCTGGACCATCCGCGCCCGGAGGGCATCCTGTGAGCGAGGCGCTGCTGCGCAGCCTGCAACAGCGCGCCACCCTCAATGCACTGGTGCGGCGCTTCTTCGCCGAGCGTGGCGTGCTGGAGGTGGAAACGCCGATCCTGTCGGTGGCGGGCAACACCGAGCCGAACATCGACAGCTTCCACACCGATTTCAGCGGTCACGTCGATGCGGGCGGTCGCCGCCGCTGGCTGCGCACCTCGCCGGAGTTCCCGCTCAAGCGACTGCTCGCTGCCGGCGTGGGCGACTGCTATGAGCTGGGCCGGGTGTTCCGCAACGGCGAAGCGGGCGGCCGCCACAATCCCGAGTTCACCATGCTGGAGTGGTATCGGGTTGGCTGGGACCACCATCGGCTGCTGCAGGAAACCGCAGAACTGGTGGGCCAGGCGCTGGCGCTGGTGGGACGCAGCGCGACGTTGCGTGTGCTGAGCTATCGCGAACTGTTCCAGCAGCACGCAGGCGTGGACCCGTTCGATGCCGACGAGGCAGCGCTGCGCGCCGCGCTGGGCGAGGTGCACATCGATCCGGTGGGCCTGACCCGCGATGACTGGCTGGATCTGTTGATGACCCACCGTATCCAACCGCATTTCGATGACGCGGTCATGACCGTCGTCCACGACTGGCCCGCCAGCCAGGCGGCACTGGCGCGTATCCGCGCCGGCACACCGCCGTTGGCCGAGCGTTTCGAGCTGTACCTGGGCGCGGTGGAACTGGCCAACGGTTATCACGAACTGAACGATGCGGCTGAACAACGCGCGCGTTTCCAGCATGACATGCAGCGCCGGCACGCGCGCGGACAGGTACAGCCCGCATTGGATGAAGCGTTGCTGCATGCGCTGCCTTTGATGCCCGACTGTGCTGGCGTTGCTGTTGGCATCGATCGCCTGTTGATGGCGATGCACCGTACATCGCGCATTGCAGATGTACTTGCATTCGATTTCGCCCACGCATGACCCGACGATTTCCCATGGACCTGGCAGGCTGAACGAAAACGCGATTTTCCGCGCTTGATTCAGCAAGCACGATGATGCTCTTATCACAGTCGATACCGCACACTTGCGTCGTGGTTCATCCATTCATGGGGAAGGCTTTGGTCAAGTGGTTTGCGGTCGTAGCGGCACCGATGTACTCCGTGGCGATATGGGGTGGCCTGCTTCCGTCGACCGCATCGGCGCAGGCGCTTGGCTATGACAGCGAAGTGGTGACCTGCGAATCCCGCGACATGGGCTGGGTGCACTGTGATATCGATGTCAGCAACGGCGTCGACCTGATCCGCCAGTTGTCCAGCAACAGCTGCATCCGTGGCAGCGAGTGGGGCACCGACCGCAGTGGCGTGTGGGTGACCCTGGGCTGCCGCGCCGAGTTCCGCGCGCGCCGTGCAGAGAATGGTGCTGCGCCCTCGGCCGAGAGTCGCAAGCGTCTGGTGCGACGGGTGGTGCGCTGTGAGTCCAACGGGCGCCCGCAGAGTTGCCCGGTACGCCTGGATGGCGCGCCGGTGCGGCTGCTGCGGCAGCTGTCGGTGCTGCCGTGCCGGGAAGGGCAGGGCTGGGGCTACAAGCGCAATGAGGTATGGACCACCCGGGGGTGCCAGGGTGACTTCGAGGTGGCCGACGAGCAGGGCCGTTTCGTCGACATGCCGCGCCGGCTGACCTGCGAATCCAAGTCCAAGAAGCGCCGCTTCTGTGGCGCCAGCATCTCCACCAGCGCCACCATCTCCAACCAGCTTTCCAGCACTCCGTGCGAAGAAGGCAATACCTGGGGCTGGAACCGCAACGGCATCTGGGTCGACGGCGGCTGCCGCGCCGAATTCTCGGTGAACTGAGTTCCGACGGGTCCATCCGCGCGTGGCGTGGCCCTACAATGGGCCCATGACTACCGCCACCGACCTCGACTACGCCCGCTACGACCACATCCGCCCGATCCTGTGGACCGGCGATACCCTGCAACTGCTTGACCAGCGCAAGCTGCCGTTCGTGGTCGAGCATGTGGCCTGCCATGACAGCGATGAGGTGGCCGCCGCCATCCACGCCCTGACCGTGCGCGGCGCGCCGGCCATCGGCATCGCTGCCGCCTGGGGTGTGGTGCTGGCCGCACGTGATGTGCAGGCCGCCGACGGCGCGCATGCCCTGCAGCAGCTGGAACCGGCACTGCAGCGGCTGAACGCCTCGCGCCCGACCGCGGTGAACCTGGCCTGGGCGCTGGCACGCATGCGACGTTGCCTGAGTGCTGCCGGTGCCGACTGGAAGGCGCTGCTGGAGGCCGAGGCACAGGCCATCGCTGAAGAAGACCTGGCCGCCAACCGTCATATGGGCGCCCTCGGTGCCGGCCTGATCGAGGCCGGCAGCGGCGTGTTGACCCATTGCAACACCGGTTCGCTGGCCACCGCCGGCTTCGGTACGGCGCTGGGCGTGATCCGCGCCGGCATGGCCCAGGACCGCATTGCCCGGGTGTTCGCCGGCGAGACCCGGCCGTGGTTGCAGGGTGCGCGCCTGACCGTGTGGGAGCTGCAGCAGGATGGCATCGACGCGACGCTGATCGCCGACTCGGCCGCTTCGCACCTGATGAAGACCGGTGCCGTGCAGTGGGTGATCGTGGGCGCCGACCGGATCTGCGCCAACGGTGATACCGCCAACAAGATCGGCACCTACCAGCTGGCCATCGCGGCCCGCCACCACGGGGTGAAGTTCATGGTCGTGGCGCCGTCCTCGACGGTGGACATGGATACCGTGGACGGCAGCCAGATCGAGATCGAACAGCGCGATCCGGGCGAACTGTACGGCGTGGGCGGCACCCGCACCGTGGCCGAGGGCATCGCTGCCTGGAACCCGGTGTTCGATGTCACCCCGGGCGAGCTGATCGATGCCATCGTGACCGAGCGGGGGGTGATCCTGAACCCGACCGCGGAGAACATGCGCGCCGCCTTCGGCGGCTGACGCGGGCAGGGGCGGGAGCCTTTCCACGGGAAAGCGCCCCGGCCCGGCGTCCGGTAGTGCCGGCCGCTGGTCGGCAAACCCCTAAGTTCCTGATTTGTGCCGGTAAAATCACCGTAAAAGCAGGCGGAAAACGGCCCCGTGTGGTAGAATCCAGCGGTTGAATCGAGGTTCCGGCACGACCGCCCCCGGGTGGATGCGCCGGACTGGACCGCTACCAGACAACGGAACCCGAATGGCAGAAACCGCCAAGGAAATCATCCAGGTCAACCTGGAAGACGAGATGCGCAAGAGCTACCTCGATTACGCCATGAGCGTGATCGTGGGGCGCGCGCTGCCAGATGCGCGCGATGGCCTCAAGCCGGTGCATCGTCGTGTGCTGTTTGCGATGAATGAACTCAACGCGCACAGCAACAAGCCCTACTTCAAGTCGGCACGTATCGTCGGTGACGTCATCGGTAAGTACCACCCGCATGGCGACCAGTCGGTATACGACACGCTGGTGCGCTTGGCACAGCCGTTCTCGCTGCGTTACATGCTGGTCGATGGCCAGGGTAACTTCGGTTCGGTCGACGGCGACTCCGCCGCGGCGATGCGATACACCGAGGCGCGCATGTCGCGGCTCGCGCATGAGCTGATGGCGGACATCGACAAGGAAACCGTCGATTTCCAGCCCAACTACGACGAAAAGGAACTGGAGCCGACGGTCATGCCGACCCGGTTCCCGAACCTGCTGGTCAATGGTTCGGCCGGTATCGCGGTGGGCATGGCGACCAACATTCCGCCGCACAACCTCACCGAATCGATCAATGCCTGCATCGCGCTGATCGACAATCCGGAAATCGATATCGACGGCCTGATGGAGTTCATCCCGGGCCCGGATTTCCCGACCGCAGGCATCATCAACGGCACCGCCGGCATCATCGCCGGCTACCGCACCGGCCGTGGCCGCGTGCGCATCCGTGCCAAGGCCGATGTCGAAGTTGCCGACAACGGCCGCGAATCGATCATCGTCACTGAAATTCCTTACCAGGTGAACAAGGCGCGTCTGATCGAGAAGATCGCCGAGCTGGTCAAGGAAAAGAAGATCGAAGGCATCAGCGAGCTGCGCGATGAGTCCGACAAGGACGGCATGCGCATCTACATCGAAATCAAGCGCGGCGAGTCGGCCGAGGTTGTGCTCAACAACCTCTACCAGCAGACCCAGATGGAGTCGGTGTTCGGCATCAACATGGTGGCGCTGGTCGATGGCCGCCCGCAGTTGATGAACCTCAAGCAGATGCTGGAGGCCTTCGTCCGCCACCGTCGCGAAGTGGTCACCCGCCGCACCGTGTTCGAGCTGCGCAAGGCGCGCGCCCGTGCCCACGTGCTGGAAGGCCTGACCGTTGCGTTGGCCAACATCGACGAGATGATCGAACTGATCAAGACCTCGCCGAACCCGGGTGAAGCACGCGAGCGCATGCTTGCGCGCCTGTGGGAGCCGGGCTTGGTCGGTTCGATGCTCGGCGCCGCCGGTGCCGAAGCCTCGCGTCCCGATGACCTGCCCAAGGGTGTGGGCCTGATCGAAGGCGGCTACCAGCTGACCGAGATCCAGGCGACCCAGATCCTGGAAATGCGCCTGCACCGCCTGACCGGGCTGGAGCAGGACCGCCTGACCGAGGAATACAAGCAGCTGCTGGAAGTGATCGCCGGGCTGATCCACATCCTGGAAGATCCCGACCGCCTGCTGCAGGTGATCCGCGAAGAGCTGATCAACGTGCGTGCCGAGTTCGGTGACGAGCGCCGTACCGAGATCCGCCACAGCGAAGAAGATCTGGACATCCTCGACCTGATCGCCCCGGAAGACGTGGTGGTCACCGTCTCCCACGCCGGCTACGTGAAGCGCCAACCGGTGAGCGTGTACCGCGCGCAGCGCCGTGGCGGACGTGGCCGCAGCGCGGCGTCGACCAAGGAAGAGGATTTCATCGAACAGCTGTGGCTGGTCAACACGCACGACACGCTGTTGACCTTCACCAGTTCGGGCAAGGTGTTCTGGCTGCCGGTGTACCAGCTGCCCGAAGCCGGTTCCAACGCCCGCGGTCGTCCGATCATCAACTGGATCCCGCTGGAGCCGGGCGAACGCGTGCAGGCCGTGCTGCCGGTGCGCGAGTACGCCGATGGCCAGTTCGTGTTCTTCGCCACCAAGAACGGTACGGTCAAGAAGACCCCGCTGGGCGAGTTCGCCTTCCGTCTGGCCCGCGGCAAGATCGCGATCAACCTCGACGAGGGCGATGCCCTGGTCGGCGTCGGCCTGACCGATGGCGAGCGTGACATCCTGCTGTTCGCCTCCAACGGCAAGACCGTGCGCTTCGGTGAAGACAAGGTCCGCTCGATGGGTCGTACCGCTACCGGCGTGCGTGGCATCAAAATGCCGGCCGGCGAGGAAGTGGTCAGCCTGATCGTGGCCGAGAGTGCTGGCGGCGTCGAGGATGAGAACGAGGACGACAACGGTGTCGAGGAAGCCATCGCCACCGGCGACGCGGTGATCGAAGGTGCCGACGACGCCAACCTGCGGTACATCCTCACCGCCACCGAAAACGGCTACGGCAAGCGCACCCCGCTGCCGGACTACCCGCGCAAGGGTCGTGGCACGCAGGGCGTCATCGGCATCCAGACCACCGAGCGCAATGGCAAGCTGGTCGCCGCGGTGCTGATGGGTACCGACGATGAAGTCCTGCTGATCTCCGACGGCGGCACCCTGGTGCGTACGCGTGGTTCGGAAATCAGCCGCGTCGGCCGCAACACCCAGGGCGTGACCCTGATCCGCCTGTCCAAGGACGAGAAGCTGCAGGCGGTGGAGCGCATGGATGCCTCGATCGACGAGGACGAGGACGAGGTGGCCGCCGCCACCCCGGCCGCGACCGACGGCGCACCGGCTGCTGCCAGCAGTGAGGACGCCGCGCAGGAGTGATCCTGCCGCGACACTGAGGTACCCGACGACGCCGGCCCAGTGCCGGCGTCGTCGTGTCTGCCGTCGAAAATACGCACGCACTTCACGGTGACGATGGCATAAGGGCGCATGCTGCCCCCCGGAGAGCGTCGATGTCCGCCACGCCGCAGTCCGCTTCCGCCGCGACGCCCACCTCGCGCCACCCGCTGATCACCGTCCTGGCCTTGTTGCTGATCGTGCTCGGCCTGATCATCGGCGGGCTCGGTGGCTGGCTGGCCAGCCTCGGGGGCTCCTGGTACTACGCCATCGCCGGCCTCGGCCTGCTGGTGTGCGGCATCCTGTTGTGGGGCAATCGCCGTAGCGGTGCGCTGCTGTATGCACTGATCTTCCTCGGCAGCCTGCTGTGGACCTGGTGGGAATCGGGCAGCGATTACTGGCGCTGGGTGCCACGGCTGGGGCTGGTGACCGGGCTCGGCATCGTCCTGGCGTTGCTGGCGCCGACTCTGCAGACGCCGGTACCCAAGCGCCTTTCGCGCAGCGTGGCCGCTGTGCTGATGCTGGTGTTCGTGGTCGCCTTCGGCCTCGCGTTCGCCCCCCATGGCCTGGTTGACGGGCACCAGCCGTTCCCGGAGCCGGCGGTCAGCGCCGGGCTCGATCCAACCCGTGACACCACCGGTCTGCAGCCGGCCGACCAGCCGGCGGAGGGAGACTGGCCGGCCTGGGGGCGCAGCAATGCCGCCACCCGCTATTCGCCGCTGCAGCAGATCACCCCTGAAAACGTAGGCACCCTGCAATTGGCGTGGCAGTTCCGTACCGGCGACCTGCCGAAGAAGCGCTGGGGGGCGGAAACCACGCCATTGAAGATCGGTGATCGGCTGTACCTGTGCACCGCACGCAATCAGCTGATCGCCCTCGATGCCGGCAACGGCAAGGAACTATGGCGGTTCGATCCAAAGGTGAAGGATGCCTCGATCCCGTACACGGCCGCCTGCCGTGGCGTGTCCTACTACGAACAGCCCAGTGCACCGACCCTCGCCGATGCCGCGCTGGCTGACGTGGCCGCCGATCTGGCGCTGCCCGCACCCCCGCCGACCCGTATCAGCCGGAGCGCGGCGCCCGGCAGCCGCGCAGCGTGCAGCGCACGCATCATCGAAGGCACGCTGGACGGCCGCCTGATCGCGGTGGACGCCGACAGCGGTCGCCCCTGTGCGAATTTCGGCAACAACGGCCAGGTCGACATCACCCTGGGCATGGGCGAGGTGCCACCGGGTTACGTCTCGATCACCTCGCCGCCCGCGATTGTCCGCGGCGTCATCGTCACCGGCCACCAGGTGCTGGATGGCCAGCGTCGCGACGCGCCCTCCGGCGTCATCCAGGCCTACGACGCGGTCAGCGGCAAGCTGCGCTGGGCGTGGGACATGGACCAGCCCGAGCGCAGCGGTCTGCCACCGCGCGAGCAGACCTATACGCGTGGCACACCGAACATGTGGACCACCGCGACCGGTGATGAAGCGCTGGGCCTGGTGTACCTGCCGATGGGCAATGCCGCGGGCGACTACTGGAGTGGCTCGCGCACGGAAAACCAGAACAGATACGCGACCTCGCTGGTCGCCATTGATGTGGCCACCGGCAAGCCGGTCTGGCATTTCCAGGCGGTGCGCAAGGACGTCTGGGATTACGACCTGGGTTCACAGGCCAGCCTGATCGACTACCCGACGGCATCCGGCAAGGTGCCGGCAATCCTGCTGCCCACCAAGCAGGGCGACATGTACATCCTCGACCGTCGCAACGGCCAGCTGCTGACTCCGGCCGAAGAGCGCAAGGTGCCGCAGGGCGGTGTAGAGCCCGAGCAGCGTGCCGCCACCCAGCTGTTCTCGCTGTACCACACGCTGCGGCGCGACGATGCGCTGACCGAGCGCGACATGTGGGGCATCACTCCCATCGACCAGCTGGTCTGCCGCATCCAGTTCCGCAAGGCGCATTACGAAGGTTTCTACACACCGCCCAGCAGCGATCACCATTCCATCGAGTACCCCGGCTACAACGGCGGCTCGGACTGGGGCAGCGTGGCCATCGATACGCGGCGTGGCGTGATCGTGGCCAACTACAACGACATGCCCAACTACAACCGGCTGGTGCCGCGCGCAGAGGCCGACCGTAAAGGCTGGCTGCCGCGCGAGCAGATCCGCGCTGATAGGGGCGGTGCCGAAGGGGCAGGGGACCCACAGGTGGGCACGCCCTATGGCATCGACGTCAATGCCGGTTGGCGGCTGCCGTTCACCGGCCTGCTGTGCAAGCAGCCGCCCTATGGCGGCATCCGTGCGATCGATCTGCGCAGCGGCAAGCTGCTGTGGGACCGGCCGTTCGGCAGCGCGCGCGGCAACGGCCCCTTCGGCATCCGCTCCGGCCTGCCCATTGAGATCGGCACGCCGAACAATGGCGGCTCGGTGGTGACCGCCAGTGGCCTGATCTTCATCGCCGCAGCGACCGACGACCTGCTGCGCGCCATCGACCTGAAGACCGGCAAGGAGCTGTGGCATACCAGGCTGCCGGCGGGCGGCCAGGCCAACCCGATGGTGTACGAGCAGGGCGGGCGACAGTACGTGGTGATCATGGCCGGCGGCCACCATTTCATGGAGACGCCAGCCGGGGATTACGTGATGGCGTACGCGTTGCCGCGGTGAGCCGCCAGTGCGGGAAACACCGCGAGAAGTATCGACGCCCCTGTGGGCGGGTACGTTCCGAACGCCACAGGGGTATCGCGCAACCGGTTAAACCGTAACCACCACCTTGCCGATCTGCTCGTTCGATTCCAGGTAGCGGTGCGCGTCCTGGATCTGCGCGAACGTAAACACCTTGGCGATCAGCGGTGCCAGAACGCCCTTGTCCAGGCCATCGACGATGAACGCCTTCGCACGCGCCAGCGCCGCATCGTCGGACACGATTTCCGAGTACAGGTAGCCCTTCAGCGTCAGCGACTTGCCCAATACGTTGAACAGCGGGAACGGCGTCGGCTCGCTGCTCAGCGCGCCATACTCCAGCAGGATGCCGCCGCGTGCCATCGCCTCGGTGAGCGGTACGAACTGCGGGCCGCCGATGGGATCGAATACCACGCGCGCGCCAGCACCTGCGGTGATGCGAGCAACTTCGGCCACCAGGTCCTGCTCCTGGGTGGCGATGACATGAGCGGCGCCGGCATCGAGCAGCGCCTGGCGCTTGCCCGGGCCACGGGTTACCGCAATCGGCGTTGCGCCCACCGCATTGGCGATCTGGATGGCGGCCAGGCCAACGCTGCTTGACGCTGCAGTGATGATGACGAAATCGCCGGCACCCAGCTTGGCCTGCTCCAGCAGCGCACCCCAGGCGGTGACGTACTGCATCCACACCGCAGCGGCCTGCTCGAAGCCCAACGACGACGGATGCTTCACCACCAGCCGCGCCGGCACGTTGGCCAGCTCGCCGTAGGTGCCCCAGCGGGCGATATCCAGCGGCGGTACGACGCTGACGGCATCGCCTGCAGCGAAGCCGGTCAACGCGCTGCCTACGGCTTCAACAAGGCCCGCCGCTTCATAGCCCAGGCGGCTGGGGAACTCTGCCTGCTGCAGATAGGCGCCGTTGCGGAACATCACCTCGGCGCGGTTCAGGCCGATGGCCTTGACCCGGATCTGGATCTCGTCGGCGGCAGGAGCGGGTACGTCGATATCGTCAACGCGCAGCACATCGGCGTCGCCATAGGCGTGGATGCGGACAACCTGGGTCATGGGGGGCTCCAAAGGGAACGCCGGCTGGTGGCCGGGCAGGGGGGAACAGAGCGCTACTGTGCGCGTGGCCGGCGAACGAAAGAAGGGGTAATCTGGCGTTTCATTGGAAAACAATAGTTTGCAATGGACCTTATCGCACCCCTGCGCAGCTTCGCCAAGGTGGCCGAGGTGGGCTCGTTCGCCGCCGCTGCCGACGCACTGGACCTGTCGCCGCAGCTGGTCGGCAAGCATGTGCAGACGCTGGAACAGCATCTGGGCGTGCGCCTGCTCAACCGCACCACACGCAAGCAGAGCCTGACCGACTTCGGGCAGGCGTACCTGGTCCGTGCCCGGGTCATCCTGGAAGAAGTGGAGAGTGCCGAGCAGTTGGCCGAAATCGCGCGCGGTCGACCGATGGGCCGGCTGCGGATCAGTGCACCGGTCACCTTCGGCGTGCATGCGCTGGGGCCGGCGGTGGTGGCCTACATGCAGCAGTATCCCGACGTGCAGGTGGATCTGAACCTGTCCAACAGCCTGGTCAACGTGGTTGAAGACGGCTACGACCTGGTGTTCCGCACCGGTGATCTCGCCGACAGCGGCCTGGTCGCGCGGCGGCTGGGGCCATATCCGCTGGCCCTGTGCGCTGCTCCCGGCTATCTCGCCGCACGGCCACCGATCGTTCACCCGCAGGACCTGAGCCGGCATGAATGCCTGGGCTTCGCCCACTCGGTGATCCGTACGCGGTGGAGCTTCCATGACCCGCAGGGCGGGGTGTTGACCGTGCCGGTCTCCAGTCGCTTCATGGTCAACCAGGCCGAGCCGCTGCTGACCGCTGCGGTAGGTGGGCTGGGACTCATCCTGCAGCCGTTCGAGATGATGTCCGCTGTTCTGGCGCGCGGCGAACTGGTGGAGGTGCTGCCTCGATTCGTGCCGGTGTCCACCTCGATCAACCTGCTGTATCCCCACGATCGCCAGGTCACGCCGAAGCTGCGCAGCTTCCTGGATTTCTGCGTGGCGCGCTTCACCGAACAGAGCATGGCACGTGAGCGTTGATCGAATCATGCGCAGCGAGTGGTGGCGTCGGTAGTTTACGATGACGTCCCGCCCCATCTGCAGAGGATCTGCCATTACCCTGTTGCATCTTTTGCTGATCGGCAGCGTCGTCACTGCCAGCGCACAGACGCCCGCTGCTGCGATCGCCGAGTGGGAATTGCACGGCCGAGTCGAAGGCCTGGCCCGGCCGGACACCGTCTGCCAGGATTTCCTGCAGGCGATGGGCCGAAAACCCCCCGAACTGGAATACGTCGGCTGCACGCAGGACGATGCTTCCTATCTCCAGCCGATGGAAGCGCGGTATCGCGTCAGCGGCGCTTCGGCGGCGAGGATTGAAGCCTACCTGCAGCAGACCTTCGGCATGCCGTCATTGACGTACGTCTGCTGTGGCTGGAGCAACGGCGCGCCCTATTTCTGGCGCGAGCAGCCCGGCAGCGTGAACTACCAGATCGGCATGGGCGTGGAATCGCCGCATCATCCGCGCGGGCAGTGGAGCGCGATTCCCTACTTCGCGGTGACCGTTGCGGTGAATCGAAAAAGTCCGTGATGGCGTGCGCTTGGGTACCGATCACAGGCGTACAGGGAATGACAACCATGCCTACGATGCTGCTCCGCATTACTGCGATATGCCGATCCCGGGCGTGTGCAGTTCGCAGAGGAGGTGACCGTGGCCTATTCGAACAACAAGCGCGGCCGGACGTATGACGTAAAGCTGGTGGATGCCAATCCGTCGACGGCCCTCAGCGGCTGGGCGTTGAACGCGGTCAAGGTGATGCGCTTCACCGCCACGGACAGCAACACCGAGCGCACCCCGATCCGCAGCAAAATGACCGCGCGCTGGAGCAACGGCAGGTAACGCGCTAGGTCGGGACCCGCACCATCTTCGTCATCAGGTGTTCGACCACGCCGGCCGGGTCTGCCGTGCGGCCCACATGTGTGCTGGACATCTGCACCACCGAGCTGCGCTTGGCGGTCAGGAAATGGAAGCGCGCGCGCGCGGGCAGCTGCGCAATCGGGCCGGCGTTGGCATCGCCCCGGCAGATCGCCACGATGGCATCCAGCCACGGCTGCAGCGCTTCAATATCCAGCGCCGGCGCGAAGGCCTGCAGGCGCGCAGCGTCGATCTCGATCGCCGCTTCGAGGTGACGTGCGCCGGGGCAGGACACGATCACCCCGACGTTGATGAACTCCTCGCGTTCCACCCGCGGTACCACGCGGATGACGGCATAGTCATACGTGTGCAGCGTGGGCACGGATGGCCTCCTGCACGAACACCGCACGTACCTTCAGGCGATGCTTCAGGTAATTGATGTAGCCCTGCCGATAAGCCTGGGGGCTGTCGAAGGCCGGCTCATCGACCAGCCAGCTGTCCGGCACCAGGCCTACAATGCGCTCGATTTCCGCATCCGGCAGGCGCGCAGCCAGTTCGGCATCGACCTCGGCGATGCGGCTGGCGAACGACAGCAGCACGTGGTCGCGGATCAGCACGAAGGGCTTCTCGCAGGCATCGCCGGCGTTGGCCCAGTCGTGATGGAAGTACATCGCCGCGCCGTGGTCGATCAGATACAGCTTGCGGTGCCACACCATCAGGTTCGGATTGCGCGTGGTGCGGTCGACGTTGCTGGTGAACGCATCGAACCAGACGATGCGCGAGGCCAGGTCAGCGTCCACCGGCATTGCCGCCGGGTCGTAGTTGATCGCGCCGGGCAGGTAATCCAGGCCCAGGTTCAGGCCTTCGCTGGCGCGGATCAGGTCCTGGATCTCCGGGTCGGGCTCGGTGCGGGCGAACTCGCTGTCCAGCTCGACGAACAGGATCTCCGGAATCGGCAGGCCCACCGCGCGCGCCATCTCGCCCGCGATCAACTCGGCGATCAGCGCCTTTGGCCCTTGGCCGGCACCACGGAACTTGAGTACGGCCATGCCGTCGTCGTCGGTCTCGACCACGGCAGGCAGTGAGCCACCTTCCCGCAAGGGGGTGATGTAGCGAAGGGCATGGACGGTACGCATGCACGCATTCTAGCGTGGCCCATGCGCGGGTTGCGCCGGGCGATGCCCGGCGCCGTCCCTGACCTCAATGCGACAGTGCGCTGCGCTGCTGTTCCTGCACCTGCTGGCGCGTCTGCTCCTGCGAGGCGTGGTCGGCCTGGCGCTGGTTGACGATGGCGAGGCTGTCCAGGCTTTCCTGCACCGGCCGCTGGGCGGCTTCAGCGGTAGCTGCCGACGCACGCAGCGACGCAGGATCATCCAGCGCGCCCTTCACCACGAACACGTTCTGTGCCGCAGCGACGTCGCCGGCCTGGCGGCTGAGCACCACATGATCCACGCGGTCCAGGCCGTTCTCGCGGGCCAGCACCAGCAGGCTTGCGCTCAGGCGTTCACTGGAAGCGTCGAAGCTGCGGCCGTTGGCGGCATCCAGCTCGGCCACCTTGCCGCGGATCTGGTCGTGCAGGGCACGGTCGTTGCCGCCCGCCAACGCAACCTGCGCCTCGTTCGAGGGAGCGGCGGTCGCCTGCGCGGTGATGGGCACGTGGGCGTAGGTGCCCTCGGTGTGGTCGAAATAATGCAGCGTGGACGGCGAAGTGCTGGTATCGAAGTAGGGCTGTCGTGGCGGCGTGCCCTTACCCAGATACAGGCCGTTCTGTTCCAGCAGGCTTTCCTGCAGGCCCAGCTGTGCCATGTTCACCGACATCCTGCTGATGCCATCGGGTGCCGGGTTTTTGGCCTCTTCCTCGCAGGCGCGGCTGATGGCAGAGGCAGCGTAGAAATTCTGGTAGTCAGAATTGCCATTGGGCCCCAGCCCGGACGACACGCCTTCGTCGTAGTAGTGCTTGCCCATGCCCTCGATGTTGGCGGCAGTGGCGGTCATGCTCAGGTCTGCATTGAGTGTGAGGTCCGGATGCGCGGTATAGGTCATCGGCGGGCCGGGCTGCACGCGCACGAACTCGTTTGCACGGGTACTTGCGTTATATACATCCTCCAGCGTGGCGTCCGGGTTGGCGGTCTTGACCATGCCGACCAGTGCATTCCAGCCCTCGATGTTCGCCGATGCCTCGTCGCGTCGGTTGGCTGCGAGCAGGGTGCCAATGGCCTGGGTGTAGTCGTGGGTCGAATCGCGCGCGGCAATGTCTGCAATATCAGAATCAAACTGCTCGTAGGCACGTTCGGTCGCTGCATCATTGAGCCCATGCTGGATCTCATGGCCCAGGACGAACGTCAGCTCTGCAGCATCGTGCTTGTCCGGGGCTGCCAGCGTGGACAGACTGGATGCCGGCAGGCGGATGGCCTTTGCGCCGCTGACGTACTCGCCGGCCACATTGCTGTCGGCGGGCAACAGCTCGAAGCGCTGCAGATGACCGGCGGTGATGGCCAAGTCGACCTGGGTTGCCAGCGCCGGAGAATTGGCAATGGCCTTGCGAAGGTTGTCGACCTGATCGGTCGTTACATCGGGTTTTCCTGCAAATTCGGTCAGCAGGCGTTCCGTATCCGCTGAAAGCGTAGGCATGGTGCGGTGCTCCTTACTGCACGGTCACAAGGCGGACGCAGGCATGCGCCGGCTTGCCAGACGGGGTTGAATCCTCAGCCATCGTGTCGACCTTGATGGTCAGATCCGGGCGATCGAAACGGTCATGGATGACCCGGCCGTGCTCGCCGCGGATGGTGTCGCGCTTGAAGCCCGCGGCCTGCAGACCCGCGGCGAACTGATTGAAGTCGACCTGGCAGATCGCCGATGCGTTGGCTTTGCGGTCGGCGGTGGTGTCGATGAAATTGAGATCGAGACGCGCATCGGCGGCGCCAGCCTTCTTGATCTCCAGGCCGTAGCTCCATTCCGGCGTCAGCGTGCCGCCGTAGCCGAAATGCCCCGGGCCGAAACTCTGCGCGGGAGCCTGCATGGCCTGCGATACCCGTTCAAGGGTCAGTTCACGGGTGGAGGTGGTGTCCTTGATCAGATCCAGCAGGCGCAACAGCAGTTGGTCTGCGCTGAGCGCAGACGGCGTTGCGGCGTCGGAGGCAGTCGATGCCATGGTAACGGGTCCTTGAGAAGTCGACGAACGGTCAGTCGCGTGTGTGCAGGCGCAGAGCGAGGCCGCACATAGGGCGATTGCCCACGGCCGTGTGAATGCGTACCCAAACATAAGCGTTCCCTGCATGTTGAGCGCTGACCCTAAAGTGGGCCAAGTGAATCACAGGTTAAATGGAAATGACGATTGCTGGAATCGGGGCAGGGCACGTTCGGCTCAGGCACGGGCCGCAAGTGAAGGTGCCCGGGACGGGACGCTACGGAACTTCTTCACTTCGCCATTCCCTGGGCGGTGGCAGCATCCAACCGTGTAGACGATCAAGCGCAGGCGTGACCCTGAGTTGCAGGCGTCCCTGTCGCTTTCCCGCGATCGATACCCGCCAGCTCGTTTCCGGCACATTTGCGCAGCGTTGAATGTGGTCCTGCGAGGCCACTCCCCCGGCAAGGAGGCCCGCGATGCACAGTCCTGTTCACGCGTACACCTACCGCATCAGCAACCGGCCTGTCGCCCAGGTGGAATGTGCTGTTGTCGGCGAACATGCTGAAACCGCTGCTGCGGTTCATGCAGCCTCAGACAGAATTCTTCCGTGAGTTGAGCACCGATGGTTGGCTCTGCATCCCGCAGTGCGCAGAGCCACTACATGCATGCGAGTCGCCCCACGACGCTGTTTCGTTCGCAGCACTGGGCGCGCATCTCGTCCACGATGTCCACGCAGGCTTCCGAGGTGCACGATGAGCAACGAATCGAGAGGAGCCCTGCCGCCCCTGGATCTGGATGATGCCAAGGCCGAGCAGATGATTGGCAAGCTGGTACTGGTGGGCGTTACCCGTTTTGGCGGCGATGGCCAGGTACAGGGGCTGGAACAGTTTGCCGGCACCGTGCTGCGGGTCAGTGCCGAAGAGGGACTGGTACTGGCCGATGGCGATGACGGACATGAGCGCTACCTGCCGCCGATGCTGGACCAGTACCTGCCGGCCGCGCCGGGTGAGTACCAGTTGCGGTCCAGTGGGGTGACGGTGATCGATCCCGATTATCTGTCCACCTGGGAGCTGCACGCACGGCAGTAACCGAGGGGTATCCAGGGAAGGGGCCGGGCCATGCAGGGCCACGCTTTGCAGGATGGGGCGACTAGCCCTTCCGGCCCATTTCCCGGTGGGCCGGGGGTGTTAGATTCGGCCCATGCCCGCAGTGCGGGTACCCAACTCACTCCCAGGGGATTAAGGATGCTCATCCGTCGTACCTCTCTGGCGGCGGCCGTTGCCGTTGCCACATTCGGCCTGCTGGCCGCCGGCCCGGCCTTCGCCGACTACGCCAAGCCACCGGAACACCTGCTCAAGGTACTCAAGGCCCCGCCGCCGCCGGCACCGAACATCGACCCCAGCGGCCAGCGCCTGCTGCTGACCACCGCGCAGACCTATCCGTCCATTACTCGCGTGGCGCAGCCGTACCTGAAGCTGGCCGGCGTGCGCCTGGAACCGAAGAACCGCAGCCGCCACGACACCCCCGGCGGCTATGGCATTCCGGCCTGTGTGGCCGACTTCACCCTGGTCGAGATCGCCAGCGGCAAGAGCACCAAGGTCAACCTGCCGCAGGGCTGCGCAGGGGCCGCACAGTGGTCGGCCGATGGCAGCCGTTTCGCCTTCCAGAATGCGGTCGATACCAGCGTGCAGCTGTGGGTGGGCGACGCCGCCACTGGCCAGGTGAAGCAGGTGCCGAATGTGCAGCTGAATCCGATCTTCGGGTACACCGTGCAGTGGCTGGGTGGCAGCCAGAGCCTGCTGGTGAAGCTGGTACCTGCCAACCAGGGGCCGGCGCCGTCCAACGGCGGTACTCCCACCGGTCCGGACGCGCAGGAGTCGCTGGGCAGCAGTGGCGAGAGCAGCACCTATGAAGCGCGCGACACGCTGACCAGCGTGCACGATGAAAAGCTGTTCGCCTATTACGGTGCCTCGCAGCTGGCGGTGGTCGATGCCGCTGCCGGCAGCGTGCGCCCGGTTGGCCAGCCGGCGCTGTACAACGACGTCAACGCCGCACCCGATGGCGTGCATGTGCTGACCGAAACCCTGAAGGCACCGTTCTCGCATGCGGTGACCTACCAGCGCTTCGCCAACGATGTAGCGGTGCTGGACCTCGGCAACGGCCGCAACACGGTTCTGGCCAGCCTGCCGCTGGCCGATCGCGTGCCGGTACACGGCGTGCCGGAAGGCCCGCGCGGTTACGACTGGCGCTCCACCGACCCGGCTACCCTGGTCTATGCCGAAGCGCTGGACAAGGGCGACTGGAAGGTGAGCGTGCCGCATCGCGATCGCGTGCTGATGCTGAAGGCGCCGTTCACCGGCAAGCCGGTGGAAATCGCCCGCACCGCGCAGCGTTTCGAGGGCTTTGCGTGGTCGGCCGACCCGGCCGTGTCGTTCCAGTTCGAGAACGACGAGAACCGCCACTGGATGCAGGCCCGCATCGTCGATGTGGACCAGCCGAAGAAGGAAGGGCGACTGCTGTGGGACATGTCCAGCGATGAGCTGTACGGCAACCCGGGCAACCTGGTGTTCAAGCGCCTGCCCAGCGGTGCGCCGGTGGTACGCCAGGAAGGCAACACCGTGTTCCTGCGCGGGCAGGGCGCGTCGCCGCAGGGCGACCGTCCGTTCCTGGATGCGCTCAACCTGGGTACGCTGAAGAGCGAACGCCTGTTCCGCAGCGCTGCCGATGCGTATGAGCAGGTCATCGGTTTCAGTGCCACGCCGGGCCATCTGGTCACCTGGCACCAGTCGGTGATGGACCCGCCGAACGCGTTCGTGCGTCTGCTCGGTGAGCGCATCGACAATGCCAAGGCCGGCGAAGCGCAGTTCGAGTCCAGGCCCACCGCGTTGACCAAGCTGGTCGACCCGACCCCGGAAGTGCGGCAGATCCAGAAACGCCTGGTGACCTACAAGCGCGCCGATGGCGTGGACCTGTCGTTCACCCTGTACACGCCGCCGGGCTACAAGGAAGGTCAGCGCGTACCGGCGATCCTGTACGCATACCCGGCCGACTTCGCCAATGCCGCACAGGCCGGCCAGGTATCCGGTTCGCAGCAGACCTTCACCCGTCTGCAGCCGTACCGCCTGATGCTGCTGGCCGGCTACGCGATCATCGACAACGCCTCGTTCCCGATCGTCGGTGACCCGAAGAACGCTTACGACACCTATCTGGAACAGCTGGAAGCCGACGCCAAGGCAGCGGTGGACAAGGCCGTGGAACTGGGTGTGGTCGACCGCAACCGCATCGGCGTGACCGGCCACAGCCATGGTGGCCTGATGACCGCCAACCTGATCGCCCACACCACCCTGTTCAAGGCCGGCGTGGCGACCAGTGGTTCGTACAACAAGACCTTCACCCCGTTCGGCTTCCAGAACGAGCGCCGCTCGGTGTGGCAGGCGCAGGACGTGTACCTGAAGGCCTCGCCGTTCTTCTACGCCGACAAGATCAAGCTGCCGCTGCTGCTGGTCCACGGCGAGGACGATGCCAACCCGGGCACCGAGCCGTTCCAGTCGCGCAAGCTGTACCAGGCGATCCGTGGCAATGGCGGCACCACCCGCCTGGTGATGCTGCCGAACGAGCCGCACTGGTACACCGCGTTGGAGTCGAACGAGCAGCTGGTGTATGAAATGCTCAACTGGTTCGACACTTACGTGAAGAACGCGAAGTAATCCGGCAAGGCCGCCCTCCGGGGCGGCCTTTCTGTTTCAGGCGTCGTCTCCAGGTATCCCCCTGTGGGTGTTACGTAACCATCTGTGATGCAGGCATGGAGCGGCCACAAAGCTGCGGTACGCTGCGCATCTGATGTCTGCTACGGGTTCGCTCCATGAAGGCCTTCATCCTCGCCGTATCGCTGTCGATGTCCGTTGTTCCGGTCGCTGCATTCGCCCAGCCCCTGCCTGCTGAACTGGCAGCGTTGGGCATCACCCCCGGCATGCCCTACACCAAAGCCAAGCGACTGCTTGATGCTGCGGGATGGCAGGCGAGCCCGCCACGCGATGCGCCCGAAGCACTGGAGGGTTTCCCGGAAGTGGGTTGCCAGAAAGGCGGCAACAACTGCAGCAGCACCTTCGCCAAAGATGGGCAGCAGGTCGCTCTGCAGGTGGGAACCACGCTGGCGGGTCAGCCCTTCGTGCAGGGTGGCCGCTGAGCGCGACGCGCGCTCATCCCAACGGCAGGTTGTCCAATGCACGCGACATCCGATCGTGCAGGTCGCGCACGCGTTCGGCCTTGGCGTCCACACGACGCTCGTCACCGAAGCTGCGCACATAGGCGCATGCAGCGAAGCCGGTGCTTTTCCTTTCGTATTCGACGATCCACGCCAGACGGTCGGGGTTGCTGGCCTGCTCGGCCGACCAGGCGGCCACCGGCGGACGGATGCGGGCGATGATGCCAAGCCGCCACGGTTTCGGTGTCAGCCGTGCACGGAAGCAATGCTGCAGCGTGCACATGCCTGCATACAACGTGTCGGTGCCCAATGCCTTGAAGAAGGCATGCACCTGCGCATCCTGTGGTTCGAACGTGGCATGCATCGCCAGCACGCGCAGCCCGGCAGGGGTGCGGTAGGCACGCAGGTGCCAGTCGGAATGGTGTTCGACGAACGCCTGCACACGCTGCAGCGCGATGCCTTCGGCGCCGCCGGACCGGGCCAGTCGTCGCTTGCGCCGCCCCGACAGGATCTGGTTGACCACCACCATCGCGATGCCGCCGGCCGCCAGGCCGATGTTGAAGTTGCCCAGGGCCCCGCCGATCAGTGCACCGGCTGCCAGCAGCCCCAGTGCGCCGAGCAGCGGCAATGCGCAGCCTGATGGAGTGGGCACGTGGTCGATGTCGGCAAACAGGACGTCGGGGGTGTTCAGGCACAGCGCGCCATAGCTGTTGCGGGTGACAATGACATCATCCCTGCGCTGCACGATCTGCTCGCGGATCGGAATGCCCTCGACACCGTAGTTGGTCCGTCGCTCGCGACGCGGCACGGCCTGGCCGCTGAGGATGTCATCAAGCGCTTCGCGCGCACGCGCATCGGCGTGGGCCTGTGCGGCATCCTGGTCTTCGTCGGACCAGCCAAACCGGCGAACCACCACTGGCCGGCCCCTGTACCTGTCCTGCAGACGGGCTTCGGCCCAGTACGCTGGAACGATCATCATCCTGTATTCCCCTTGCTTCCATGGCAGCCGCTCGCCGCGAGTCTGGCACAGCAGGCGAGGGCGTTGCACGATACGGCAGCGCATGCGCTGGCACGGTGATAGATTGCGCGCTTCGCGTGCACTCCACCAAGGACGGAGCCATGTTCGTGTCGTTGCGTTGCCTGCTTGCCCTGGCCCTCGGCGGGGTGGTCGGCACTGTCCAGGCGGCGGCGCCGGGACCGGAAATCCTGACCACCGATGCCACCCGTTTCTACGCGCTTTACGAGGCGGCCGGCGGCAAGCCGAGCGTGGCCCAGCTGGAGCAGTACCTGGCACAGGGCACGCCGAGCCTGGCCCAGTTCGCGAAGCTGCGCCGGGTGACCGCCGAGCGCATGGCCGACGCGATGGCGCGCGAGCCTGCGGTGTATGCCAACGGACGGGCATGCCTGGCGGAGTTGCCTGCGGTGCGGCAACGACTGGTGCAGGTGTTCGCGAGCCTGCAGGCGATCTATCCGCAGGCGAAGTTCCCGCCGGTAGCGATCGTGGTGGGACGCGGCAAACCGGTGGGCATGACGTACCCGGACGGGGTGGTGATCGGCCTGGAAGCGCTGTGTGCGGCAGATTTCATGAACGCCAACGCGCAGGACCGCTTCGTGCACGTGATCGCCCATGAGTACGTGCATATCCAGCAGACCGGAGTAAGCGAGTACGAAGCAGGTGACCCGCGGGCGACGGTACTGCGCGAGTCGTTGGGCGAGGGTGTCGCCGAGTTCATCGCCGAGCTGATTTCCGGCGACGTCGGCAATGGTCGGCATGCAGGCTGGACGCGGGGCAAGGAAGTGCATATCGAAAGTGCGTTCGCGCTGGATATGGACAGCACCGATCTGAAGCCCTGGTTGTACAACCACACGCCGGGTTCGCAGGAGCCCTACGACCTGGGCTACTGGGTGGGCTATCGCATCGCCAAGGCGTATTACCTGCAGGCCGGCAACAAGCGCGATGCTGTGCGCGCGCTGATCCAGCAGGACAACCCGAAGGCGATCCTGGAGGCCAGTGGCTGGACGCCGGGGATGTGGATGCCGGCCAAGGTGACCGGTGTGGCGGCAAGGGCGGCTGCATCGGCAAAGTGACCCTTCGCAGGTGGCGCTAGACTGGCCAGGTCGACAGCGGAGGATGCTCGTGCGCAGGATGACTTCAACGGCTTGGCTACCGGCTGGTCTGCTCATGGCAGCGCTGACCATGCCAGTGATGGTGCAGGCGGCCAGCAATCCGCTGCTGACCAGGCCGGTCGAACAGCTGCAACCGGACGAGGTGCGTTTCATGCAGCAGCGCCTGTCCGACTGGCCGCAACTGCAGAAGTACCGCGCGGCCAATGCCGCGTTGCCAGCGCCACTGGCCGGCCAGCCACGCGTGGTGTTTTTTGGCGATTCGATCACCGAAGGCTGGGGCGCGGAAGGTAGCAGTACCTTCTTCCCCGGCAAGGGATACATCAATCGTGGCATCAGCGGGCAGACCACCGCGCAGATGCTGGTGCGCTTTTCGCAGGATGTGCTGGCGCTGCGCCCGAATGTGGTGGTGATACTGGCCGGCACCAATGACATCGCCGGCAACACCGGTCCGGCCACGCAGGCGATGATCGAGGACAACCTGCAGGCCATGCTGGATCTGGCGAAGGCGCATGGCATCGCGGTGGTGCTGGCGTCGGTGTTGCCGGTCAGCGAGTACCCGTGGATGCCGGGCATCACGCCTGCTCCCAAGGTGCGTGCATTGAATGCTGCGCTGAAGCGCCATGCCGATGCACGGGGTCTGGTCTATCTGGACTATTACGCAGCGATGGCCAATGGTGCCGGTGGATTGGATGCGCAGTTGGCAACCGATGGCGTGCACCCGACGGCGAAGGGCTATGCGCTGATGGCACCGCTGGCCGAGGCGGCGATCAAGCGCGCGCAGGCGAACGTGCCTAAGCGCTGAGACGGTAGTGCCGGCCGCTGGCCGGCAACCTCAATCTGCATGGCGAACGGATTGCCGGCCAGCGGCCGGCACTACCCTATCGCCAGTTCCGCCAGCAGCCACCCACAGAACCGCATCACCAGCGGATCGCGGGCGCTGTCCTCGTGCAGCAACCAGCTCCAGCGCGGTCCGCGTACGTAGACCTCATCCAGTGGCTGCAGCAGGCCCTGCGCGCGCGCCGGTGCGGCCAGCAGTTCGCTGACCAGTGCGATGCCCAGGCCCTGGCACGCGGCATCCAGCAGTTGTCCTGGCTCGGAGAAATTCAGGCCTTCGCGCTGCTGGCCCACATCCGCGCCGCCCTGTACCTGCCACTGGCTCCAGTCCATTTCGCGCTCGCCGTGCAGGGTGCTGCGCTCGGCAACAGGTAGCGCCAGCACGCTGGGGTGGCAGGCCGGATAAAGCCGGTCCTGCAGCAGCACGCGATGCTCGCAATGGGCCTGTGCCTGCAGATCATCGCGAATGCTGATGTCCAGCGTCTGTGCGGTCATGTCCGGAGCTTCTTCGCTGGTCAACAGCCACAGGTCGACCTGCGGGTGCTGGCGGCGGAAGTCGCCCAGTCGCGGTACCAGCCAGTGGCGCGCGAAGGCGGGGCTGGTGTTGACGATCAGTTGATTCGGCTTGCGATACTGATCGAGCCGACGGATGCCACTGGCCAGTTGCCGCAGCAGCGACTGCGTGGTTTCCAGCAGGTCGATGCCGGCATCGGTGAGGGTCACACTGCGGCCCTGGCGGAAGAACAACGGTTGTTCCAGAGAGTCCTCCAGCCCGCGGATCTGCTGGCTGATGGCAGACTGGCTCAGGTGCAGTTCTTCGGCCGCACGATGAAAGCTGCCGAGCCGGGCGGCGGCCTCGAAGCCGCGCAGGGCGTTCAACGGGGGCCAATGCTTGAGCATGATTGATAAGCCTGGCTGATCGTATTCCCGCTGAATCTATCGTTTGTTCTCGTCCATCCGCAAGGGCAACATGGATCTGTCGCGCATCAGCCGGTGCGCCTGAATCGATCAGCCGGACTTCACGGTCCGCCTCTGGAGCCTGTCATGTCTACCCGACGCCATTTCATCACCCAACTCGCCGCAACCGCTGGCTTGGGCGGCCTGGCCGCGCTGGGTCTGACCGGACTGCCCGCCCGCGCCCGTGCCGCTGCACCGGCCGGGTGGCAGATGCCCGATGAGCACGGTCCGCAGGAGCGGGTCTTCCTGGCCTTCGCTGCACAGCCGCGGGTATGGGGCGCGCAGGCCGATGCAGTGAACAGTGCTGTCGCCCGGCTGGCGCGCACCATCGCCCGCCATCAGCCGGTCAGCGTGCTGTGCCGTCCTGCGCAGCGCCGGCAGGCGCAGGAGCGCTGCGGCAACGACAACATCGAGTTCCTCGACGTGGCGCTGGACGATATCTGGGTGCGCGACTACGGCGGCTGTTTCGTCACCGATGACAAGGGTGGGCTCGGCCTGGTCGATTTCAACTTCAATGGCTGGGGCGGCAAGCAGAGTGCACGCAACGATGGCGCAGTAGCACCGTGGCTGGCGCAGATGTCCGGCGCGACGCTGCTGGAAAGCGATCTGGTGGGCGAGGGCGGTGGCATCGAAGTCGATGGCCACGGCACCGCGATCCTGACCGAAAGCTGCTGGGTGAACCGCAACCGCAATCCGGGCTGGTCACGCGCGGATATCGAAGCGGAGTTGAAGCACCACCTGGGCCTGCGCAAGGTGATCTGGTTGCCCGGCATCGCTGGCGAAGACATCACCGATGCGCACGTGGATTTCTACGCACGCTTCGTGCGCCCGGGCGTGGTGATCGCCAACCTGGACAACGACCCGGAGTCGTACGATTACGATCTGACCCGCGAGCATCTGGACATCCTGCGCGGCGCCACCGATGCCGACGGCCGCAGGCTGCAGGTGCACACGCTGCCGCCGCCGCTGGGCGGACGCGACAATGTGCACACCCGCGACAATGACGATCTGGCCCGGGGCTACATCAATTACCTGCCGATCAACGGTGCGGTGATCGCGCCGCAGTTTGGTGACGCGAAGGCGGATGGTTACTGCCGTGAACTGCTGGAAGACCTGTATCCCGGCCGCACCATCGAGCAGGTGGATATCGATGCGATCGCCGGCGGTGGCGGCGGCATCCATTGCGTGACCAAGAACATGCCGCGGGTCGGATGACGCGGCTCAGGCATCTTCCAGCTTCAATGCAGCATCGGCAGCCAGCAGTGCCTCGGCTGCCGCACTCAAGGCCGGCGAAGGCGGAGCAACCACGCCGATCGATTCCATCATCTGCGGCATGCCGACGAACTGTCGCGCGCGGCGATCGTAGATGCCGGTGATCAGCAGCGCACGCGTGGCGGTTTTCTGTTCCGGGCCGATCAGTACGCGCTGCTCCATGATGCCGCGTGTGCCGACCCAGCCGACCAGCCGCGTTTCCAGGGTGAAACGCTGGAACGGCTTCAGCTCGCGGCGGAACTGGATGGTGCCGGCGCCAACGATCGGCGCCCACTTCTCACGCAGCGCCACCTTGCCCAGCCCCATGCGCAGGATCAGGTCCAGCCGGCCCAGGTCGAAGATGTTCCAGTAGCGGCCGTTGGTCATGTGCAGGTTGCTGTCCAGGTCGTTGGGCAGCACCCGGAACGAAAGGCGCGAGACCCCGAATGGCGCGTCCAGCTTGGGCCGGAACAGGCTGCACAGCAGCAGGTGGAGCAGGCGGAACCAGAGATTCATGGTTATTACGACTGTTATAGAACGGTCGATACGCTAGTCTATGACGACTGTCTTAGCAAGGAGCCTGCCGTGAGCCCGCGATCGTCCGATGCCCCCCAGCGCGTGATCGATGCTGCAGCGCAGATGCTCGCGCGGGTGGGCCTCAATGCCACCAGCATCCGCGAAGTGACCAAGCTGGCCGAAGCGCCGCTGGGGTCCACCTATCACCACTTCCCGGGCGGCAAGCAGGAGCTGCTGGCGCGGGCCACCACCATGGCCGGCGACAAGGTGGAGGCGCTGCTGATCGAGCTGTTGAAGGGCGGTGCAGTGCAGGGGTTGCAGCAGTTCCTGGCACTGTGGCGCGAGCGCCTGCTGCGCACCGGTTTTCGTGCCGGCTGCCCTGTGCTGGCGGCGGCTGTCGAGGAGCCGGTGGAGGCTACGCCGAGCCAGCCGCGTGCGGCGGCCGCCGAAGTGTTCCTGCGCTGGCAGGGGCACCTGGCGGCCACCTTCATCGCCGACGGCCACGAACCTGCCGCGGCGAACGGGCTGGCCAGCCTGGTGATCGCCAGCGTGGAAGGGGCGGTTGCGATGAGCCGCGCGCTGCAGGACATCGCCCCGTTCGACCAGGTGGCGGCGCAGTTGTTGAAGGCGGCTGCACCACCCGCTTGAATCACCCGCGCCGGGAGACGCATCGCGAGGCCTGGCTGGTTGCCACGATGGGCCGGTTGCAATGTCGCCGCCTCCATCGTCGTCCTGCATTGCAGCATCCGGCACGCATGTGAGTTGGCAGGCAGCGGCCGCGATTCGTGGTTACAATCCGCCAACCATCACCCGCGTGCCAGGCAAGGATGTCCGCATGCTGCACCATCTTTCTTTCGGGGTTCGCGATCTGCACGCTGCAGGCCGCTTCTATGATGCAGTGCTCGCAGCGCTTGGCTATCGCCGCGTCTTCGAAGACGACACCGCGATCGGCTATGGCCTGGTCGATGATGAAGACCTGCTCTGCCTGAAGCTGCGCGACGATGCGGCGGCGCCGGGACCCGGCTTCCATCTGGCGTTGGCGGCAACCACGCGCGCGGCTGTTGATGCCTTCCATCGTGCTGCGTTGGCAACCGGAGGCCAGGACAACGGACCTGCTGGCCTGCGCCCGGATTACGGCGACCGTTACTACGCCGCGTTCGTGATCGATCCTGACGGCCATCGCATCGAGGCGGTGACCAAGGCGGCAATATGAGCAACCGACGCCCGCCTGTTTCCATGCCGAGCAGCCGCAGCACTGAAGCGATGCACGCACGCCGGCAGCTGCAGCATCGTGGCTGGCCACGGCTGCAGATGGCCCTGATCGTCGTGCTGACCGGCGCCGCAGGATTCCTCGCCTCGCACGTGCTGCGCCTGGCGGGCATGGACGCGATGCTGCTGCGCTATCCACTGGCCGTGCTGATGGCCTACGGCGTATTCCTGCTGTTGATGTGGATCTGGATCCGGTGGCGCTGGGATGCGGTGGCCGACGGATTGGGTTCCGGGCCCGGAGGCGGTGGCAGCCCGGGATCGCCGTGGAGCGGCAGCGGCGGACATTCCGGCGGTGGTGGCGCGTCCGCCTCGTGGGGTGAATCCGCAGCGTCCTCCAGCACGAGTGCCGACAGCACGTCGTTGCTGGACGTAGCCGACGGCGAGGCAGGCCTGCCGCTGCTGGCCGTTCTCGGCATCATCGCGCTGGTGGCTACGGTGCTCCTGGCCAGTGTCTGGGTGGTGTGGTCGGCGCCGGTGCTGATGGCCGAGCTGCTGGTGGATGCGGCCATCGCCGGCGGTCTGTACAAGCGCATGCAGGGCATGCAGGCGCAGGGCTGGTGGCGGCTGTGCCTGTCCCATACGATCTGGCCGCTGCTGGGACTGCTGGTGTTCTTCGCCGCGCTGGGCTGGCTTGCGCAGGAGCTGGCACCGGATGCGGTCAGTCTGATGCAGGTGTTCAAGGCGTTTTAGCAGGATCTGCCACCACGTTGAATTTCAATCACACCCAAGGAGAAGCGCATGGATGTCGCTGCACGCAGTAACAGGAAGTTCGTTCGTTGGTTGATGGTGGCGATGCTCGCCCTGTTGATGCCGTTCGCGGTGCTGGCCCAGTCCGCGCCCGCAGCGGCCCCGCCCACAACGGAGGCGGCCGCAGAAGAAGTCCAATGCCGCGCCTGCACCTATGAACGCATCGGGCACAAGGTGGACATCGGCCTGGTGGCCTTGGTGTCGTTGCTGGTGGTTGCCCTGCTGGTCGCCATTTCCCGCGAGTGGGGCACGACCTCGCAGCGCTGGACCTGCCGCACGATGGCGCTGCTGCTGGTGGGACTGGGGGTGGCTCTGCTGTGGTGGGCAGGCAGCATCATCTACCTCGGCTACAACCCCTGGCAGGAGGAGGCCGCTCCGCTGGATGCAGCGTTGACGTCGACGCTGCTCAGTACGTCGCCGAAGTGGCTGGCGGGGCTGTTGATGATGGGCTTCGCGCCCACGGTCTGGCGGCGCAGTGAGCGCCTGCCGTCCTGGCGCATTGCGTGATCCCAGGGGGCGCCGGGCCATGTCCGGCGCTCCCGTTACGAATCAATCGAAGCGCCAGCGCACGCCTGCATACACGCCGCGGCCTTCGCCGGGCGTGGAGCGCGCCACGTCCTTGCCGGCATCGTTGTAACCGGGGGTGACGGTGGCGGCGTAATGGCGGTCACCGATGTTGCGCATCTCCGCCCACAGCTGCCAGCGGCCGCCCGGTGCGTCGTAACCGATGCGGCTGCCGAAGATGACGTGGCTGCCGGCCCAGTAGCTGTTGGCGTAGTCCACTGCGATGCGCGAGGCGTATTCGGTGTTCAGTGCGGCATACAGACCCGAGGCGTGGTCGAAGCGCAGTTCGGCCTGGTACGCATGGCGCGGCAGACCCGGCAGGCGGTTGCTGCCGAAACGTGTGTCATGCCGATAGCGGAAATCGCTGAAGGTATAGGCCTGGCGCAGCGACAAACGGCCCGGTGCCGCCTGCCACAAGGTGCTGTCCAGTCCGGCCTCGAGGCCGCGGTGCACGGTGGGGCTGGCGTTGTTCTCGGCAATGAACAGGTTCGGCACCGGCTGCAGTTCCACGCTCAGCAGTTCATGGCTCACGTGCGCGTAGTAGCCGGTCAGTTCCCAGCGGCCCACCGCGGCGTCGCCGCGTGCACCCAGTTCCAGCGTGGTGGCGGTCTGGTTCTGCATCGCCACCGGCGCGCGCTGGCGGCCGCTGGACGGACCATTGCCCGCGCCGAAGTACTGGTTCGAGCCCCAGATCATCGACCATGGATGTGGCGCTTCCACCGAGCGGCTGAGGTTGCCGAACCACTGCGTCTGCGGTGTCTGCTGCCAGGTGAAGCCCAGCCGCGGTGCGTAATCCCAGTCGTGGTCGCGCAGGCGGCCACCAGTGCTCGGCCAGGTGACCTGCACATCGCGGCGAGTGTTGATCAGCGCAAAACCGGTCTGCACGCGCAGGCGCTCATTCACCGCCAGGTTGTTGCCGATATGCAGCGTGCTGTCGGTGCCATGGTGGCGGAAGTCGCGCGTGCGGGTGCCGGCGGCATAACCGTTGTTGGCAAAGCGCAGCGACTCGCGCACATCGGCATCCAGGTCATGGGTAACGCGCAGGCCGATGATGGTCTCGCTGTCCAGGCCAAACAGCGAATGGCGGCGGCGGTAGTCCAGCGTGGCGTTGAGGTTGGCGTAGTCCAGCTGCTGGCGGTACAGGCTTTCGTTCAAGTCCATCGGATACTTGTGATAGACCAGCCCGGCCTGCAGCGACGAATCCTCATCGATCTGCAGCGTGGTGACATTGCCCACCCAGGTGCTGCCCGGTTGCGGACGGCGCGCATCGATGGCGAGGTTGGCCGGGTTCGCCGCGCGCGGATCGTTGCGGATCTGTTCGCGGGTCAGGCGCCCGGGTGTTTCGTGATTGGTTTCGCGGTAGCGCACGAAGAAGCGGGTCTGCAGATCGGGGGTGATCTGCCAGCCGATGTTGGCCATCGCGCCCTTGCCATCGCCGGACGCATGCCGTTGGTAGCCGTCGAATTCGGTATCGGTATAAGCCAGGAAGTAGTCGACGTCACCGCTGACGCCGCCCCAGCTGAGGCCGCGTTTCTGGTAGCCACGGCTGCCGGCTTCGTAGTGCAGCTGCACGCCAGCCGAATCGCGGCCACTGCGGCTGATGTAGTCGATGGCACCGCCCAGCGCCAGGGCACCGCGTTCGAAGCCGTTGGCGCCGCGCAGGACTTCCACACGCGACAGCCACAACGGTTCCAGCAGTTCGTAGGGCGTGCCGCCCGGGCCGGTCAGCGGCAGGCCGTCGATCGATACCGCGATGCCGGAAGCATGCGCGCCCGGGCCGCGGTTGATGCCCGAACCGCGGATGGACACCTTGGTACCTTCGTTGCCCGGTGATTGCGCACTGATGCCCGGCTGGTAGGCCAGCACATCGGCGCTGCTGGCCAGGCGGCTGTCCGCCTTGGCCACGTCGATCACGTTGCTGGCGCCTGGTACGCGCTTCAGTGCCTCGCGCGCCTGCGCACTGGCATCGGCGGCGGTGACCTGCACCGCATCCAGTGTGGTGGCCTGTGGCGCGGCCTGGGCGGTAGTGGCGAGGCCGAGGGTTACGGCCAGGAACAACAGCGACGGGGTGGGGCGGTACGGCGAGAGCGGCATGCGGAAATGCTGTAAACCACGAAAGTGGCGTGCAAGTTAACAGGTCGATGGCCCCACGTCACCCTCCACCCGCGTATGGCCGCCCGCAGTGTCGCTGTAGAGCCGAGCCCACGCTCGGCTATCGCGCGCAGCGCGGGCTTTCTCCAATCGCAACGAAAAGCAGCCGAGCATGGGCTCGGCTCTACAGGGTTTACGGCGAAGGCTTCGCCAGCGCCTTCGACTGCGCATACAGCCGATCAGCGGTTTCTTTCTCCCCCAGCGCGGCATGGCACTCGGCCAGGCTGTCCCACGCGTTGGCCGACCCCGGATACAGCTCGGTGTTGAGCGTGAACACCTTCAATGCCTTGCGTGCCCCGAGGCGCTCGCGGATAGCGTAACCATCGGCATTGATCGCACGCTCCAGTTCGCCCGTGGGAACCCCATTGCTGTCGCGCAGCCAGCTACGCATCGCCTGTGTCGCATCGGTGCTTTCATCCAGCGCGTAGCCGATCAGCCGCTCGGAAAGCACTGCATGCGGAAACTCCTGCGGCGCGGCCACCGCCATCGTGCTTTCCACCAGCGTGCTCGACCACACATTGCGGGCGCTGCCGTTGGTCAGGTACACGAACACCCAGTAGCCGCCGGCCAGCGTGCCCTTGTAGGCCAGCCGCGCACGTACGCGCGTGCCGCCGTCGTGGCCGAGCTGGGTGTAGCCGTCGCTGCGGGTGGTATCCCAGCCGGTGGAGAAGAAATTGCTGCCGCCACCGCTCAGTTTCTGCGGCTGCCAGAGTTTCTCCAGTGTTGCCGTACGCACCAGCCTGCCGGTCGCCAGCGCCTGCAGGAAGCGGTTCATGTCACCCACGGTGGTCTGCAGGTCGGCATGGCCCCAGCCGTAGTTCGGCCACGGATCTTCGTTGGCCGGCTGCAGTTGGCCGTCCTTGCCGATGTAAGGCACGGCCGCGCGCTGCGCCGGCACGCTGGCCGTGCCCCACGAGGTACTGCGCATCTTCAGCGGTTGCAGGATGCGTTCGCGCGCGATGGCCGGATAGGGCTTGCGGTAATGCGCTTCCAGCAACGCTGTGAGCACAAGGTAGTTGGCCTGCGTGTACTGCACGCGGCTGCCGGGTACGAACTGCATCGGCGCCGCAGCGGCGACCTTCAGTGCGGCGGCTAGGTCGGGCGCTATGCCGGTGTAGCCCTTGCTTATCCAGCGGTTGTCGACCCGGTCGTAGTACTCGGCGATGCCCGAGCTGTGATTGAGAAAGTCGCGCACATGGATCTTCTGCCATGCGGGCGGCAGGTCCAGCACATAGCGACTGGCCGGAGCATCCAGATCCACATTGCCCTGGTCCACCAACTGCATCACCAGCGTGCTGGTGAGCAGTTTCGCTACCGACTGCGCGGCGAATATGGAATCGATGGTGGCGGGCGCGTGGGTAGCCGGGTCGCGTTCGCCGCTGGCGCCCTGGTAGAGCACCTGGCCGTTGTGGGCGACCAGCACGGCTTGGCCGGCGATGCCGTAGCGCTCGCGGTTGACCTGCAGTTGGGCGTCCAGACGAGCCAAAAGATCATCGGGAACATCACGTGCCGAAGCGGGCAAGGTGACTGCCAGGGCGCAGAAGAGTGCAGCGGCAAGCACGCGGTACATCGCGGTGTTCCGTCAGCGGCGATGGCGCATCTTGGTCACGGCGGGAGAGCGGGTCAAGAGCACCGATTCCCGCATCAGGGAGAGCCGGCCAGCGGCCGGCACTACCACACGTTTCCGGTAGCGCCGGGCCGTGCCCGGCGACGCTCGATCAGCCGAGGATTCCTGGCAGATCCAGCCCCTTCTCCTTCGCACACTCAATCGCGATCTCATAGCCCGCATCCGCATGGCGCATCACGCCGGTCGCCGGGTCGTTCCACAGCACGCGTGCAATCCGCTTGGCCGCCGCTTCAGTGCCGTCGCAGACGATCACCATGCCGGCGTGCTGCGAGAAACCCATGCCGACGCCGCCGCCGTGGTGCAGCGACACCCAGGTCGCACCGCTGGCGGTGTTGAGCAGGGCGTTCAGCAGCGGCCAGTCGGACACTGCATCGGAACCGTCGGCCATCGCTTCGGTTTCGCGGTTCGGCGAGGCCACGCTGCCGCTGTCCAGATGGTCGCGACCGATCACCACCGGTGCTTTCAGTTCACCGTTGGCGACCATCTCGTTGAAGGCCAGTCCCAGGCGATCGCGATCACCCAGCCCGACCCAGCAGATACGCGCCGGCAGACCCTGGAACTTGATCTTCTCAGCGGCCATGTCCAGCCAGCGGTGCAGGTGCGGGTTGTCCGGAATCAGCTCCTTCACCTTGGCATCGGTCTTGGCGATGTCTTCAGGGTCGCCGCTCAGCGCCGCCCAACGGAACGGGCCGATGCCACGGCAGAACAGCGGGCGGATGTAGGCCGGCACGAAACCCGGGAAATCGAACGCGTCCTCGACACCTTCTTCCAGCGCCATCTGCCGCAGGTTGTTGCCGTAGTCCACGGTCGGCACGCCCAGTGAGTGGAAGCCGAGCATGGCGCGGATGTGGTTGGCCATCGACGCACGCGCGGCCTTCTCCACTTCCTTCGGCGCGGTTACGCGCTTGGCATCCCATTCTTCCACCGTCCAGTCCTGCGGCAGATAGCCGTTGACCGGGTCGTGGGCGGAGGTCTGGTCGGTCAACAGGTCCGGCTTCACGCCGCGGATCAGCAGTTCGTCCAGCACGTCGGCGACATTGCCGAGCAGGCCGACCGACAGCGGCTTCTTGGCGGTGCACGATTCTTCGATCAGGCGCAGGGCCTCATCCAGGTTGTCGGTCCAGGTATCCAGGTAGCCGGTACGCAGGCGCATTTCGATGCTGCTCTTGCGGCATTCCACCGCCAGGCACGAGGCGCCGGCCATCACGGCGGCCAGCGGCTGCGCGCCGCCCATGCCACCCAGCCCGCCGGTGAACAGCCACTTGCCGGCCAGGCTGCCGTTGTAGTGCTGGCGGCCCATTTCCACGAAGGTTTCGTAGGTGCCCTGCACGATGCCCTGCGCGCCGATGTAGATCCAGCTGCCGGCGGTCATCTGGCCATACATCGCCAGGCCCTTCTTATCCAGCTCGTTGAAGTGATCCCAGTTGGCCCAGCGCGGCACCAGGTTGGAATTGGCGATGAGCACGCGCGGTGCATCAGCATGGGTGCGGAACACGCCCACCGGCTTGCCAGACTGCACCAGCAGGGTCTGGTCATCGTCCAGGCGCTTGAGGGTTTCGACGATGGCGTCGAAGCTTTCCCAGTCGCGTGCGGCGCGGCCGATGCCGCCGTACACCACCAGTTCCTGCGGCCGCTCGGCCACGTCCGGGTGCAGGTTGTTCATCAGCATGCGCAGCGGCGCTTCGGTCAGCCAGCTCTTTGCGCTGAGCGTGGTGCCGGTCGGGGCGGCGATGGTGCGGGACGGGTCGTTGCGGGTCATGCGGCGCTCCGGTTCGTAGCGAATTCAAGGCAGGCGTTGAGCACCTGCGCCAGGGTGTGGCGCAACGGTGCGGCGTGGTCGGGGTCGAGCGGGGTGGGCCAGCTGTGCTCGTCCACCTGGTCGGGCAGAGGCTCGTGCATGTAGCCGCGGCAGGCCAGTTCCATCTGCAGGCTGTGCACGCCTCCGGCAATGCTGCTGTAGTGGCGGGTGATCCAGCCGCCCTTGAAGCGGCCATTGCGAACCTGGCTCATGCCGCTGAGCGCCAGCAGGTTTTCGACCACATCGCTCAGCGCGTTGTCGCAGGAGGTGTCCGGTGCACCGGACGGCCCGGCAGTGCCGAGGTTGAACTGCGGCAGCTCGCCATCGAACAGGTGCGGGATGTGCGAGCGGATCGAATGCGCGTCGTACACCACCACGGTGCCGTGGCGTGCACGCAGGCGTGCGATCTGCTTGGCGAGTGCGTCGTGGTACGGCGCGAAATAGGTGTCGCGACGGCGGGCAATCTCGGCATCGTCCGGCTCGCGACCCGCGTGGTACAGCGGCTGGTTGTCGAAGGTGGTCAGCGGGCACAAGCCCGTGGTGTTCTGGCCCGGGTACAGCGACACGCCGCTGGGATCGCGGTTGAGATCGATCACCGAGCGCGAGATGGCCGAGCGCACGGTGGTCGCGCCCATACCGCGTGCGAAGTCGTACAGCTCATGCACCCACCAGTCGGCATCGCGACGCGCCAACCACGGTGAGTGGAAGTCGCCGATCAGATCATGCGGCAGTTCGCTGCCGGTGTGCGGGAAGCTGACGATCAGCGGGGCATCGCCCTCGTGCACGGTCAGCCATTCGGGATGGGCATTCATGCCTGCGGTTCCACCGTGGGCAGCAGCTCTACCAGGCCCTTGGCCAGTGCACCGCTGCGAACCAGATCGGTCGCGATCACCATGTCCGGGTGGAAGTAGCGATCTTCTTCCAGCGTCGGCACCTGCGCGCGCAGCGTGGCGCGCACGGCTTCCAGCGCGGCGCTAGAGCGCAGCGGCGCATGGAAGTCACAGCCCTGCGCGGCGGCCAGCAGCTCGATGCCGATCACGTTGGCCGCGTTCTCGGCCATCTGCATCAGGCGGCGTGCGCCGTGCGCGGCCATCGACACATGGTCTTCCTGGTTGGCCGACGTCGGGATCGAATCGACGCTGGCCGGGTAGGCGCGTTGCTTGTTCTCCGAGACCAGCGCAGCGGCGGTGACCTGCGGAATCATGAAGCCGGAATTCAAACCGGGGCGCGGGGTCAGGAAGGCCGGCAGGCCGGACAGCGCCGGGTCCACCAGCATCGCCAGGCGGCGTTCGCTGATCGAGCCGATCTCGCACACCGCCATCGCCAGCATGTCAGCGGCAAAGGCCACCGGCTCGGCGTGGAAGTTGCCGCCGGACAGCGCCTCACCGGTATCGGTGAACACCAGCGGGTTGTCGGACACGCCGTTGGCTTCGATTTCCAGCGTGGTCGCAGCCTGGCGCAGGATGTCCAGCGCCGCACCCATCACCTGCGGCTGGCAGCGCAGGCAGTACGGATCCTGCACGCGCACGTCGTTGTCGCGGTGCGATTCGCGGATACCCGAGTCCTGCATCAGTGTGCGCAGGGTGGCGGCGGTGGCGATCTGCCCGCGCTGTCCGCGAAGGGCATGGATGCGTGGATCGAACGGCGTGTCCGAGCCCTTGGCCGCTTCCACCGACAGCGCGCCGGTGACCAGCGCGGCCTGGAACACGGTTTCGATTTCAAACAGGCCGGCCAGTGCGTACGCGGTAGAGAACTGGGTGCCGTTGAGCAGGGCCAGGCCTTCCTTCGCGCCCAGTTCCACCGGCTGCAGGCCAGCACGCGCCAGTGCATCCACGGCGGGCAGGCGCTCATCGCCAACGAAGGCCTCGCCGACGCCGATCATGACGCTGGCCAGGTGCGAGAGCGGCGCCAGGTCGCCCGAAGCACCGACCGAGCCCTGCGCCGGCACCACCGGCAGCACGCCCTTCACCAGCATTGCTTCCAGCAGCAGCAGCGTTTCCTCGCGCACGCCGGAAGCACCCTGGGCCAGGCTGACCAGCTTCAACGCCATCATCAGCCGCACCACATTCGCCGGCATCGGCTCACCCACGCCCGCGGCATGCGAAAGCACGATGTTCCGCTGCAGGGTGGCCAGGTCCTCGCGTTCGATGCGCACGCTGGCCAGCTTGCCGAAACCGGTGTTGATGCCATAGACCGGTGCGCCCTTGGCGACGATGGCAGCCACCGTCGCAGCGCTGGCGCGCACCGCCGGCAACGCGGCCGGGTCGAGCGACAGCGGCGCACCGCGATACGCCTGCCGCCACTGGGCGAGGGTGACATGGCCGGGGCGAAGAACCAGGGTGTTGCTCATGTGTTGCTCCAGGAGGCAGGCAGGTCGGGCTGTCCGCGCACCACGCGCGCGTGCAGCGGGTTGAATCCAATGCGATAGACCAGGTCGGCGGGCGCGTCGATGTCCCAGATCGCCAGGTCGCAGTCCATGCCGACGGCCAGGCGGCCGATGCGCTCGCCATGGCCCAGCGCGCGCGCCGCTTCACGGGTGAAGCCGGCGATGCATTCGTCCACGGTCAGGCGGAACAGGGTGGCGCCCATGTTCATCGCCAGCAGCGGGCTGGTCAGCGGCGAGGTTCCCGGGTTGCTGTCGGTGGCCAGCGCCAGCGGTACGCCGGCCGCGCGCAGCGCAGCGATCGGCGGCAGGGTGGTGTCGCGGGTGAAATAGAACGCGCCGGGCAGCAGCACGGCGACGGTACCGGCGGTGGCCATCGCGGCAATGCCGGCGTCGTCCAGGTGTTCGATATGGTCGGCTGACAGCGCACCGAAACCGGCCGCCAGTTCGGCGCCATGCTGGTTGCTCAGCTGTTCGGCGTGGATCTTGATGGCCAGCCCATGCGCGCGCGCGGCTTCGAAGACCTGGCGTGCCTGTGCCGGCGAGAACGCGATGTTCTCGCAGAAGATGTCCACGGCTTCGGCCAGGCCTTCGGCAGCGATGGCGGGGATCATCACCTCGCACACCTCGTCGGTGTATTCCTGCGCCTCGCGGCCCGGCGGCACCGCGTGCGCACCGAGGAAGGTCGGCACCACGTTCACCCGGCACTCCTCGCCCAGCGCGCGTGCTACCTGCAGCTGCTTGCGCTCGTGCTGCAGGGTCAAGCCGTAGCCGGACTTGATCTCGATGGTGGTCACGCCTTCGGCACGCATCGCCAACAGGCGCGGGCGGCTCTCGTGTGCCAACTGCTCTGGCGAGGCGGCGCGGGTGGCGCGTACGGTGGAGACAATGCCGCCGCCGGCACGGGCGATCTCGGCATAGCTCACACCCTGCAGGCGCTGCTCGAATTCGTTGGCACGGTTGCCGGCGTAGACCAGGTGGGTGTGGCAGTCGATCAGGCCCGGCGACATCCAGCGGCCTTCGCCGTCGATGCGGGTGGTCGGCTGCAGGTGGGCATCGCTGCCGGCGGGGCCGACATGCACGATGCGGCCATCGGTGGCGGCCAGGACTGCATCGCGAAGGACACCCAACCCCTCGCCATCGAGGGTCATCAGGTGGACGTTGGACCAGAGGGTATCGACGTGCATGGCATCCACAACGCGGCTGTGCTTATATGTCTATACAATATAGGCGTCCAATTCGGGTTGTCCAGCCATGTCCGATTCGCGTTCCCCGCACTCCTTCCATGCCGCCCACGCCCTGCTGGCCGACGGCTGGGCCGCCGATGTCCGCCTGCAGGTGCAGGAAGGGCGCATCGCGGCGGTCACGCGCGGGCAGGCAGCGCAGGACGGTGATACCTGCGTGGGCATCCTGGTGCCGGGCCTGCCGAACCTGCACAGCCACGCCTTCCAGCGCGGCATGGCTGGGCTCACCGAGATCGGCGGCGGCGACGGCGACAGCTTCTGGAGCTGGCGCGAACTGATGTACCGCTTCCTGGCCCATCTGCGCCCGGACGCAGTGCAGGCCATCGCCGCCCAGGCCTACATGGAGATGCTGGAGAGCGGCTTCACCCGCGTCGGCGAATTCCACTACCTGCACCACGATGCCGACGGTCGGCCCTACGCCAACCGCGCCGAGATGAGCGTGCGGATTGCCGCTGCGGCCGAGCAGACCGGCATCGGCCTGACCCTGCTGCCGGTGTTCTACGCCCACGCCGATTTCGGTGGGGCGCCGCCGAACCCGGCACAGCGCCGCCTCATCCATGACGTGGACGGATTCGCACAGCTGCTCGATGGTGCCCGCACCGCGCTGGCCACGTTGCCCGATGCGGTGCTCGGCATCGCACCGCACAGCCTGCGCGCGGTGACCGGCGACGAGCTGAGCGCGCTGCTGCCGCTGACCGACGGGCCGGTTCACATCCATATCGCCGAGCAGGTGCGCGAGGTCGAAGCCTGCCTGGCATGGAGCGGCAGGCGCCCGGTGCAGTGGCTGTACGAACATGCCCCGGTCGATGCGCGTTGGTGCCTGGTGCACGCCACCCACATCACCGACGACGAGCGTGCGCAGATGGTCGCCAGCAAGGCCGTGGCCGGCCTGTGTCCGATTACCGAAGCCAACCTGGGTGACGGCCTGTTCCCGATGCAGGCCTTCGCGCGCGAGGGCGGGCGCTTCGGCGTCGGCTCCGATTCCAACGTGCTGATCGATGCCGCAGAGGAGCTGCGCCTGCTGGAATACGGCCAGCGCCTGACCCTGCGGGGTCGCAACGTGTTGGCCCCGGATGCGGGCCGCAGCACCGGGCGCTTCCTGTTTGAAGGGGCGCTGCAGGGCGGTGCACAGGCGCTGGGCGTGTCTGCAGGCCTGCAGGTGGGTGCCAGTGCAGACATGGTTGAACTGGATGCAGCGCATCCCGCGCTGCAGGCGCGACACGGTGACGCATGGCTTGACAGCTGGGTGTTCGCCGCACGTAATGGCGCGCTGCGATCGGTCTGGCGCCATGGCCGCCAGTGCGTGGCCGAGGGCCGCCACCTGCAGCGCGAGGCCATCACCACCGCCTTCGCCGCTGCCCTGCGTGGCGTGCTGGGCTGATCGCCTCCCACCATCGAGACCCCACTACGTGAAGGCCAGCAAGTCCGCCACGCTCAACCAGCGCATCCGCAGCGACCTGGAAAGCCGCATCCTCAGCGGGGAGTGGGCGCCGGGCTTCCGTATTCCGTACGAGCACGAGCTGATGGAGCAGTACGGCTGCTCGCGGATGACGGTGAACAAGGTGCTGACGGCGCTGGCGGAGAGCGGCATGATCGAGCGCCGCCGCCGAGCGGGTTCGTTCGTGGCCCGGCAGCCGCCGCACCTGGAACAGGTGGCGCTGGAGATCCCGGATATCGCCATGGAGGTCGGCTCGCGCGGGCATCAGTACGGCTACCGCCTGCTGCAGCGTGAACTGCGCCTGGCCGAGGCAGCAAATGCCGGTGAAGTTGAACTGGCGGGCAGTGAACAGCTGCTGGCGATGCGCTGCCTGCATCTGGCCGATGGCCGGCCGCTGGCGCTGGAGCATCGCCTGATCAGCCCAGTCGGCGTGCCCGAGGTGCTGGAAGTGGACTTCAGCACCACCGCGCCGGGCAGCTGGCTGCTGCAGAACGTGTCGTGGACGCGCGCCCAGCATCGCATCAGCGCCTGGGGCGCCGACGCGCCCACCGCCAAGCTGCTGGACGTGAAACCCGGTACCGCCTGCCTGGTGATCGAGCGCCTGACCTGGCGCGGCGAACAGCCGATCACCCGCGTGCGTCAAATGTTCCTGGGGGATGCCTGGGATCTGGTCGCCCGCTTCTCGCCCGGGGCGCGATAGGGTCGTATCCACGCACGGCGTGGATCTACTGAATCCCGGTTTGGATTACGCGGTGCGCGAGAACCCCGGGTAGATCCACGCCATGCGTGGATGCTGCCTGATCAATACGTCGCGCACTGCCGCCAGCGCACCGGCTCATCGACGCCGGGCCGGGCGTTGAGCTGCACGCGCACGTTGCGCAGGGCGGGGTAGCGAAGCACTTCCTGGCACACGCGTGGCCACACCGCTTCCAGTTCTCCAGTGCGGTTGATCGCCAGCGTCTGCCGGGTCAGCCAGACGCCGCTGGCGATGCCGGATTGCCCGGCCAGGGCGCGGGCCAGTTCAGCCTGGTAGCGGTCCAGCGTGACAGCGTCGGGGTTGGGATTGCTGCGCGCGTCGTCGGTTTTCTGCGGCACGGATGCGGGTGCGGCAGCCGCCTGAGCAGGTGCATCCGCAACCTTGTCCGGCTCGGCGGGCGTCGGCAACGGCTGTGCGGCCGGGGGCCCGACAGACGCGACGGCGGGTGCGGGAGTTGGATCCGCCTGTTCGGTGCGCAGGCCTTGCAGGCCAAGCCCGACCAGCAGGCCCAGCGTCACTGAAGCCAGTGCAGCGATGGCGATGCGGCGCAGCGCTTCATGGCGGGCGATCGCGCGCACGCGGGTGTCAACATCGGTCGGCAGGTAGGGCTGCAGCAACGGCCACAGACGCGGACCGTCGATCACTTCCACCGCCTGCTTCTCTGCGGCGGTCAGACCATCGCGCTCAACCCGGCCTTCGGTGATCAGCATGCCGCCCTTGGCGCCCGCCAGTCGGGCGGCAGCGCCCAGTTCGTTCACCGCAGCGGTGCCGATGCGATAGGCCAGGCCGTGCTTGCACGACACCCGCCAGGTGTTCGGGCCATCGCTGAGCAGGAAATCGCTGCTCGGCTCACGGCTTTCCTCGCTCGGGTCCTGCAGTTCACGCAGGCCGCGCTGCTCGCGCAGCATGCGCTTGATCAGGGTGGAAAACTCGCGCCAGTGCATGCCAGCCAAGGCCTGCAGGCCCAGTTGCATTTCGGTACGTCGGCGCTTGACCCACCAGAGGTAGACGGTGGCCAGGGTGCAGGTAAGCAGGGCCGACAGCAGGGCCAGAATCCAGGGAAGCATGCAGGGCGACGACGGAAGGGGCGAAAACGGAAGCCCACAGTGTAAGGGGCCGACCGGTCGATTGCGTCAGGGTGCTCCCGACAGCAAGCGTGATGCAGCCCGCAGATCTGCACGCGCCAGACACGAAAAACCCGCCAATCCTGAAGCCGTGAGGGGAGGGAACAAACGGCAGCCGAAGCGATTGGCGGGTTCTACGCGATTGTCAACGAAAATTTATTGCGTTGCAACAAAGGCGGTTCAGGGCGTGCTGCCCGGTGACTGGTGGCTGCCCGGCGAGGGGGCATCGACGTCGGTGGAGGCACGATGTTCCAGCTTGGCCAGGCGCGCGGTCAGCGCGTCGATGCGTGCTTCCAGCGCGGTCACTTCATCGGCGGTCGGCACGTGCAGACGCTTGAGCACACCCTGCACCTGGTCATCGAACGCCTTGTTGACCTTGCCCCACGTTCCGGAGGCCTTCTCGCGCGCTTCGTCCAGCGAGTGCTCGACGTTGTCGCGCCAGCCCGGTTCCTGCTCGCCGGTACGCTCACGGCGGCGGGCCTCCCAGGCTTCGCCTTCCTTCACCAGGCCATCGAAGAACCGGCCTCCTTCTGCCTGCGCGCGGCCCAAGGCGCCAAGTCCGGCCAGCCAGACCTGCTGTGCCGAATCGCTCAGCTTGCGCGAAAAGCGTTCTGCCTGGTCGCCGAAGCCGGCATCGTCGTCGCGGCGGTCGTCATTCTCGTAACGGTTCATCGCACTTCCCGGGGGAGTTGGGCCTACCCCCGAGAGTAGCGCGCGCCGACGTTGCTGGGCCGTGATGGCCGCAGCGCAGGTTCAGCCCAGCTTTTCCTTCAACACACGCTGGATCTCGCTTTCCACCATGCCCTTCATCGCCGACAGCAGGAAGCCCAGCTTGGCCGTTACCCGCACCGCGCCCGGCTGCAGTTCGATCGCACCGTCCACGCCACTGCCGGAGAAGTTCAACACGTCGGCGGCCCACGACGACTTCAGGCCGAAGCGTTCGCCCAGCTTGGCGGCAACCTGTTCGATCGCTTCACGTGCCTGGGTGTCGGGCAGGGTATGGGCGTGGCGGACATCGATGGTGGACATGCAGGCTCCTGGCGCAGGGCGGGGATCAATTGAGAGGGCGAGCATTGTGCGCATCGACAGCGCCCACGCCAAGCGCTCATCCCAGGTTCTTCTTCGTGGGCGGCCAACCTGCTAGTCTGCGCCGCGTGCAGAACCTGCTAGTTCACTTCAGTCAACAACAACAGCCCGACCAGCCGCTACGGCCCGGGGTGCAGCGCATCGTGCGCCAGGCAAACGGCAGCGTGCGCCTGGGCGATGCCGGCAACGGCGCGCTGCTGCTCGCGCAGTTCTGCATGGACGACCGCGGCCTCTGGCTGCAGGTCGGCAACGGTATCCGCGGCATCCATGTGAACGGCCGTCCGGTACGGCGCATGGCCCTGCTGCGGGCCGGTGACGCGGTATATGTGGACGGCGTGGAAATGGTCCTGCAGGGCGAGGTCGACACCCTGCTGCAGGCACCGGCGCCGGCTGCCAGCATCGAAGGCAACGGTGACGAGCAGCGCCTGCTGCGCGGTGTCGGTGGCCTGCATCACGGCCGCAGCTACCCCCTGTCGCGCACGCGGGTGATCGGCCGCGGCAGCGATGTCGACATCGAGATCGATGAGCCTGCTTTCGCCGAACAGCACGCGCGGGTGGAAGTGCACGGCGAGCGGGTATTGCTGCGTGACCTGGGCAGTGCCGACGGCACCCGGGTCAACGGCGTAGCCGTGCGCCACTGCTGGCTGCAGGCTGGCGACCAGGTCGTGTTCGATGGCCAGCACCGGTTCGTGCTGGAAGTGCCGCACGACCCGCGCCGCCGCCCGCCGCTGGCTGATGACGAAGGCAGCGACGAAGCCGAACAGGCGCCGGTGGTGCCTGCGGCCCCGCGTCGGGTGCGCCGCTGGCCCTGGCTGCTGGGCAGTGCGTTGCTGCTGGCGGCGGTGCTGAGTCTGCTGCTGTGGTTCGGCGCGCGCTGAACCGCATCCGCCGGGCATGGCCCGGCGCTACCGGCCTTCGCTCTGGTAGATGCCAACCTTGGTTGGCACGCTCCCTCCGCACCCATGACGCCTGCCGGCGTACGCCAACCAAGGTTGGCGGCTACCAAGACCATGCACGGCCCCGCACCGCGCGCGGCCAATGGATACGGATGCAACCAAATTTCCCTTGCGACACTAGGCCGCAAGGCTGGTGCAGTGCGGCATACTAGGGGTCTTGCCCCACAGGTGTGCCATGACGCGCGCGTTCAACTTCAGTGCCGGCCCTGCAACGTTGCCGGAATCGGTCCTGCGCCAGGCGCAGGCGGAAATGCTGGACTGGCACGGTAGCGGTGCCTCCATCGTGGAAATGAGCCATCGCGGACCGGAATTCATGTCCGTGGCCGCCGAGGCCGAGGCCGACCTGCGCCGCCTGCTCGACATCCCCGAAGACTATGCGGTGCTGTTCCTGCCCGGTGGTGCCACCACCCAGCAGGCGTTGATTCCGCTCAACTTCGCCAGCCCCGGCCAGCGTGCCGACTACGTGGTCACGGGCCACTGGGGCAAGACCGCGGTCAAGCAGGCCAGCCCGTACGTGGACGTCAACGTCGCCGCCAGCAGCGAGGGCGAAGGCTATCGCCAGCTGCCCGAGCGCGCCGGCTGGCAGCTTTCGCCCGATGCCGCCTACGTGCACATCACCGCCAACGAGACCATCCACGGCGTCGAGTTCCGTGATGTGCCCGAGACCGGCAACGTGCCGCTGGTGGCCGATTTCAGCTCGTCCATCGCCAGCGAGCCGCTGGATGTGCGCCGCTACGGCGTGATCTATGCCGGTGCGCAGAAGAACCTTGGCCCCGTCGGCATCGCGGTGATGATCATCCGACGCGACCTGCTGGAGCGCAGTGGCCAGCCGCGTGCGGACATCTTCGATTACCGCTCGCACGTCGCCCGCGATTCCATGCTCAATACGCCGCCGACCTGGAACTGGTATCTGGCCGGCCTGGTGTTCAAGTGGATGCTCGCCGAAGGCGGCGTGGTCGAGTTCGCCAAGCGCAACGCCGCCAAGGCCGCGCTGGTGTACGGCGCCATCGATGCCTCCGGCGGTTTCTATCGCAATGAGGTCGCGCATTCGGCGCGCTCGCGGATGAACATCCCGTTCTTCCTGCCCAGCACCGACCTCGATGCCCGCTTCGTCGCCGAAGCCAAGGCCGCCGGCCTGCTGGCGCTGAAGGGTCACAAGGTGGTCGGCGGCATTCGTGCGTCGCTCTACAACGCCATGCCGCTGGCCGGGGCCGAGGCGCTGGTCGCCTTCATGGCCGATTTCCAGCAGCGTCACGGCTGAGCAATGAACGGCGCGCATCGTCGGGTGCGCGCCCCGCAACAAGGAATTCCGATGGCAAGCAAACCCAGCAAGAAGGCGTCGAAGAAGGCCGAACCGGTCAAGGACAGCGCCACCTCCAAGCCCAAGGGCAAGTCGAAGGCAACCGCGGTGCCGACACTGGCGCCACTGGCGCTGGCTGATGTGCGTTCGAAGATCGACCAGATCGACCGTGACATCCAGAGCCTGATCGCCGAGCGCGCACAGTTCGCCCACCAGGTCGGCAAGGCCAAGGGCAAGCTCGCCGCCGCCGTCGATTACTACCGCCCCGAACGCGAAGCGCAGGTGCTGCGCATGGTGGTGGACCGCAACGAAGGCCCGCTCAGCGATGAGCTGCTGGTGCACGTCTACCGCGAAATCATGTCGGCCTGCCTGGCCCAGCAGGAGCCGTTGAAGATCGGTTACCTCGGCCCGGAAGGTACCTTCAGCCAGCAGGCCGTGCTCAAGCACTTCGGCCGCTCTGCGCTGGGCCTGCCGATGGCCAGCATCGAAGAAGTGTTCCAGGAAGTGGAAGCGGGCAACGCCGATTTCGGCGTGGTGCCGGTGGAGAACTCGGGGCAGGGCACCATCCAGATCACCCTGGACATGTTCCTCACCTCCAACCTGAAAATCTGCGGCGAAGTGGAACTGCGCGTGCAGCAGTACCTGATGTCGCGCAGCGGCCGCATCGAAGACATCGAACGCGTCTACGGCCATCCGCAGTCGTTCATGCAGACCTCGGCATGGATGCGCGCCAACCTGCCCAAGGCCGAGAAGATCCCGGTGGCCAGCAACGCCGAAGGTGCGCGCCGTGCGCGCAATGCCGACGACGCCGCGGCCATCGGCGGCGAGAGCGCCGGCCACGTGTACGGCCTGAAGAAGGTCGTCACCAAGCCGATCCAGAACGATGCCGACAACACCACCCGTTTCCTGGTGGTGGGCCGCAACATCTTCCCGACCTCCGGCCACGACCGTACCTCGGTGCTGGTGTTCATCCATGACAAGCCGGGTGCGCTGTTCGATGTGCTCAGCCCGTTCGCGCGCCATGGCATCAGCATGAACCGCATCGAGTCGCGGCCCTCGCACCATGGCAAGTGGGAATACGGCTTCTTCATCGACCTGGCCGGCCACATCGACGACGCACCGATGCAGGCCGCACTGGCGGAACTGGAAGCGCACTCGGCGCAGATCAAGGTGCTTGGCTCCTATCCGGTGGCCGTGCCCTGATCCCTGCTGCGGCGGCTGCGGCCGCCGCCCCTGATGCACCGCCGGCGACCCGGCGTTTACGGAACAATTCAACGATGAGCAACGCGCAGCACTGGATCGCCCGCAAGGGCCAGCCCCTGCAGGGCAGCCTGACCATTCCCGGCGACAAGTCGGTCTCGCACCGCTCGGTGATGTTCGCCGCGCTGGCCGACGGCACCTCGCATATCGAAGGCTTCCTGGAAGGCGAAGACACCCGCGCCACCGCGCGCATCTTCAGCCAGTTGGGCGTGCGCATCGAAACTCCGAGTGCGTCGCAGCGGATCGTGCACGGGGTCGGCATCGATGGCCTGCAGGCACCCAGCGCGCCGCTGGACTGCGGCAATGCCGGCACCGGCATGCGTCTGCTGGCCGGCCTGCTGGCCGGTCAGGCATTCGACTGCACGCTGGTCGGCGACGAATCGCTGTCCGGCCGTCCGATGCGCCGCGTCACCGGCCCGCTGTCGCAGATGGGCGCGAAGATCGACACCGAGGCAGACGGCACGCCGCCGCTGCACGTGCATGGCGGGCAGACCCTACACGGCATCGACTTTGCCTCGCCGGTGGCCAGCGCGCAGATCAAGTCCGCCGTGCTGCTGGCGGGCCTGTACGCGCATGGCGAGACCAGCGTGACCGAACCGCACCCGACCCGCGACTACACCGAACGCATGTTGTCCGCGTTCGGCGTGGACATCGCATTCTCGCCGGGCAAGGCCCGCCTGCGTGGTGGCCAGCGCCTGCGAGCGACCGACATCGTGGTGCCGGCCGACTTCTCCTCGGCCGCATTCTTCCTGGTCGCCGCCAGCATCATTCCCGGCTCCGAGCTGCGCCTGAAGCAGGTCGGCCTCAATCCGCGCCGTACCGGCCTGCTGCACGCGCTGCGCCTGATGGGCGCGGACATCACCGAAGAGAACCCAGCAGAGCAGGGCGGCGAACCGGTGGCCGATCTGGTGGTGCGCTACGCGCCGCTGAAGGGCGCGCGTATTCCGGAGGAACTGGTGCCGGACATGATCGACGAGTTCCCGGCCCTGTTCGTGGCTGCTGCCGCCGCTGAAGGGCAGACCGTGGTGACCGGCGCCGCCGAACTGCGGGTGAAGGAATCCGATCGTCTGGCGGCGATGGCGACCGGCCTGCGCGCGCTGGGCATGCAGGTGGACGAAACCGAAGATGGCGCCACCCTGCACGGCGGCGTATCGCTGGGCAGTGGCACCATTGAAAGCCACGGCGATCATCGGATCGCGATGGCCTTCGCCATTGCCGGCCAGATCAGTCATGGCGAAGTGCGCATCAACGACATCGCCAACGTCGCAACGTCCTTCCCGGACTTCGACGGCCTGGCCCGCAGCGCCGGCTTCAACCTGTCCTGACCGGCACCGCATCCGCCGGGCGTGGCCTGGCGGATCACATGGCCTGGTAGGTGCCAACCTTGGTTGGCATGCTTCTGCGCAAAAAAAACGGAGGCCGAAGCCTCCGTTTTCATTTCAGGCGTTACCGACGATCAGCGCTGGGTGCGGAAATCCACCGGAACCCGCACCACGCTGGCCACGGCACGGCCCTGCTGCACGGCCGGCTCGAACTTCCAGCGCTGCACGGTGTTCAACACGGCGCGGTCCAGGTCGCGGCTGCGTTCACCGCTGCGCGACACGATCGCCGCATCGGTCACGTTGCCACGGGTATCCACGTTCAAGCTGGCAACCACGCTGCCCTGCACGCCACTACGCAGCGCGGCGGCCGGATAGCTGGGCTTGCTGTTGCTGGCCAGCGGGCGCGCCTCACGGTTGCGTACGGCCGGGGCCGCCTTGCGCTGGCTCTGCGCAGGCGCGGCCTGGCGCGTAGCCGGGGCCGGTGCGATGGCAACCGGCGTTTCAGTAGCCGGCAGCATGCGCTCGCTCACCGGCGCAGGCGCAACGTCGTCATGGTTGGCAAAGCGCAGCCAGACCAGTGCCGCGGCGAACATCGCCACGATCAGTGCCAGCCACAGCCAAGGAGACGCCGAGCGGGGCTCAAGCGTGCCATCCTGCTGCAGCTGCGGGGAATGAAGGTTTTCGTGGGTAGTAGCAGTCATCGCAAACTCCTCGCGTCAGTAACGACGCCCAGAGTGTTGCCCGAGGCGGCGTCGCAGCGTGTCAGTGTTGCGTCAACGCGTCCTGCAAGGTTCAGCTTTTCTGCGGGGAAACGTTCAGTTATTGCGGCTTGAAATCGAACGGCACTTCAATGCTGCCGGGCACCGGCTGGCCATTGCTCACTGCCGGGCTGAAGCGCCAGCGACGCACCGCGTCGGTTGCCGCGCGGTCCAGTTCACGCGAACCGCTGCGCTGGATCACCGTCACGTTGTTCGGGTATCCGGTGGCGTCCACCTCCACCCGCACCACCACGCTGCCGGCTTCACCGCGTCGCAGGGCGGCGGCCGGGTAGGCCGGTGGCGGCGACTGGCCGGCAATCGGCATCGGTTGCGCATTGGCGGTTGCCGGGGCCGCAGTGCCCGGCGCCGCCGGGGTTGGTTCAACCGTGGCCGGCGGCGGCGGCGGGGCGGTTTCCACCAACTTCGGCGCATCTTCTTCGTCCGGCACCGGGGCCGGCTTGGCGTCGGGCATGTCGCTGGAGCCTGCCGCTGCGGCCAGCGGCTCGGGCAGCGGTTCCACCTGGGCGGTTTCCTGCGGCGTCTGCGCGGCAGGGTCGGCGCGGAAGAACTGCTTGTCGCGTCCGGTCAGCCAGACCAGCACGAACAGCAGGATGCCCACGCCGAAGGCGATGCCGGCGATCTTCAGGGCGTTGCGCGGGATATGCACGGTGAACGACTTGGCAGGCGACGGACGGGGAGCAGACATGGACCAGACCAGTACGGAATGCCTCGATTCTGCCACGGCCGGAATGAACCGGGCGGCAGAATTCCGTATAACAGGCGATAATCCCGTTCCTGTTACCCACCACGACGCCTGCCATGCTTGATCCAGCCCTGCTCCGCCACCAGCCCGCCGACCTCGCCGAACGCCTGCGCACCAGCCGCGGCTTCGAGCTCGACGTGTCTGCCCTGGAGTCACTGGAGGCGGATCGCAAGCGCATCCAAGTGCGTACCCAGGAGCTGCAGAGCCTTCGCAACAGCCGCTCCAAGGCCATCGGCCAGGCCAAGGCCAAGGGCGAGGACGTTTCGGCCATCATGGCCGAGGTTGCCGCCTTCGCCGATGAACTGAAGGCCTCGGAAGTGGCCCTGGATGAGCTGCGCGAGAAGATCGACACGATCTCGATGGGCATCCCGAACCTTCCTGCCGATGACGTACCGGCCGGCGCCGACGAGAGCGAGAACGTCGAGCAGTCGCGCTGGGGTACCCCGCGCCAGTTCGATTTCAAGGTGCTCGACCACGTCGAACTGGGCGCGCGCAACAAGTGGCTGGACGGCGAGACCGCGGCCAAGCTGTCCGGCTCGCGCTTCACCGTGCTGCGTGGCCCGATCGCGCGCCTGCACCGTGCCCTGGCCCAGTTCATGCTCGACCTGCACAGCGGCGAGCACGAGTACCAGGAAACCAACGTGCCGGTGATCGTCAACGCCGACAGCCTGTACGGCACCGGCCAGCTGCCCAAGTTCGAAGAGGACATGTTCATCACCCAGCTGGGTGAGCAGAAGCGTTACCTGATCTCGACCTCGGAAATCTCGCTGACCAACATCGCCCGCGACGAGATCCTCGACGCCGAGCGCCTGCCGCTGCGCATGACCGCCCACTCGCTGTGCTTCCGTTCCGAAGCCGGCAGCGGCGGCCGCGACGTGCGCGGCATGATCCGCCAGCACCAGTTCGAGAAGGTCGAGCTGGTCTCGATCTGTCGCCCGGAAGACAGCGACGCCGAGCACCAGCGCATGACCCGCTGCGCCGAAGTGGTGCTGGAGAAGCTGGGCCTGCCGTACCGCAAGGTGCTGCTGTGCACCGGCGACATGGGCTTCTCGGCCATCAAGACCTACGACCTGGAAGTCTGGCTGCCGTCGCAGGAAACCTACCGCGAGATTTCCTCGTGCTCGAACTGTGGCGACTTCCAGGCCCGCCGCATGCAGGCCCGCTGGCGCAATCCGGCCACCGGTAAGCCGGAGCTGGCACATACGCTGAATGGCTCGGGTGTGGCCGTGGGTCGCGCGATGATCGCGGTGATGGAGAACTATCAGAACGCCGACGGCAGCATCACCGTGCCTGAAGCCCTGCGCCCGTACATGGGCGGTATCGACACCATCGGTTGAACCCGGTAGATGCCATGCTTGCATGGCACTGCTCAGGCTTTGGTGGGTGCCATGCTTGCATGGCACTTCATCCACGCATGGCGTGGATCTACTGAGGCGGTGTGGCATCCACGCATGGCGTGGATCTACTGAGGCGGTGCGGCATCCACGCATGGCGTGGATCTACTGAGGCGGTGCTGCATCCACGCATGGCGTGGATCTACTGGGGCGGTGCGGCATCCACGCATGGCGTGGATCTACTGAGGCGGTGCGGCATCCACGCATGGCGTGGATCTACCGGTGGGGTGCAAGATCCACTCACCTGGGGCCTCAGGCTTTGCAGTAGATCCACGCCATGCGTGGATAGCGCAATCCATCAACCCGCCAAGCGCAGCTTCTCCAGCGGTACCCAACCCGCTTCCCCCGCCTCCGGCACACACCACGCCCAACCATTGAGCGTGCGCACACCCCGCAGCTGCTGCCCCGGGTCCACATCCAGCTCCCGCGCGCAGTAGTCCTCCGTGGCAAACGCGCCGCCCTGCGCATCGCGACCGATCACCGGCGCCGGCACGAACCCCGGCTGCTGCCCCTCGGCCTCGCACAGAAACCAGTCCTCCCAACCCTCGGGCCCCTCATAACGCTCGCCCACCACCAGTGCCTGCCCACAGTGCAGGGCTATCGGGTGCGGAAATTCACTGCGGTGCGCAGCCGTCACGATGTAGTTCATCGCGCCATGGTGGCAAAAAAAAGCGGCCCCGCAAAAGCAGGGCCGCCAGGGTAGGGTGGGCCGGGATGGGGGAGGGAATCCCGGCCCGCGTTCAGCGCCCAGACGAGGGAGAGAGGCGCCGAACGCTGGAACGGGTTACGCCGCTGCCACTTCCACCGCCTCATGCGACGGCAGTGCTGCCAGTGCACCGGCAATCGCGTCTTCGCGGTGCTGCGGCGAGTAGGCGATGCCCTCGGCACGCACGAACTCGATGTCGTTGATGCCCCAGAAGGCGAACGTCTGGCGCAGGAAGGGCTCCTGGAAGTCCGCCGGCGAGTCGGTGTAGATGCCGCCACGGCTGCTGACCACGATCACCCGCTTGCCACCGGCGAGGCCCACCGGGCCGTTCTCGGTGTACTTGAAGGTGCGCCCGGCCACCGCCACGCGGTCGATCCAGGCCTTCAGGGTGGAGGGCACGCTGAAGTTGTACATCGGCGCGCCGATCACCACGATGTCGGAAGCCAGGAACTGCTCGAGCACCTGTTCAGCATCGGCGGCCTCAGCCGGATCGGTCTTGGCCAGCGAACCGCTGCGCAGATGCGGTACCGGATTGGCGTCAAGATCGCGATAATCAACCTGCAGGCCGTCGATCTGCTGCTTGAACTGGGCCACCACGGCGGCGGTCAGGTGGCGGGAGACGGAGTTGTCGCCAAGCACGCTGGCGTCGATGTGCAGAAGCTTCATGGCAGTACCTATGTTCGGGAGGGGTGGCGGGCTTGCCGCCGACGGAGAGAACAATAGGTTGTTGCAAGGGCGGGATAAAGGTGGTTGAATGCCACGTATTGTTCTACTAATGGAACTCGGGTATGCATGACCTGAATGATCTGTACTACTTCGCGATGGTGGTCGACCACGGCGGTTTCGCCGCCGCCGAGCGCGCGCTGGGCATCCCCAAGTCGCGCCTGAGCCGCCGTATCAGCCAGCTGGAAACCGACCTGGGCGTGCGCCTGCTGCAGCGCTCCACGCGCCGCTTTGCCGTCACCGACGTCGGTACCAGCGTGCACCGCCACGCCCAGACCATGCTGGCCGAGGCGCAGGCCGCGCGCGAGGTGGTGGACCGCCTTAGCGCCGAGCCACGCGGCCTGGTACGCGCCAGCGTGCCGGTATCGCTGGCGCAGATGCAGCTGCCCAAGCTGCTGCCCAAGTTCCTGGAGCAGTACCCGAAGGTGCGGCTGCAGCTGAATATCAGCAACCGCCGCGTGGACATCATCAACGAAGGCTACGACGTGGCCCTGCGCGTGCGTTCGCGTCTGGATGACGATGGCAGCCTGGTGATGCGCAGCTTCGGCCAGGTGCAGGAGCTGCTGGTGGCCAGCCCGAAGTACCTGGACCGCGCCGGTCGCCCGAAGGACCCGGAGGAGCTGGCGAACCACGTCACCTTGAGCATCAGCGAGGACGAGGCGCGTCAGCGCTGGGAACTGCACGGACCGGAAGGCGCGGTGCGCCGGGTGGACCTGCAGCCGCGCGTGGCCGGTTTCGACTTCCCGCTGCTGCAGAGCATGGTGAAGGACGGTTTCGGCATCACCATGCTGCCGGAAACGGTCTGCGCCGATGCCGTGCGCAATGGCGAGCTGGAAGTGGTGCTGCCGGACTGGTCGCTGCCGCAGGGTGTGTGCCACGCCGTGTTCGCCTCGCGCCGCGGCCTGCTGCCGGCGGTGCGGGTGTTCATCGACTTCCTGGCCGAGCACCTGCCGCCGCAGCTGGAGGCCTCGCGCCTGGATTGCGGCGGCGCCTGCGAAAAGGCCAAGGAGCGCATCAAGGCCAGTGCGCTGGGTGCGTTGGCGGTGGACGCGGGCTGAGGCCTGCCTCCGACGATGGAACAACGGTCTTGGGCAAATCGCCCGGCCGTGCGAGAATGCGTGCCCGGCCAGCAGGCTGGGCCGATACGGAGAGATGGCCGAGCGGTTTAAGGCACCGGTCTTGAAAACCGGCGAAGGGTTAAACCTTCCGTGGGTTCGAATCCCACTCTCTCCGCCAGTTGTCTTAAAGAGCCCTTGGAAACAGGGGCTTTTTCGTTGTCGCTGCAGTTGCGCGTCATCGAACCGTCAGATCAGCATGCGCCCCTGAGATGTGCAGGCATGCGTGGATGAGGCCGGATGCGCTTACCCACGAAAACCACCTTTCGGCTTGCTATGGCACAACGGGTAACTGGAGCACGACCTGAAAGGCCCATGCGGCCCCGTTCTGTCGACAAACACGCCCACCTTGCATACCGGGCAGCGCTCTTCTTTGATAGCCGTCCCTGAAATCCCGGTGACCTCCACGGCACCTTCGTTCACCAGCTCATCCAGGAACGGCGAGTGCTTCCCCTGCAAGGTGAACATCACAACCGAGCGCCGTGCACGCGTCAGTGCCACATAGAACAACCGCCGTTCTTCGCTCAACGGGTAGGTGTCGCCATCTGGCATCGCCAAAGAGAGCACCGGGTCATCCGATCGCAGGCTCGGGAAGCCTCGATTCACCATCCCAGGCAGGATCACATAATCCGCCTCGCGCCCCTTTGAACGGTGCGCCGTCAGGAACTCGACCTCCATCGTGCTGCCGAAGGCCGTCTTCCACTCCGAAGGCAGCGCGCTGCGATCCGCGCGGTAGCGCCCCAGGATGAAGACAGAGACGCGCCCGTTGCGGCCCTTCGGAACCGCGCCGGACAGCAGTTGCTGATGCAGCGTGGACAGGTACTGGCGAACACCATCCTGCACCTCCTCACGCCGGTTCATCTGGAACGCCTGCAGCACCGGGCCCATTGCCGGCGCAGCAGAACGAACCGTCTTGGCAATCTGCGCCGGATTGCGGCTGATGAAGCGGCTGGAGGTATCGCACAGTGCCTGTGGGCAGCGGAACGTCTGCTCCAGTTTGAGCACCTGGCCGTGCCCCATCCATTCGCGGAAACCGGTCATCACTGAAACATCGGCGCCGGCGAAGCGGTTGATCGACTGCCAGTCGTCGCCTACGGCAAACAGATAGCGGCCCGGGCGGTTGACCAGAGCGCGGCACAGGCGGGCGCGGGCGCGCGAGGCGTCCTGGAATTCGTCGGCCATCACCAGCTCGTAGGGCGATTCATAGTGGCCCTGTTCCAGCAGCCCGGCGGCCATGTTCAACATGTCTTCGAAGTCGATGCTGCGTTCGTCCGCCAGCGCGTCGTCCCACGCCTGGAACACGGGGCCGGCGATTTCCAGGAAGCGCCGGTAGCGTTCCTTGAACTGGTCCTCGGGCATCTGCCGCAGACGCTCGGCCATGTCTTCCAGGCTCAGGCAGTTGCTCTTGGCATGGGCAATGAAGGTGCGCATCAGCCCGATCAGGTCCGCATCGGGCATGGGCTTGGCGCCGGCATCGGGCAGCTCGCGGTCCGGGTTGGGGTCCAGCTCGATGCGTGATTCGCCCAGCCGTTCCGACAGGTGGTGCAGGGCCTCGCCACTGCGCAGCCCGAACGAGGTGGTCTCGACCAGCGCAGTACCGCGTGCGGCATGCTGCTCGCGTTTCCAGCGCACGCCATCGGCGTAGTTGGCAAACTGCTGCGGCGGCTGGCCGTCGGCATCCAGCGCGAAGTGCTCGTGGTACAGCTCGGCGTCCGGGTAAAAGAAGTCCGGGCGATACTGGCGATGGGTATCCGTGGCGGTGTCGAACTCGTAGCGCCGCTCGTAGTCGTAGACCACGCCGTTGTAGAACAGCCAATCGGCAATCACGCACTCTTCCAGGCTCTTCACCCGTTCACCCTGCAGGGTGCGGATGTAGGGGGTGCCGTCGCGGTCGTAGCCATCGGCCAGCATCTGCGTGCCCAGCGGCGGCAGATCGCGCCCGAATACCAGCCGGAACATGTCCCACTGGGTGCGGAAGTGGGTCGAGCGGTCCTTCAGGTCGTCCACCAGCTCGGCCAGCTTGTTGAAGCCCAGCGTTGCATCGATGGCCCATTCGGGAATATCAGGCTTGCGTCCCGTCGCCTTGGCGATGATGGACAGGCCAAGTGCATGGAAAGTGCGCGCCTCCACCACGGTATCGCCCATGCCCAGCCGCTCGAAGGATCGCTGTGCCCGATCTTCCAGCTCTTTGGCGGCATCCTTGTTGAAGGCCAGCATCACGATGCGCTCCGGCTGGACAAGGCCGCGGTCAATGGCATACGCCGCCTTGGCGACCAGGGTGGAGGTCTTGCCGGAACCGGCTGCGGCCACCACCTGCACCCGGTTGTCGAAGCAGATGACAGCGCGTGCCTGTTCCTCGGTCAGCGGCCTGCTCTCGACCCGGTCCAGGAAGTTCTTGGCCAACACCAGTTCGCGCCGGGTCATGGCCTCATTGGCTTCGGTCCAGGCGGCGGGCCAATCCAGGTTCCAGTCGCGCAGCGCGTCCAGCGCGACGCGATGGTCATGCGCTTGCAGATCTTCATGCACGTCTTCATCGAGGAACAGCTGCTCCAGCTCCCGGGGCTGCAGGGGCAGGGTGGAGCGCTCGGTCAGCAGCGCCTGCTGCTGCTCGTGGGTGATCCAGAGGCGGCCTGCATTGCCTCGGTCGATGAGGTCATCTGCTGCGCTCAACCACGACTGGATCTGCTCCAGAATCGTGTCGAACAGGGCCCTGCGCCCACGCGTGGTACGCGCAAAGCGCATCTGCTGCAGGGCAGCTGCAAGCCGGGATGCTTGCCGGTTGGGCAGCCCGTCTACTGACTGCCCAGCTGCATTCCCGGTCTGCAGTTCGACCCGTGACCAGAACAGGCCTGGAATGACCTGCACGCGATGATCGTCATCCACACGCTGCCGGTACCGCTGGCCGGAGATATTCAGCTCGACGTGTTCGCCATCGAGCCGCAGCCACCAGTGGGGCGAACGAGTCACACGTCGGCCCCAGCCCGAGGGGCGCCATTCCATAGACATCCAGATACTGCCTTGCAAGCGTCAATTGGGCCTCTTGGGCCCTCAATCCCTCATGATAAGGGGACTTGACGTCGCTTGTAGCCTATTACCCAAAGGCGGGTAGCGTGCCCGCATACTGCATGCCGCAGCTTCGCCCCGTAACATGGCGTATGCCAGCATGAAGCGTGTGGATCCAAAGGTTGGTCATGGAAATTGACTGGAACAGCGTGGGAACCTTGAAGCACACCGCCGGCGGCTACGATGTCCGGACGGGTGCATTGAGGATTCTGGTTACCGCTGCCATGCAGGGATACGAGGGTGACGTCTCCGGGATGCACGTCGAGATGGAGGATGGCACCGTCATTGCTCCAGGGGAGATAAGGCGCCTGGCGCTGGTACCGGGCCGGATCCGCTGGCAAGACTGATCGCTGACGAAACCTTTCGCAGCTTCAAACGTGCCTGGAAAATGACGACGCCCCTGAGCAAGGGGCGTCGTTGGGTTCTACGGGGTTGCCTTCGGTTGACGCGGATCGGCAATGATCCGCGACGGCGACCCATACAATACGAGTACCCGCATGCCGGCACTGAATACCGGATCGGGGCCCTGCACGACGGTCATCAGGTTGCCGTTCTCCGTCTGCACCACGTACTCAAGGCCCTTGGCCTGCGAAAGTGCGCGCTCGGAAGCCGCACCGGCAATCGCACCCACCACAAGGCCACCAATGGCGCCGATGGCCGCCGCCTGGTCGCTGCCGCCGATGGTGGAGCCGGCTACGCCGCCAGCGGCAGCACCGGCAACGGCGCCACCGCCCTGCGAACCGTCAATACTGACTGCACGAACGCTGATGACTGTGCCGCTGACGGTGCGGTTGACCTGTCCCACCGAGCCGATGGAATAGCTGTCGGTGCGCACGTTCGGTGCGCACGCAGTCAGCATCACGGCAGCGGATGCGGTCAGCAGCAGGCGCTTCACGGTGCTTCCTGCTTGTTCGGGAACATCGGCTTGGAGATGTCCACCGTTTCCAGAGCCTGCAGGAACTGGGCAATGTTGTTCTGTGCCGATCGACTGATCGACTCGCGGGCACGGATCACGCCTGCGAATGCATAGTTGAACGGAACTTCGCCGGATGCGCTGACATCCTGGGTGTAGACGATGCTGCCGGTTGCGCGATCGATCAGCTCGTAGCGGGCGATCGTCTTGGTGGTCATCGAGGCACCGAAGCTGGGAATGTCGATGGCCAGGATCTTCACCGACAGGCTCAACTTCACCGGCGCGTCGTCGCGGAACACAGCCATCTTGTTCAGTGCTTCGGTCAGCGCGTTCTGCCACATCTGCGGGACTTCGTGCTGGGCCTGTGCGGGAATCTTGCCCTTGGCTTCATCCGGACGTGCGAGCGTGACCGTCAACGATTTCAGCTCGCCATCAATCTTCTTGCTGCTGACCCCGACGTTCGGGACCGAGAAATTGAGCGGCGGATTGGTGGTGCAACCCACCAGCGACGCAGCGATGATCGCCGCGAACAGGAACTTCTTCATCCATTTTCCCCTGTGACTACGTTGAAACATCCATGGTGAATCGTGTGTTCGTCCGCAACGTCGATGCTGCACCGCAACGGTCGCAGAAAGGCGTGGCTGACTGTGCGCAAGGATACCTGAATCGGGGCGGGCTGCAGCCTGGTATCGTTGCCAGCCGTTGATGGCCCTCCTTGAGTACCTCGACTGGAACCGGGTAGTGCCGACCTTCTTGAAGATGACCGCCTGAGCGGGCGGCGTTTCATTGCGTTGATAGGTGACCACCCAGGTGGGCACCTATCACGTCAGCGCCACACCAGGGACTTACTTTGTCGGCGCATCCGCCGTCTGCGCAGCCACCATCGCCTGTTGCATTTCCTTCAGTGACAGATAGCCATCACCATCGGTGTCCAGCCCCGTGAAGTACTTCGCGATCTCCGGCACCACGGTCGCTTCTTCCTTGCTGATCTTCCCGTCCTTGTTCTTGTCCATCGCAGCGAACGCGGCATCGATCGAGTCTGCCTGCTTGCTGAAGCGCGCCTGCTGATAGGCGCTGAATTCGGCCTTGTCGACGCGACCGTCCTTGTTGCTGTCCATCGCAGTGAACGTGGAATCGATATAGGCCTGTTTCGGGTCGGCGGGCGCGGCCTGTGCAATCAGCGGCATGGCGCACAGCGCGATCAGCAGAGCGATCTTGTTCATACGCATTGCGTGTAATCCTTCAATGAGGGGAGATCAGCGGCAGGGGTAGGTGTAGCCATCGCGGTCGCGATAGCTGTCAGTGCGGCGGTCGTAGTTGCCGTAGCGGTTCATGCAGTAGTCGGCACGCTCGCGGGTTTCGCGCTCGCGCTTTGCCGCCGCCGCGATCACGCCAGCCACCACGGCCGCACCCACTACGCCCACCACCACGCCTGTGGTCTTGGCGTCGTGCCGGCGCTCACGTTCGCGGTCGCGCTCCCGCTCGCGCTCTCGGCGCTGCCAGTCATCGCGTTCGCGGTCGCGATAGTCCTGGTTCCACTGCGGGTTGTAGCGGTCGCCACGCTGCGCATGGGCGTCGCCGGAGTAGGGCATCAGCACCAGTAGTTGTGCGGCTGCTGCCAGCAGCAGTGCAGTCCTTCCTGTTTTCAGAAACATCGTCCAGCTCCTGTGCGGACATCGTCGGTAGCTGCAGTACACACCGCGGACATTGCGCGAACCTGCCGTCACCGCAGGCAATTGCAGTGACTACCGGACCAGTGCTTCCACCGGGTCCAGCTGCGCCGCGCGACGTGCAGGCAGGAAACCAAAGCCGATACCGATCAGGCTGGAGCACGCGAAGGCCGCGATGATTGAGCTCGCCGAGAACACCAGGCTGAAGCCTACGTCGGCCAGTGCCAGCACCGCGCCCAGCAGCAATGCCACACCAATACCCAGCACACCACCAAGCAGGCATACCAGCACCGACTCGATCAGGAACTGCTGCAGGATGTCGCTGCGGCGCGCGCCCACCGCCATGCGTACGCCGATCTCGCGAGTGCGCTCGGTCACCGACACCAGCATGATGTTCATCACTCCTATACCGCCCACTACCAATGCAATGGCCGCAATGGAGCTGATCATCATGGTGAGGATGCCGGTGGTCTGTTCGATCGACTGGCGGATCTGCGCGTTGTTGCTCATGTAGAAGTCGGTGCTGCCATGGCGGCGCGTGAGCAAGCGCGCAATGGCCTGCTCGGCCGCTTCCATGCTGATCGCATCGGATACGCGCACGGTGATGCTGGACACATGGCTCTGGCCCAGCATCCGCGCCATGGCCGTGGTGTAGGGCATCCATACCCGTAGCAGCGAGGTGTCGCCGGCCGCGCCAGCATCCTTCTTCACCACACCCACCACGCGCACCGGCACGTTGCCCAGCAGCAGGGTCTGCCCGATGGGGTTCTCGGCTGCGGCGAAGAAGTGCGCACGCGTGTTGGCATCAATGATCGCCACCTGCTGGTAGCCAGCCACACCGGGTGTGCCAAAGAAGGCGCCTTCCCCCAGCTTCAATCCATGTACGCGGAAGTACTGTTCGCTGACGCCCTGCACCTGCACGCTGGCCGAACGGTTGCCGCGCAGGGCGGTGCCCGTGGTGGCCACGCCGGGAGTGGCGCTGTCCACGAACGGTTGCCCGGCCAGGGCCGCGCTGTCGCCAGGAGTGAGGGTCTCCACCCGTGCCGCTTGCAGATCGCCAAAGCCGGAGCCGGGATAGATCTCGATGGTGCTGGTGCCCAGCGAAGAGATGTTGGACAGGATGGCCTGACGCGCGCCCGTACCCAGCGCGACCACCGACACCACCGAGGCGATGCCGATGATGATGCCGAGCATGGTCAGGAAGGTGCGCATGCGATGTGCATTCATGGCGCGCAAGGCCATGCGGAAGGCTTCGGCGAAGCGATCGCGCATGGCCTGCCAGCCGCTGCCATCGCCGCGTTGCGGCAGAGCGGTCGGCGCCACGGCCGCTGCCGACGCGGTAGCCGTGGCACGATCTTCGACAATCCGCCCATCGCGGATCTCGATGATGCGCTGAGCGTGTTCGGCCACGGCCATGTCATGGGTCACCAGCACCACCGTGTGGCCTTCGGCGTGCAGTTCGCCGAGGATCTTCATCACTTCCTTGCCCGACTGTGTATCCAGCGCGCCGGTAGGTTCGTCAGCGAAGATCACCGCGCCACCATTCATCAGTGCGCGGGCAATCGACACGCGCTGCTGCTGGCCACCCGAAAGCTCGCCGGGCAGATGCTGCATGCGTTCACCCAGGCCCAGCCGCGCCAGCAGTTCGGCCGCCCGTGCGTGGCGCTCAGCGGCGGGCATGCCGGCGTAGATCGCTGGCACTTCCACATTGCTCAACGCGGTCAGGTCGGTCAGCAGGTGGTAGCGCTGGAAGATGAAGCCGAAGTGTTCGCGGCGCAGCTCGGCCAGCTCGTCGGGCGACATCTGCGCGGTTTCCCGGCCGGCAATCTGGTACGTGCCCGCAGAGGGCCGATCAAGGCAGCCGAGAATGTTCATCAGCGTGGACTTGCCCGAGCCCGACTGGCCGACGATGGCCACCAGTTCACCGGCGCGGATGTCCAGGTCCACGCCGTCCAGTACCACCAGGGTCTGTTCACCGGCGGCGAATTCACGGCGCACCCCACGCACGCTCAGCAATGGCTCGCTCATGGCTGCGTTCATCGGGGCTGCGTGGGAGCGGTGGCGGCTTCGTCGCTGGCCTGCGTTAGCACCACCTGATCGCTTTCCTTCAAGCCGCCGCGCACTTCCACCTGGATCTGGTCATCCAGTCCGATGGTGATACGCCGCGCCACGGCGCGCCCATCTGCGCCACGCACCTGCACGGTGTAGCTGCCGTCACCAGCCCGCGCACCCAAGGCAGCGGAGGGAATGGTCAGCACGTTGTGGGCACGGCCGAGTACGATGCGTACCTGCGCGGTCATGTAGCTGCGCAGGCGGCCGTCGGTGTTGTCCACGTCGAACTGGCCGTTGTAGTACATGGCTGTACGACTGCCACCGGAAAGCGTTGGCGACGCGAGGCTGGACGTATCTTCGTTGGTGATCGATTCGGGCGCTGGCGCGATGTCGCGCAGGGTGCTGCTGTAGCGGCGGCCCGCATCGCCCAGGATGGTGAAGAAAGCCTCCTGGCCGACCGTGGTGTGCACAACATCGGCCTCGGAGATCTCGGCATAGACGGTCATCACGTCCTGGTTGCCCAGCATGACGATGGTCGGTGCGCTCTGTACTGCATTCACCGTCTGACCCTGGCGGGCGACGACCGCCAGCACCGTGCCGTCGGTGGGGGCGGTGATGCGGGTGTACTCCAGGTTGGTCTGCGCGATGTCCACGTCGGTCTGCCGCTGCACGATCTCACCGTCCAGCGCGGTGATCTGCTCGCGGGTCGCGTCCACCTTGGCCTTTGCAGCATCGAAGTCGGCACGTGCCACCAGCTGCGATGCCACCAGTTGCTGCTGCCGCTGCAGGGTCAGTTCGTACTGGCGCAGATCGGTGGCCAATGCATCGCGATTGGCGCGTGCGGTGCGCTGTGCCGCCTGCGCACTCAGCAGTGCATTGCGTTGGGTACGCGAATCGATGTCAGCAATCGGATCGCCTGCCTCTACCTTGTCGCCCAGCTTCACGTGCAGTGTTTCGATGCGACCGGAGACCTGCGCACCCACGCTCACCAGTCGCGATGGCTTCAGGGTGCCGGTGGCTTCCACCACCTGTTCGATGTTTCCACGTACCACGGGCGCGAGCTGCAGCGGTGGCGGCGGCGCTGGTCGCAGCCAGAGCCAAGCGGCAATGGAAGTGCACAGTACGGCACCAGCGATGATAAGCAGTCGGCGGTGCTTGCGCGGTGCGGTGCTCATCGGCACGGCATCCAGAGGGGATAGGTCATCGGTGGTCCTCGCGGCAGTAGGGATGCACGCGCCGGGTGCCGGGCGTGGATGGCCGTCGAGTCTCGAGGTGCTGGATTGCGTGAACCTTGCGGCGGTGCTGTGGTTGTCAGCCCGCGGCCATGCTGCTGAGAAGCGCTACTGCGATGAACTGTAAGGCGCTGCCCAGCACCAGCAGCACGTTACGCAGGCGGTCGGCAGCCACACGTACGCTGCAGAGCTGACACAGCGCGCCGATCACCAGCCCCACGATGGAAAGCGTACTGGTCGGCTGCGTGTGCACGCCTTGTATCGCCAAGGGTACCCACGCGCTGCCCAGCATCGTCCAGGCCGCGTGCCTGTCGATGTAGCGCAGAGGTACGGGGAGCAGCCGCGATGTGGTTGATCGCCATGCCGACAGCGCATGCAGCGCGGCATGCGCGACGACGAAGAACAGCACGGCGCTGGCCATGGCTGCATGGGCATGGCGTTGCGTCGAGATCACCAGCGCAACGCCCGGCAGCAGCAGGAACAGCACGGCAAACACACGCATCAGCACGTCCGGGCGATTCGCTGCGGGTATCACGCGCAGCCAGCGCGGCCAATGCGGCAGCGCGCGCGTACGATCGGCACGCGAGCGTCGATTCCACGCAGCCGCGGTCAAGCCGGATGTGGCCGGCGTCGCGCGGAATCGGGCAGAAGAGGAGGAGGGAGAAACTCCTTCGGTCACGTGCAGGCTTCCTGTCAGGACGGAACGCGATGGCATCACAGATGCCATCGGTCCGATGCTGCGCAGCGAACATTGCCGCAACCTTGCCTAGCGCCGCTGTCTGCTGCGCATGGACAGGCGGCAGTCACGGATGTGTGGGCGCCTTCAGTGCTCTACCGGCGGTGCCGAGGTGACGCCCGGATGCAGCGGAAACTCGACGCGGATCAGCGCGCCACCACCGGGGGCATCCAGAATCGTGACGTGGCCACCGTGACGGTCGATCACCTGCCGCACCAGGTTCAGTCCCAGGCCCGCGCCGGTCTGACGCGGACGCAGCCGCTGGAACGGCTCGAACACGCGTTCGCGCTGGTCGACCGGAATGCCGGGGCCATCGTCTTCCACCTCCAGGCAGCTGCCCTGCACCCGCACGATGATATGGCGGCCACCATGCTCGGCGGCATTCAGCACCAGGTTGGAGATCACCCGTTCCACCGCACCAGCTTCTCCCAGCACCGGGAAGTGCGGTTCCACCGCGACTGCCACGGTCTTGTCCGACTGGATCAGCAGCGGTGCCAGGTCGGCCGCCACCCGTTTGGCCACCCGGGCCAGGTTGAGGGTTTCCTTCGGGCCGTCCTCTTCCATGCGGTGCAGGTCCAGCAGTTGCTCGGCCAGCGTCGCCAGACGCGCGACTTCCACCGCCAGGCTGCGCGAGGTCGAATCATCAGCGGCATCGATCTTTACCCGCAGGATCGCGATCGGGGTGCGCAACTCATGCGCCGCTGCGGCGATGAAACGGCGTTGCCGCTCGTGTCCTTCATCCAACCGGCCCAAGGCATCGTTGACGGCGGTCACCAGCGGCGCGATCTCCACCGGCACGGCGGTCTCGGTCAGACGGATGCCGCGACGGCTGGCCGAAATATTGCGGGCTTCCTGCGCGATGCGCTCGACACCGGCCAGTGCCCGTCGCACGATGATCGGCGTGAGGATGATGGTGGCCAGGCCCAGCAGCAGGAAGATCGGCAGCGTGATGATGTGCGCGGCCAACGCCATCTGCATGGTCAGCGAATCGGTTTCGCCATGCGCCATGATGGTCAGCTTGCCGGCCGGCCCACTGTGCTGGCGTACCACCACCGCCAGGCCATCGCTGCGATCACGCCCGCGCAGGTCGCCATAGGGGATGCCATCGAGGGCGCCGACCAGCGAGGCATAGGCCGGTGGCACATGGCCGAAGGTGACGTGGTGCCCATGCTCGTCCTCGGCGATGAACCACGCACCGGGGACGATCTTCAGCAGTTCGGCCAGCTCCGGCGTGTGCTGCACGTACAGTTCACCATTGCGGTCGCGGTGCACTGCCTCGGCGGCCACCGGTGCGAAGGTCTGGATGGTGTAGTAGCCACCGCTGTCGGCACGAACGAGCACCATCAGCAGGGCGAAGAACGCCACCAGCAGGGCCAGCAACTGGTAGATCAGCGTCTTGACGATCAGTGGGCGCTTCAACGACGGGCGACGCGCCATCACTTGCTTTCCCGCATCAGATAGCCAACCCCGCGAATGGCGTGGATCTCCACGCCGGCATCGGCGTCAGCCAGTTTTCGGCGCAGGCGCGAGACGTGTGAATCCAGCGTGTTGGAATGGATGCCGTCGTCGAAGCCATACACCGCCATCTCGATGGATTCGCGCAGCACGGTGCGACCCAGGCGCCGTGCGAGGACGGCCAGCACCCGGATCTCGCGCCGCGGCAGCTCCAGCCGCTGGCCGCCCACACTGGCCTCGCCAGAGGCGGGGTCGAACACCAATCGGCCGATGCTGATGGACTCCACCTGCAATCCGCTTGGGCGACGGCCCGCAGCACGGATCCGTGCGAACAGTTCCTCCAGCGCGAAGGGTTTGGCCAGGTAGTCATCGGCGCCTTCATCCAGCCCGGCAATCCGGTCCGGCAACTGGCCCAGCGCGCTCAGCACGATGATCGGCACCCCGGGGTTGCGCTCGCGCAGCAGGGAAATCAACGCCAGGCCATCGCCATCGGGCAGGGTGCGGTCCAGCAGCACCAGATCGTGCAGGCCGCACAGCGCCGCCTCCCGGGCCAGTGCCAAGGTATTGGCCAGGTCCACCACATAGCGCTCGCGCTGCAGGGCAGACTTGAGGGCGGTGGCGAGTTCGGCTTCGTCTTCGATCAACAGGATGTGCATCAGCAGGGCTTGAGCAGGAGGGGGCCGTAGAAGGGCGGTTCGGCACGCGCCGGCACCGTATTACAGGAAGATTGCGTGAACATGGCGTGCCTCCGCATCTGCCGGAAGGCCATGGCGGGGCGCGATGAAACCGAGGGTGCGGCGCAAGGTTCACGCAATCCAGGCGCTCCAGCCTTGGCGCCCTTCGCAGTTCCCATCCCTGGAGTCACCATGAAGTTGTTCGTTCCGCTGCTGTTCCTCGCCACGCTGACCGGCTGCACCACCGCCAAGATGACGGTCACTCCCGACGGCCGCCGTGGCGTTTCCATCGACTGCAGCGGCTCCAGTTCCTGGAGCGGTTGCTACGAGAAAGCCGGGCAGATGTGCCCCGGTGGCTACGTGGTCTTCAGCAAGGATGGCGACGAGGGCAACGCCATTGCGGTGGGCAACAAGAACGGCTTCACCTCCACCCAGATGGCCACGCGCTCGATGCTGGTGTCCTGCTCGGGCTGACGATCGCGGCGCCGATCATCTGGCAGGGGGCCGTGGACATCCCGCACGCATGGGTGCACGGCGCGCCGTTTTCCCGTAGATGCTCGCTACCAGCGGCTTTCAGCGGCGCGGCCATCCGCCGGCAGCGCCGCGCTTTGCCTTTGCTTCATGCCCGTGTAACACGACCATCGCTACCACGGTGGTCCCAGCGATTCCGCTGGGATCATCTGGAGACGCTGGAATGGAGTTCAGAACGTCTGTATTGCTCGTGGCCCTGATGGCCGCTCCCGCAGTAGCCCATGCTGAAGTCTGCTTTTCGCGGGACGGTTTCGTGATGACCTGTCCCAGCTTGTTGCCGCACCCGGTGAAGGCACGATTCGAAGTTGGAACGTTGCCACGCGTAGCCGGATCGCCGTCGGAAATCTACATCACCGGTGGCGGGAGGGTGGATGGCACCAGCAATTTCTACGTGTTCGCCAACGGCAAGATGCTGTGCGAGACCAGCGGCAATCTGGATGGTGGCAACACCACGCCCGTACGGCATTGCAATGGCACGATCACTGCACCCGGGACCTACGTGATCTCGGCATCACGCAGCAATAGCGGCAATTTCCTGGCCCCGGACGATGTGGTGATCAACGTCCAGTAGAACGTCTGCCATCACGGGCCCCGGGCGGTAGTTGCCGGGGCCTCGTCCAGCGCCCCGATCCGCAGAGCGCTGGGCAGGCGCTGCGCCGGGTCGGTATACGGCGTACCGGCCAATGCCACCAAGGTCCCTGTCGCGCCGCGCACGATCAACGGCACCATCGACTGCCGCGGGTCGCCGCCACAGGACAGCTCGCGCAGCCCGTGTTCGTAGGCGGCCACCATCGACGCCATCAGCATCGACGCGGCCAGGCGCGCGTCGGCGTCACCGATAGGTCGGCCCGCAGACTCAGCCATCAACTGTGCCAGGTCATCGGTCAGCAGCGCCTGCAGCTGCCGCGCATGGGCCACCAGCACCGCGCTCTGGGCCACGGTTTTCCAGAACGACGCTGCGCCGGCGTTGATCCGCAGCAATGGATGGCCGTTGTCCAGCAGTTCCCGCACCAGCGCCTGGAAGGCGGCCAGCGGTGTCATGGACGTGCGCGAGCCCATACCCTCGCGCAGCAGCTGCCGCGCTTCCTCATCACGGTCGAACACCAGCTGTTCCTTGCTGGCGAAGTAGTTGAACACCGTCTTGCGCGACACCCCGGCGGCGTCGGCGATCTCGCTCATCGACACGGCCTCGAAGCCGCGCTCGATGATCAACCGGGTGGCGACGTCGGAAATCGCCTGGCGGGTCTCGGCTTTGCGCTGCTCGCGACGGCCGGGTGGCGGGCTCATGGGCGGTTCACTTGTGGAAACGTACACCGAGTGTAACATTGTCGCAGCCAGAGCGCCGACCCGGGGCTCACGAGGATTTCCAATGCTGTACGACGTCGTCATTGCCGGGGCTGGCCCGGTTGGGCTGTTCCTGGCCTGCGAACTGGGCCAGGCGGGATGCTCGGTGCTGGTGCTGGAGCAGGCGGCCTCGCCGGATTCGCCGTTGAAGCGCCTGCCGTTCGGGCTGCGCGGCTTGAATGCCCCCACGCTGGAGGCGCTCGACCGGCGCGGTCTGCTGGACGCCGTGGCTGCCGGCCAGGTGCTGAAACCGGAGAAAGGCCCGCCGCCGCCGGGCACCGCGCATTGGTTGTCGCAGCCGCGCAGGCTGGGCGGGCACTTCGCGGGTATCCCGTTCGCGCTGGACAACGTCGACAGCGATCGCTGGCCCTGGCGGCTGCCCAGCCCGGTCGGCACGCAGATGGCGGTGGAACTGCAGGCGCTGGAGGCCGTACTGGCCGAGCGCGCGCAGGCGCTGGGCGTGGTGATACTGCGTGGTGCGGGCGTGCAGGACGTGCGGTTGGGTTCCGACGAGGCCCAGGTCGAGGCGGGCGGGCAGACCTTCCGCGGGCGCTGGCTGGTCGGCTGCGATGGTGGCCGCAGCACCGTGCGCAAGCAGTGCGGTTTCAGCTTCGCCGGTACCGATCCGGAGTTCACCGGGCACTCGCTCAGCGTCGAGCTCGAGGATCCGACGGTGCTCAGCCCGGGGCGTCACACCACCGCGCAGGGCATGTGCAATTTCAATCCGCCGGGCACGATCGCCCTGGCTGATTTCGACGGCGGCGCCGGCCATCGCCAGCCGCTCGACCGCGATACGGCACAGGCGCTGCTGCGGCGTATCTCCGGCCGTGAAGCAACGATCACCACGCTGCAGCTGGCCACCACCTGGACCGATGGCGCACGGCAGGCCACCGCCTATCGCCGTGGCCGCGTGCTGTTGGCGGGCGATGCCGCGCATGTGCATTCACCGCTGGGCGGGCAGGGGCTGAACCTGGGCCTGGGGGATGCGATGAATCTGGGCTGGAAGCTCGCCGCCGTCGTGCGCGGCGACGCAGATGAAGCGCTGTTGGATACCTATCAGGCCGAACGCCACCCTATCGGCGCCCGAGTGCTGGAGTGGTCGCGCGCACAGGTCGCATTGATGCGCCCAAGTGCGGGTTCACGTGCATTGGCTGCGATCGTGGCCGATCTGGCAGAAACGCGTGATGGCGCTACGTATCTCGCCGAGCGCGTGTGGGGTGTGGGCCAGCAGCTGGATCTGGGTCAGGCCCATCCGCTGGTGGGCCGCAGCACGCCGGATTTCCTGCTGGTCGATGGTCGCCGCATGGGTGAACTGCTGCGCGCAGGGCAGGCGTTGCTGCTCGTGTTCGATGCTGCTGCCTCGTCGTGCGAGGCGGTTGATGTCGAACGAGCCCGTATCCTGTCCATCGCGCAGCCGGCTGTCGATTCGCTGGGCCTGTCCGCGCTGCTGGTTCGTCCGGATGGCATTGTCGCCTGGGCCAGTGATGGTGCCGATGCGGCAGGACTGGCGCAGGCCGTACGGGAATGGACGAGCCCGATTGGCAGCGATGCGATTGCCTGAGTCCCGGCGCAGCCCGCTCAGGGCTGCGCCGCCCTATTTCAGAGATCCTTCTTCTTGCCGCTCAGGTCCAGCGGCTGGTCACTGCCTTTGCGCTCGCTCGACCAGACCTCAACGCTCTTGCTGCATCGGCTTTCGCGGGCGGCAACCTCCGGCGGCAGGTCCTTCACATGCGGCGACTCCTGGCAGGCGGCATGCATGGCCGAATCGTCATAGGTGGCACAGGCGCTGATCGACGCGAGGACAAGGGCGCAGAGGGCGGAGCGGAACAGGGGCTGCAGGAGGCGCATGGGGGTCTCGGGAAGGGGCCGGGCTGGCCATCGAATTCAATCCGTGACCGCGCGCACGCGCAATCCGACTGGCAGCACTTGTTATTGAATAACAATTGTGACAATGCTCAGGGCTGACCGCTGCCGGTCAGGCAATGCAGATCAGGAACACCGTCGACAGCGCGAGCATCAACACGAACACGCGCCGACTCAGGGCCAGGCAGGTCAGGCAGGCCGCCAGCGCCCAGGCCGCCAGCAGCACACATCCCAGCAACCACAGCCCGACCGTCATCATCGAGCCGGCCGCTGCGGCGGACAAGGCAAAGGCCTTGAACAGCGCCACGCCCAGCACGCTGCCCAGCGCGCCGGCCCGCAGGGCAATCGCATCGTGGCAGGTGGGGGAAATCTGGCGGTGCATGAGGGCTGTGTCGCGCTTCGGAAGCTGGCGTACGCAACTCTGCAGCAAGGCGGATCTACGCCGCGTGTTCGTCAACCTGCAGTGTGGTTACCGCAAGCGAATCGCGATCGCCTCAGTCGAACTCGCCGTCCGCCGCTTCCAGGCGGCGCCGGTATTCGGCCCGGTGCTTGAACAGCCGCTGGCACTCCTCGGACCGATGGATGCGGCTGCCAGGCTCGTTCGCTACGGAGTCGCACATCTTGGCGATATGGTTGTTCCCGGCCAGCTCCATCACGAAGAACACCGCCGCGATGCCAGCACCCAGCAGTACCACATACAGCAGGCGGCTGAGCCAGCGCGAGCGCTTGCGTTCGAAATGTTGTTGCAGCGTCAGGTCGAAGCGGATGATGCTCAGCACGATCCAGACCACGCTGACGAGGAAGCAGAGCGTGGGCAGCAGCCCGCGCCAGAGTCCAGCCTCGTAGACCGTTTCGCTGTAGTGCACCGCCGCGCCGGCACCGGCGATGGCGATTGCCAAGGCCCAGTTGCGGCCCAGCGAAAGCAGGTCATCGAGCAGCTTCTCGCGTCTATGGGGAGTGACTGCCACTGAGCATCCTTGAGCAAGACCCTCGGCCGCCGGTTGCGGCCGATCTGCGCAGATGGTGGGGCATCACCGAGGCGATGAGAAGCTGGAGAGTGCTGCGACCGGATCGTCGCCGTCGCTCCGGCGACGGCAGGCGATCCGTCGCGTGCTTCAACGGCTGCCGGCGACAGCGGCCTTGCGGTTCTTCTCCAGCATCACCGACACGCACCACAGCAGCAGGCCGCCGACCGCAGTCGCCGCACCTACGTAACCGGTGGTGGCCGGGCTGAAACCGGCGCTGATCGCCATGCCGCCCAGCCATGGGCCGAGTGCATTGGCGGTGTTGAACGCAGCATGGTTGGAGGCGGCGGCCAGGGTCTGCGCTTCGCCGGCCACGTCCATCAGGCGGGTCTGCAGCACCGCGGCGAGGGCGCCCATCGTGCCCACGGTGACGATCATCGGGCCGATGGTCCACACCGACTCGGCGGCCAGCGGGTACAGCAGCAGCATCACGATCGACCACAGCAGCACCACCGCAGCGGCCTTGAAGTGGAACTTGTCGACCAGCCAGCCGCCGGCGATGTTGCCGATGATCGCGCCGATGCCGAACACGCCCACCGCCAGCGGCATCCACGATTCGGCCACGCCGGTCACCTGCACCAGAGTCGGTGCCAGATAGGTGAACACGCAGAACATGCCGGCAAAGCCCACCGCGCCGATCGACAGCGCCAGCCATACCTGGGTGGTGTTGAATGCGCGCAGTTCGCGCATCGGCGAGGTCCGCACCTCATCCGGGTCGGGTAGCAGAAAGCGCGCGATCATCGCCACCGTGGCGATGGCCAGCACGCTGACCAGGGCGAAGGCGGTGCGCCAGCTCAGTTGCTGGCCCAACCAGGTGGTCAGCGGATTGCCGATGAGGATGGCCACGGACAGCCCGAGCAGCACGCGCGACATCGCTTGGCCGCGCTGGCCGGCCGGGCTGATTGCGGCCGCCACCAGCATCGCCACGCCGAAGTAGGCGCCATGCGGCAGGCCAGCGACGAAGCGCGCCACCAGCATCGTGCCGTAGTTCGGCGCCAACGCGCTGGCCAGATTGCCGACGGCATAGAAGCCCATCAGCGCCAGCAGCAGCTTGCGGCGCGGGAAGCTGGCGCCGACGAAGGCCAGGATCGGTGCACCGACCACCACGCCGATAGCGTAAGCGCTGATCAGGTGTCCGACCTGTGTTTCGCTGATCGAAAGGCCGCGGCTGATCTCCAGCATCAGGCCCATGCTGGCGAATTCACTGGTGCCGATGGCGAAGCCGCCCAACGACAGGGCGAGGATGATCAGGGTGCGCTGGCGCGGCGTCAGCCGAGCGGCCAGAGGGGAATTGGGGCTCATGCGGGGGCGCAAAGGGGCGGGGAAGCGCCACATTGTACTGCTGCATTGCAGCAGGCATCAGCCAGGCTGGGGGTAAATCAGTGTTCGATGGGTGGTGCTGCCCGTGCTGCCTGCTGGCCAAGCGCCGCCAGGGCCTGTCGGTATTTGTCACGCAGGCGCTCGGCGGTGGCGGCATCCAGAGACGCCAGCCGCGTTTCATCGGCGTTGTCGGCGATATCGGCCAGCTTGACCTTCAGCGCCAGCGGATCCGCCGCTATCCGCGTGTAGTACGTGGCGGCATCCGTCGCAGACGTCCTGCTGAGCAACCGCACCGCGTGCTGCAACGGGTCTGGGAAGGCGTGCACCCGCTCAGCGAAGGCAGGGCAGTCCTCGACCACATCATGCAGCCAGGCCACCACCTCGGCCTCATCATCGCCGCGCACGGCAGCGGCCACCCGGCCAACGTGACCGGTGTAGGGCTGTCCTGCCTTGTCGACCTGGCCGGTATGGGCCTCCATTGCCAGCGTGCGTGCGCGTGCCACCCAGTCCATCGCGATCTCCCCGTCCTTAGCGTGTATTGTCGTACGGGTCGTCTACATGCCGCCACCACGGCCGTGCAGGCATCATCGGACGCTGCAGGAATGGCATCTGGATTCCATCAGGGAGATGAGACATGCAGGAATACACCCATCAGCTGGAACTACGCGGCCGCTTCCGTCTGGTAGCGGTGACCCACGAGCCGGTGTACGCTCCCGGCGATGTGGTCGGCCATGCGGTCATCGTCGACGATGGGGAGCGTCTGACCGACCTGATGTCGTTGGCCGATGCGCGCCGGTACCTTGAGGAACTGGTGCGGGAAGAGGGCGTGGAGCCCGGGCTGGAGAATGAAGTCAACCTGCGGAAGAAGGCGTCGCAGCGACGCCGCCGCTAAGCCGTCGCGCCCATTGAGGCGCATCATGGAGGATTCGGGTGTTGTCCAGTAAGAAGTATCTGCTCATCGCCGTCATCACGCTGGCGACCCTGCTGCTCGGGTTCGTGCTTTCCGGTTACCTGACGCTGCTGCTGCTTGGTCTGGATACCAAGCTGCTCACCTGGAATACCTATTACCAGTATTTCCACGCCCTCGGTCAGCCGCAGGTTGCCCCGTTCGTGGGCAAGATCAAATGGGCCGGTTACCTCGGCTTTGGCCTGCCGCTGCTGGTGCTGGCCATCGTCGGCCTGGTCGTGCTGTTGAAGAAGGACAAGCGCTCGCTGCATGGTGACGCGCGCTTTGCCACCAGCGCCGATCTGGCCAAGCATGGCATGTTCAAGAAGAGCGGGCAGAGCATCGTGGTCGGCAGCCATGGTGGCAAGCTGGTGCGGCTGGACGGTCAGCAGTTCGTGATCCTGGCCGCCCCGACCCGTTCGGGCAAGGGCGTCGGCGTGGTCATCCCGAACCTGCTGGAGTACGGCGAATCGCTGGTGGTGCTGGACATCAAGCAGGAGAACTTCGACCTGACCAGCGGTTGGCGCGCCAGCCAAGGGCAGGAGATCTACCTGTTCAATCCGTTCGCCGAAGATCGCCGCACCCATCGCTGGAACCCGCTCAGCTACGTCTCCGACGACCCGGCGTTCCGCGTCTCGGACCTGATGAGCATCGGTGCGATGCTCTATCCCGATGGCTCGGAAGACCAGAAGTTCTGGATCAGCCAGGCGCGCAATGCCTTCATCGCCTTCACCCTGTATCTGTTCGAGAACTGGGATGACGAGCGCAGCAGCGGCTTCCCGGGCGGGCAGGGCACGCCGACCCTGGGCGCGGTCTACCGCCTGTCCTCCGGTGATGGCAGCGACCTGAAGAAGTTCCTGAAGAGCCTGTCCGAGCGTCCATTCCTGAGCAGCAACGCGCGCTCGGCGTTCGCCAACATGCTGTCCCAGGCCGACGAGACCTTCGCCTCGATCCTGGGCACCTTCAAGGAACCGTTGAATCCCTGGATCAACCCGGTACTGGACAAGGCCACCAGCACCAACGACTTCCTGCTCACCGACGTGCGCAAGAAGAAGATGACCATCTACATCGGCATCCAGCCCAACAAGCTGGCCGAAAGCCGGTTGATCATCAACCTGTTCTTCAGCCAGCTGATCAACCTCAATACCAAGGAACTGCCCAAGTCCAATCCGGACCTGAAATACCAGTGCCTGCTGTTGATGGACGAATTCACCTCGATCGGCAAGGTGGAAATCATCGCCTCGGCGGTGTCCTACATGGCCGGTTACAACGTGCGCCTGCTACCGATCATCCAGAGCATGTCGCAGCTCGATGCCACCTATGGCCGAGAAGTCTCACGCACGATCATTACCAACCATGCGCTGCAGATCCTGTACGCCCCGCGCGAACAGCAGGATGCCAACGACTATTCGGACATGCTGGGCTACACCACCATCCGCAAGAAGAACGTCACCCACGCGCGTGAGAAGACCCATAGCTTCACCGAGGAGCGCCGCGCGCTGATGCTGCCGCAGGAGCTCAAGGCGATGGGGCCGGACAAGGAGGTCTTCCTGTACGAAGGCATTCCGCATCCCGTCAAATGCGACAAGATTCGCTACTACAAGGACCGCTATTTCACGTCACGACTACTGCCAAAGGTTGACGTGCCGATGCTTGATGTCTAAGTTGCAGACATGAAAGTGTGACGGATGCACGCATTCATTGAGGTGAATTAGTGAGGCGCGTCAAAGAAACGCCATACGTTGGTCAAAATTCAGATTTGTCTGACATCGAATTGACGCGTAGTTGTGCGACTCTATGCGTGGCTTGCGAATCTGTGTGATTCGTCATGCTTTCAGAGTGGCCAGGAGTTTCAGCCATGGGAACAGGGATGGTTCCGACGTTGGTGAGGGTGCGTGAAAGGGGCCTCGGATGAGGTTGCTTCACGCGACTTGGTTGGCAGCTTTCGAGCTGCAGGGGAACCGTGCCCATGTGCTGTTAAGCAGTGCATTCGTTACGTTTCCGGCGTGCATCGCGCAGTGCCGGACGACCAGGGGACCAACATCGGGACTGCTTTTTCGTACGTCAAAGTGAAGCCCGTATGAATCAGGCGTTTATTGCAAAAATGTCCATCGCCGCAGTGGCGGCGTTGATGGTGGCAGGTTGTGCTACCAAGCCCGCACCCGACTTCGGAGGGCGCTGGAAGCCGGTCAACCGTTTCGCGACGGCTCCGACCGAGATTCCGCTGTACTCCAGCTACGTCTATCAGGCGTCGCCTATGGATCGCACGCTGAAGGCCATGCTCGAGCGCTGGGCCAAGGATTCCGGCCGCACGCTGGACTATCGCCTCAGTTCGGATTTCACCCTGTATGGCGCGGTGTCGGAGATCGACACCACCAACGCACAGCAGGCCGTGATCGATCTCACGGCGGCCTATGCGGCGCAGGGCGTTTCCGTCTCCATCGTCGGCAACCAGATCGTCGTGCAGAACGCTGGATCGACGCCAACCGCGTCGGCCCAGGATCCTGAAGCCAGCAGCGGCAGCTGAGACCGCGTCGAAATCATCGAACGTGCCGCACCCCGCGCCTGGCGCAGGGGCGTCGCGCCCATTGATGTTTCAGCAGTACGGAAGAACCCATGTTCCGCAAGAAGGATGCAGGCAACAGCCCCAAGGTCGAGCAGTCGGTCGCCAAGGCGGTCAGCTACGAGATCACCGTGGCCGACATGGCCCGGCGCAGCGAGCGTCGTGCCTGGTGGGTCGCCACCGGTTCGTTGCTGATGTCGCTGGCGCTGGCCGGTGGCTACTACTACATGCTGCCACTGAAGGAGAAAGTGCCTTTCCTGGTGATGGCTGATGCCTATACGGGCAATGCAACGGTCGCCCGCCTTAGTGGCACCTTCCGTGGCGAGACGATCACGGCCAATGAAGCCATCAACCGCAGCAACGTCGCCCAGTATGTGATGGCGCGCGAGTCGTATGACTCAGCCGTGATGGGGCTGCGCGACTGGGAACTGGTATTCGTCATGTCGACGGATCCTGTGTCGCAGACCATGCGCGCCCGTTACGCGGGCAATAATCCGCAGAATCCCTTCGTGATGTATGGCCGCGAGAAGGCGATCCGGGTAAAGATCCTCAGCATCACCCCATTGGGTGCGGAACCGAATGGCAGCTTCCGCGGCGCGTCGGTGCGCATCCAGCGCAGCCTGCTGGACAAGCGTTCGGGAGTTAGCAACTTCCTGGACAACCAACTGGTGACAATGCGCTTCGAGTACAACCAGAACCTCGCGCTGTCCGAGCAGGATCGTGTGCTCAATCCGCTGGCCTTCCAAGTCACCGAGTACCGCGTAGACAACGATTACGCGCGTGGTGTGCCCGTTCCGGACGACAATGCGATCCAGGCGCAGGCCCAGCAGGCCGCGCAGCAGGCGCAGGGCATCTATGACCCCAACAACCCTGCCGCAGCCACCATGATCGATCCGGCAACCGGGCAACCCGTGGCAGCACCGGTTGGTGGCCAGGTGCCACCGATGCAGGGGCAGCCTATCCAGGGCCAGCCGGTGCAGGGACAACAGATGCCAGGGCAGGCCATGCCTGGTCAGCCGGTCATGAGGCCGGTACCGAACAATTCCACCGGAAATGCTGATGGAGCAAGCAACCGATGAGTAGTCGAAAAGTCAGGGGAAGCGCATTGGCGCTGCTGTCGTTGCTGTCGCTGGTGTTCTCCACCGCGGCGATGGCACAGGCGGTGGACCATTACGAGTACGAGAAGGATCGCATCTATCCGGTACGCACCGGTTTGGGCCTGACCACCCAAATCGAACTGAGTCCGAATGAGAAGATCCTCGACTACAGCACCGGTTTCAGCAACGGCTGGGAGCTGACCCGTCGCGAGAACGTGTTCTATATCAAGCCGAAGAACGTTGACGTCGACACCAACATGATGGTGCGCACCGAGACCCATTCGTACATCTTCGAATTGAAGGTGGTGGCGACCGACTGGCGCCAGCTTGAGCAGGCACGTCGTGCTGGCGTGCAGTACAAGATTGCCTTCACCTATCCGAGCGATACCGAATTTGGTTTGGCGCAGGAAGCGGTCGAGGAAGAGGCGCAGCCGCTGCTGAGCACCGAACTGGCCAAGGATCGCCAGTACAACTTCAACTACTCCTATTCGACCAGCAAGGCGAAGAAGATGGGCTGGCTGATTCCGGTCAATGCCTATGACGATGGTCGTTTCACCTACCTGAAACTGCCCAATTCGCCTGAGTACAAGACGGGCATCTTCCCAGCCGTGTTCGGTCGCGAGAAAGAGTACGGCGAGGACTTCGTGGTGAATACCACCGTCGAAGGGAATACTTTGATCGTCCACGGGACCTACCCGTACCTGGTCATCCGCCACGGCGACTACGTCGTTGGTCTGCGAAGGAACGTGAAGAAATGAGCCAGCAGAACACTCCTGGAAACGATCCGAACAACGGGCGAGAGGATCCGGGCCCGTACGGTAACGGGCCGGACCAGAGCCCACAGGCTCCGTCCAATCCCTATTTCGGTAACACCCAAACTGAGGCCGCACCGGACCTGGATGCGGGTGCGCCGCAGTTGCGCTCGGCCGAAGAGCAGCGGCTCAACCGCAAGGCGTTGCTGTTCCTTGGCGGCATCGTGGTGCTCCTGGTGGCGATGGGCCTGCTGGTTTTCCGCAACAGCAAGGGCGATAGCGATGCACCAGCCAAACTGCCTGACACCGCCCGCGTTGCCACGCCGCAGCTGCCGAGCGTAGAGCAGGCTCCGTCGGTGCCCACGGGCCCGGCCGAGCCCATTCCCATGCTGCCGCAGTTGCCGGAGGATTCGGGGCAGACCGGTCGCTCGGTTTATCAGTTGCCCGATCGTGATCGCGAGCGTGAGCCGGAGCGTGGTCCGAGCCTGCTCGATCGTCGTATCGGTGCTGGAAGCGGAGTGGGGGCGGGCGATGGGGCAGATGGTGCGCAGAGCCCCGCCGACCAGTACAGCAAGGCAATGATTGCCGCGATGCAGGCAGGCAATCCGCAGCCGGTCGCCACGAAAACTCGCCGTGGTCCGGATGTGGAGGACATCTCCAATGCCAGCTTCATCCACAGTCCCGATGCACTGCTGGTACGCGGTACCTATCTACGCTGCGTGCTGGAAACCCGCATCATCACCGATCTGGCTGGCTACACTTCGTGCCTTCTGACCGAACCTGTCTATTCGATCAATGGCCGTACGCTGCTGCTGCCGAAGGGCTCGAAGATTTACGGCGCTTATGGTGGTGGTCCAGTGGGCAAGCGCGTTGAGGTGATCTGGGATCGCATCACCACGCCCAATGGCATCGACGTGGCCATGTCCAGTCCCGGTGTTGATGGCCTTGGCGGTGCCGGGCATCCAGGTCAATACAGCGCGCATTGGGGCAGTCGTATCGCCCAGGCGTTGATGATCAGCCTGATCGCGGATGCCTTCAAATACGCTGCGGCCGAGCATGGCCCGGAGACCACCACCATCACCAATAGCGGCATGGCGGTGCAGTCGCCCTATGAAAGTGCCACGGCACGTTCAATGGAGCGTTTGGCCAACGATGCCATGAGCCAGCGCCGTCCGCCGACGGTCACCATCAACCAGGGCACGGTCGTGAACGTCTACGTCGCAAAGGACGTTGACTTCAGCGATGTGCTTCGCACCCGCCGGTAACCTGCAGAACGACCATGGACGCCGAAGTGTCACCCATTGCCCTCGTCTCCAGTGATTTCCTGCGCTATCAGTACGAAGTGCTGGGCATCGCGGAGTACATGACTTCACCCGAAGTGACGGAAATCTGCATCAACCGTCCGGGCGAACTGTACCTGGAGACGCGGGCAGGGTGGCAGCACGTGCATGTGCCAGGCCTGACGTTCGAACGCGCACGACAGTTCTGTACCGCGGTGGTCAACGAAAGCAACACCGGCCAGCGCATCACCGATGCGGATCCGGTGGTGTCGTTGACCTTCCCGACCGGGCAGCGTGCGCAGTTCGTGATCCCGCCTGCCTGCGATGCGGGCAAAGTGTCGATCACGATCCGACTGCCTTCCAAGCACACCAAGTCGCTTACCCAGTATCACGAGGATGGTTTCTTCAACCAGATCCTTGAGCAGGATGGCAGCCTGAGTGAGCAGGACCGCGAGTTGCTTGAGTTGCGACAGCAGCGTGAGTACGCCGAATTTTTCCGGCGCGCGGTGATGTACCGCAAAAATATCGTTGTGTCCGGCGCCACCGGCAGCGGCAAGACCACCTTCATGAAGGCGCTGGTCAACCATATTCCGGACAGCGAGCGCTTGGTCACCATCGAAGACGCGCGCGAACTGTTTCTGACCCAGCCCAACGTCGTGCATCTGCTGTATTCCAAGGGTGGGCAAAGCGCCAGCAACGTGACGGCCAAGAGCTGCATGGAAGCCTGCCTGCGTATGAAGCCCGAGCGCATCATCCTCGCCGAGCTGCGTGGTGATGAGGCTTTCTACTTCATCCGTAATTGCGCCTCGGGCCATCCCGGCTCGATCACCAGCTGTCATGCGGGCAGTCCCGAGCAGACCTGGGACCAGCTGGCGCTGATGGTGAAAGCGTCGACCGAGGGCTCTGGTCTTGAATTCAACGTCATCAAGCGTCTGTTGATGATGACCATCGATATCGTCGTGCATATCAAGGCGCACGCGGGCTCGCGCTATATCACCGGTATCGACTTCAATCCTGGGCGCGCCCAGGGGCAGGAGGGCTGAACGATGTTGCCAGGACTTGAAATGATGGCGTGCCCGGAAATGGCCGTCTCGATGGACGTGATGCAGCACGTCATCAATGTGGAATCCTCGAGCAACCCCTACGCCATCGGCGTGGTTGGTGGTGCACTGGCGCGCCAGCCCAAGGCGCTGGACGAGGCGCTCGCCACTGTGCGCATGCTGGAGGAGAAGGGTTACAACTTCTCCATCGGCCTTGCCCAGGTCAACCGCTACAACCTGGCCAAATATGGCTTGGACTCCTATGAAAAAGCGTTTCAGCAGTGCCCGAATCTGCAGGCGGGCTCGCGCATTCTTGCCGAGTGCTACAAGCGCTCCGGCAAGGATTGGGGCAAGTCGTTCAGCTGCTACTACTCGGGCAATTTCGAGACCGGTTTCCGTCACGGCTATGTGCAGAAGGTTTATGACTCGATTCGTCGTGGGCAGCAGGTTGCGTCCAATGGCGTGGCGCCCATCGACGTCGTAGCCCGCGGAGAGCGCCGTACCGTCAAGGTCGAACATCATCCGCAGCTCGCCTCCCCGGCGCAGGCGCGGATCGTCGCCCAGGCCAATGGTCCGGTCTATGTGCCGTCCAACGACCCTGCGCGTGCCTATACCGTTTATCCGTCTACCAGCGCTATGGCGCGCGGGAGCCTGGTCAATCTTGCCGATCAGGCATTGTCGCGGGTCGTGCTGGGCTCAGTCGACCGGATGATGCAGCCGCAGGCGCAGCCGGAGAGCGGCTACCCGCAGCAGCAGGGCTATCCGCAGCAGGCTGCTGCAGGGCGGGCGGGTCAGCCGCCGATGATGCCGCAGCAGCTGCCAGGCGCGACGGCAGGCGGCGGCGAAAGCCCAGTGATGCTGCAGCCCTGGGGGCAGCAGGGCGCCTCGGCACCTCCAGGCAACATGTATAACGCGCCGGCGCAGTCCATGCCGGCGCAACAGATTCCCGCAGGGGATGCGGCCTTCGTGTTCTGACGAAGTCGTGGTACGGCCAGTCCCCCGGCTGGTCGATTCAGTTGTGTTAGTCCATCAACAAGGAAATCAATCCATGAAGCGTATCAATATCGACCTCGTCCAGGCCCAGCGCACGCTGAAGACCCTGCTGATGGCTACCCTCTTCGTGGGCGCCGTGTTCGCCCCGCAGGTGTTTGCCGGCGGCGCCACCGACTTCGGTGGTACCGACAAGAAAGTCTGTGGCTTCTTCAACAACATCAATGGGCTGTTGAACATCGCCTCGATCGCTGTGGTGACCATCGCGGTCATCTTCGCCGGCTACCAGATTGCTTTCGCGCACAAGCGCATTGCCGATGTTGCCCCGATCCTGATCGGTGGCGTGCTGATCGGCGCCGCCGGTCAGATCGCCCGCATGCTGCTGGGTGACGGCAGCGATGGCAAGTGTGGTGGTGGTGGCACGACTGGCGGCGGCATGGCACTGCACATCCAGAACGCCATCCTCTACTACAGTGCATAAGAACGTTCTGTTCCGGGGTTGCACGCGCCCAGCGATGTTCCTGGGCGTTCCCTACCTGCCCTTCTTCATGGTGGCAGGTGGGTTGTTGCTGCTCAGCATGTACACGAACTTCTGGTTCCTGCTGACCATTCCGGTTGCCATCTTCATCATGCGGCAGATGGCCAGGCGTGACGAGATGATCTTCCGTCTGTTGGGCCTGCGCCTGATGTTCAAGCTGAGGGTCCGCAACGTCCAGGAACACGATGGCATGTGGGTGTTCAACCCGAATCAGTACCGCAACAAGCCGGCCCGAATGGATTGAGGGCCGGAACGGCCGCGGCGGGAAGCAGTTGCCCGCCGCAGCCACTCCGAATTTTTGTCGGCAGTACCCCATTGGAAGCAGTCGCATGTTCAGCCCAGATACCTCCATCAGCGAATTTGTTCCCCTGTCATCGCATGTAGCCCCGAACGTGGTGAAGACCACGGGCGGCGACTACCTGCTGACCTGGCATCTGGAAGGGCTGCCGTTCGTCGGTCGCGAGGAATGGGAGCTGGAGCATCGCCACAACACTTTCAATCGTCTGCTGCAGACGCTGCGCGCGCCGGATTTCGTCAATGTCGCCTTCTGGGTGCATGACATCCGCCGTCGCCGCACGCTCAAGGGCAAGAGCCAATTCAAACAGCGCTTCAACCAGGATGTGTCCGATCAGTACATGGGCATGTTGTCCTCGCAGCGCATCATGCAGAACGAGCTTTACCTGACGATGATCTATCGTCCGGTGGTGGCCGGTAAGCGCTTCGTGGAAAAGTCCGCGAATGTGGACAGGCTGCGCGCCGAGCAGGAGCAGGCGGTCGAAAAATTGATGGAGCTGGCTGGCAACGTCGAGGCGGTCATCCGCGACTATGCGCCTTACCGCCTGGGCATGTACGAGGCCAAGAATGGCGTGGTGTTCTCTGAGACGCTGGAGCTGTTCGGTTACCTGATCAACCGCATCGATGAGCCGGTACCGGTGCTGTCGGCGCCTGTGAAGGACTATCTGCCAGTCAGCCGGCATATGTTCTCGGCCAAGACCGGCGATTTTGTGATCAACACGCCCAACGGTGCCAATCACTTCGGCGCAATCCTCAATATCAAGGAATACGCCGAGGGGACCTACCCCGGCATCCTGAACGGCCTGAAGTACCTGGATTACGAGTACGTCATTACCCATTCTTTCAGCCCGATGGGGCGCCAAGATGCACTGAAGGTGCTGGACCGTACCAAGGGCATGATGATCTCCTCCGGCGACAAGGCCGTCAGCCAGATCGTCGAGCTCGATCAGGCGATGGATCAGTTGTCCTCTGGCAACTTCGTGCTGGGCGAGTACCACTTCATCATGGCGGTCTACGGCGACAGTCAGGCAAAGCTGTCGCAGAACGTGGCAACGACCCGCGCTGAACTGTCCAATGCCGGCTTCGTCTCCACCAAGGAAGACCTTGCGGTCACCTCGTCGTTCTACTCTCAGATCCCGGCCAACTGGCGCTTCCGTACGCGAATTGCCAATGTCAGCTCCCTGAATTTCCTCGGCTTGTCGCCGCTGCACAATTTCGCCACCGGCAAGCAGCACAACAACCCCTGGGGAGACTGCGTCACTACGCTGCAGACGACCAACGGCCAGCCGTACTACTTCAACTTCCATGCCACCCACCCGTCGGAAAACTCGCTGGGTGAAAAGGCGATCGCCAACACCATGGTGATCGGCAAGTCCGGTACCGGTAAGACCGCCCTGATCAACTTCCTGCTCAGCCAGGTGCAGAAGTACGAACCGTCGCCCACGATCTTCTTCTTCGACAAGGACCGCGGTGCGGAGATTTTCGTGCGCGCCTGCGGCGGCAACTATCTGGCGCTGGAGAACGGTGCGCCAACCGGCTTCAACCCGTTCCAGTGTGAGAACAACGAAGGCAATGTGCAGTTTCTGGCAGACCTGATCAAGGTGCTGGCAGGCAAGCGTGAGTACAGCTCCCGCGAAGAGGAGGATATCTATCGCGCGGTCGAGAGCATGCTCGACACGCCAATGCACCTGCGCAGCATGACCAATTTCCAGAAGAGCCTGCCCAACATGGGTGACGACGGCTTGTACGCGCGCATGCGCCGCTGGACCTCGGGCAATTCGCTGGGCTGGGTGTTCGATAACCCGGTGGATACCGTGGACCTGAGCAAGGCCAACATCATCGGTTTCGATTACACCGACATCATCGACAACCCCGAAGTGCGTGTGCCGGTCATCAACTACCTGCTGCACCGCCTGGAGTCGCTGATCGACGGTCGCCCGCTGATCTATGTGATGGACGAATTCTGGAAGATCCTGGACGGCGAGGGTGGCCTGAAGGAATTCGCCAAGAACAAGCAGAAGACCATCCGTAAGCAGAATGGCCTGGGCATCTTCGCGACGCAGAGCCCGGAAGACGCGCTGAAGAGCGACATCTCGGCGGCACTGATCGAACAGACCGCAACGCTGATTCTGCTGCCCAATCCCAATGCCAGCAAGAGCGACTACATGGAAGGCCTGAAGCTGACCGAGGCCGAGTTCAAGGTGGTCACCGCCTTGGATGAGCGCTCGCGCTGTTTCCTGGTCAAGCAGGGTCACGCTTCCAGCGTATGTCAGCTCAACCTGCGCGGTATGGATGACATTCTGTCGGTGATCTCGGCGTCCACCGACAACATCGACATCATGCACCGCGTATTGCAGACAGCTGCGGTACGCGCACGGGTGACGGTGGATGAATTGACGCCGGAACAGTGGCTTGAAGATTTCTACAAGAATCGAAAGGGCTCGGGCAAGGCTGCCCGCTCGGACGCCGCGTGATTGCGGTAGCAGGGAATTCGAAGATGACTGTTTCGAACACGGAGATTGAAATGAATAACCCGAAGAAGGCTCGTGGTACTGGCCGCGGTCCGCGCCGCTCGCGTCTTGGTGCATTTGTCCTTTCTGGTGCACTGCTGGTCAGCGCACAAAATGCCAACGCAGGCATGCCGGTGATCGACTACACCTCGATCTTGCAGGATTTATACACTTGGCTGGATCAGATTAATGAATACGCCAAAGAAAAGACACGCTGGGATGAAGTCAAACAGCAGATTGATGACGCGCGCTCGCTGTTCAGTGCTATGAGTTTTATGATGAACATGCCGAAGGCGCAGGAGCTGAAGCGTGTGAAGGACAATTATCTGGTGGCAGAGACGTGTGGCCAGGACGCGACGGGACTTAGCCTGACCAATCTTGTCGATGCGGTGGGCTTCAAGCCGACCGCAGATATCAAACAGCAGCAGAAGCAGATCTGCGTGAACATCCGCATGATGCAGAACCGGAAGTTCAATGATTCGATCGATTTCATGACGACTACGTCCGAAGAAATTGAGAAGGCCATGTACGCGAACTTCATGGCGCGCAGGCAGAGCAACCAGAGCGGCAACGTGCAGGCGGCCGACAGTGATGCCAAGCGCCTGGGTAATCAGATTCAGGCACTGTCCCAACAATGGGTGGGGCGCATGCAGGCGTACGACGCCTACATCGCAGTGATGGAAACCAATCAGAACGTGGTCGCTCAGGCCGCACTGAAGGGAGATCCTACGAAGAAGCTTGCGAGCGATCTGGTGCGCACGGCTGCGCTCAAGACCGCCTTGAGCATTGATTGATCGCAGCTGGACCTATGAAGCACCGGCCGGGCAGGGTGTCCGGTCGGAGGCAAGTGGAATCGCCAAAGGATTGTGGAAATGAACATCGCGCTGATTGCCAGCTTTGACTTCTCGGGAGGCCTGCACGAGTTGCTTGGATATGCCGTACGCATCCAATCAATCGGCGACTTCATGTTCTTCCGGCTGATCCTGGAGTTCCTCCAGGACCGTATCAATGACTTTGGCATCAAGCTGCTGGGCAACATGATGAAGTGGGTTGGCTTCATGGCTCTCACCCTCATGACGCTGTGGGTGCTGATCCAGGGATTCCGCATCGTCACAGGGCGCAGCCGAGATTCAATGATGGTGCTGGTTACCAATATGGCGCGTGCCGCGCTGATCGTCAGCGTGGCCACTACCATGGCGATGTTCGGTCAGAACGTGCAGGACTTCCTCAACAAGGATGTGAAGGGGCTGATCTCCCACGTGGTGACCGGTAAGGACGACCCGCCGGAAAAGCAGATCGACCAATCCCTTGCCTGGATGCAGGTCGCCCTGTCCAGCATCGACGCGATCCAGGTGCTGAAGGACGAAAGCCTGCAGGGTCAGAAAACCCAGGCGCAGATCTTCATCGGATTGGGTACCGGTGGTCCAGCGATTACCGCGGGCGCGATGTTGCTGCTGTACCAGATCGCGATGGCACTGTTCATCGGCTTGGGACCACTGTTCATTCTTTGCCTACTGTTCGAGCAGACCAAGCAGTTGTTCCAGCGATGGTTGTTCTACGGAATCGGAACGATGTTCTCGATGGCGGTTCTGGCAGCGATGGTGTCGATCGCGCTGGACATGGTCATCCGCGTTGCAGGTTCGTTCTGGGCGACAGCGTTGGTGGACAAGTATCTGCTTGACGGCGCACTGGCCGACGGCATGACCAGCCAGGCCATGCAACAGGGCGGTATGGGGCTGATTCTCACCACCTTGATCCTGACTGCGCCCCCAATGGCCGCGATGTTCTTCCAGGGCACACTGGGTACCTTCATGGCATATTCGCAGATAGGCGGCGGTGCCGCCGGTGCGCCGAGTTCGGATGGTAGACCGGCGGGTACCTATACGCCGTCGGCTCCGTCTAAGGGTGAGGCGGACAGTGGATCTCGAGATGCTAACGCTAATCTCGGTATGGGGAGGGTTGTCACTCCCCAGCAAACTGGCCCTAGCAAGCAGGACAGTGGCCTCCGTGGAGCCTACTCCGGCGGGCAGTGATCAAGGTTGTAGGCATAGGAATATGGAGTCGAGCAGCATGCAAGCATTGGTCAAGTTCACACTCACTCTTGCTGTCTTCTTTGCCGGCGGATCTGTTGCCTTTGCAGAAGGGGGCTGTCCAGCTGGGCAGTACCCGATCGGTGGGCAAGGTGTTCAGGGCTGCGCGCCGATACCAAGTGCTGGGAGCGGCGGAGGCGATTTGCGCCCGAATGGCCGCTGGACCAAGACGTGGGGCGCAATTTCAATTTCGCCTTCGACTCTTGATGTGGGAACTTCGGTAGGACAAAAATCCAAGGCCGCAGCATTTGCGGAAGCGAAAGCGCGATGCTCCACATACGGCGCGAAAGACTGCGGCGAGAATTTTTCATACAAGAATCAGTGTGTCGCTGCTGCCGCTCCTGCAGGGGGAAGAAGGGGGGGGGTGTATTATTCGACCGCAGCGACCAAAGAGCTTGCCGTTGAGCGAGCGACACAAGCCTGTAAACAAGGTGGTGGCGCAAGCGACGCGTGTGCAGTGTCTTACTCTGATTGTACTGAGCCAACATTTCATAGCTATTGAGCTGGCTGCTAAGTCCCAATTCGTATCTTCCGGCGTATTCGGCGAGAGTGTTGGCAAGATCGCGCTTCGCCGAGCAGTGCGCGCAGACCGGTCACTTCTCAGGAAGCCGGCCTCCGCGGCCTTAATTTGCTTGACGATGAAAATTGTATGAAGAAGATGAAGGCACTCCTTACTCTCTCTCTTCTCGCTTTGTCCTGTGCAGCCTACGCAGAGGGAGGGTGTCCGGCTGGGCAGTATCCAGTTGGAGGGCAGGGTGTTCAAGGCTGCGCCCCGATTCCGGGAGGAGGTGGTGGTGGTGATCTGCAACCGAACGGTCGTTGGATTAAGACCTGGGGAGCGATCTACCAGTCTGACGCTACGGGTGCCATGGGGGCATCTGTTGGGAAGCGAACCAAAGCAGAAGCAGAGAAGGAAGCAAAGGATCGCTGTACTACCTACGGCGCTAGCGACTGTACGGCTTTGATCGCCTATAAGAATCAGTGTGTTGCATATGCATATCCGAAAAAGAGCAGCGCGGGGGGGCGAGTTTCTGCCGTGAGGGGGCCAACAAAGGAAGTTGCTTCGACTGAAGTGCTAAAGCTCTGCGCAGCTCGTAACGAAAACCAGTGTGAAGTTCTGTACAGCGATTGCACGGAGCCACTTTTTCACTCTTATTGAGAAGTATGCCTTGGTAAGGGTAGGTTGATGGTTTTCGATGCGTCGCCAGGCTGTAGGGATGGTCGGATGGAGGTGATTGTGCCTCCCCCTTTGTCGTCAATATTTCGGATTATTGTTTCCCTGAATAAGCGAGCCTCAAAGCTGTCGATGATCCTCAGCGCGCTTGCCCGAACTTCTCTCGAGCATCTTGCAGAATCAATTGGTCGGTCTTGGTTGGTTTGCAGTCAGTATGGGTCGCTCCTCCGAATGCTGGATTCTGCATCTAGATGATCAAGATCAATGACCTGTCTTGTCGGTCTGATGGGTGAGGGTCACATGAAGGCGAAGGCACTATTTACCTTGTTTCTTCTCGGTGCCTCGCATGCTGCCTTTGCTGAAGGTGGCTGTCCTGCTGGTCAATATCCCATCGGTGGACAGGGTGTGCAGGGCTGCGCGCCGATTCCGAATGCTGGAAGCGGCGGTGGTGATTTGCGCCCTAATGGGCGATGGATCAAGACTTGGGGGGCAATTTCCATGTCGGACGCTACAGGCAGCATGGGCGCGTCGGTTGGAAAACGCTCCAAGTCAGAGGCGGAGAAGGAGGCGCGGGGTCGCTGCGCAACATACGGCGCCACTGACTGCTCGACAGCTATTACATACAAGAACCAGTGTGTTGCTTACGCGGATCCAGAAAAGGGAAGCAATGGCCGCATTTCCATATCTGCTGGGCCTTCAAAGGAAGTTGCTTCCGCTGAAGTATTGAAGTATTGCGCTTCCAGAGGCGGCGGGGCGTGTGTAATTCGTTATACCGACTGCACCGAACCCCTTTTCAAGTCATTCTGATTCACGTCGAGCGGAACGCGCCTGCGCCATCGTATCTGCGCGAAAAATGAAGTGCATTCTTGCCTGCGAGAGGGATGTCTTCGGTCGCAGATAATTTGAGTGGTGTGTCCTGCTAGACGCTGGTTGATGAATTTTTTCGTCGACACATGGGCCACGCATCAGTGTGATTCGTAGGAAAAATCCGATACGTTGCTGATGCAACGCACGGTATCGTAGTGGCTTGGACAAGTTGCGGGCTTGCGCTGCGCTTGTCGGAGCGGTCGTAAGTCTCCATGCCATTCGAAGGAACGAATCATGCAGAATCCCTTTCGTGTAGTGATGCTGGTCGGCGCTCTGGCGCTGGCTTCGTCAGCACACGCCGCCGACAGCTGGGTCATTTACGCCGGTGGCGACATGCCCAACCGTGAAGCGTGGGTAGTCGATGCACAAACGCTCAGCAGCCGCGCGGACCTGGTCGGTTTTCTGCAGCGTGCCACGCCGGAAGAGCAGAACGCGTACTTGAAGCAATTGCGCCGCAAGAAACCGCCGAAGCCTGGTGAGCCCCTCGCTGGCCCGGATCCGGTGTACGAGATCCAGGTCAATACGGTTTACGAGAACGCGATCAAGCCGAATCGGCTGATCAGGAAGTACTCGGTGAACTGTGCGCGTAACACCGTGGCTATGAAGATGAGTCTGGTGCAATGGCGCGACCGTGCGATCGAGGATGTCCCACCGGAGAGATTCGATCCGACCAGCGAGGCAGTCGAGCCTTGGCAGGTGCAACTGGTGCGTTTTGCCTGCCTCGTCGGGCCTGACCCCAAGGCGAAAGTGCCGGCGGAAATGATGAAGCGCGGCTTCCTGCCCATCGGTGACGTCGGCCAGTCACCTGCGAATTTCATATGGGGCAATCTGTGGAAGGATGGCACGCGCCCAGCGTTCACCTATCGGCCGACCGACGCCGAAATGGACCGGGCTGAGCGCAGTCTGGAAGCGAATCTGGCGCGTGGCCAGAAGGAGACCAGCCGCGTTCTGGATGAGTCGCTTCGCGCAGCCAACCGCGTGGGCCGCAACAATCTGATGGACATGTGGATCGGCAAGACCGAGCAGGAGTTCGTGCGGACATGGGGCACGCCGGACCGTGTGGAGAATGGGACCGATGGTTCGCGCACCTTGTACCTGCATCGTGGCGAACGCGTTCAGGGGTTGAACGTATACGGGCATGTCGTCAGTGACGTGAACAACCGCTGCGATATCACGGTGCTGACGATGGACGGCTACGTCCGTGACTACGCCACTCAAGGGGCCACGTGCGCGCAGCAGTTGCGCTGATCGTGGCTACAGGCCAAGCCGCCGGGAATCCGGGAAGCCATGAAGCGAATCCACCAAGCTATCTTGTCGTGCCTGCTGCTGGTTGCGGGCTCGCTGCCTTCTACTGCAATGGCTGAAGGCAATTGCCCACAGGGCATGTATCCCATCGGTGGCCAGGGTGTGCAGGGTTGCGCGCCCATCCCCGTGAGCAGCACAGGCTCGCCGTACAGCAATCGCCCCAGCTGGGCGCAGACCGTGCGCGGCGTGGCGATGGATGCCCGCGGCGACACGTTCATCAGCAACTCGATGCGTTCGCGGGGCAAGGCCAAGCGCGCGTCCATGAAGGAGTGCAGGGAATTCGGCAAGGGTGAATGCACGTTGGCGACCCTGTTCCAGGCGCAGTGCGTGGCGGTCGCACACGCAGGGCTGGGTACTGAAACCACTAGCGTCGTCGCAGCCATGTCCGAACAGGGTGCGGTCATTGTCGCGATGCAGCAATGCAGCGCGAAGGCTGCATGGCGGCAGATGCCACAGGATCAATGCAGGATCGCCAACACGGCCTGCACCGCGGATCTGTTCATCAGGTAGGGCACCATTCACGTTAAGCCCAGTTTTTATGTGATCAATTCCGCTTTTCGCTTCTCCCGACCTTCGACGCGGCAAAGCTCCTCGCGGTAAGCTCCCCGCGCGTCATAAAAATGACGCGCCAGTGCCACCGAACGCAGGAGCTTTTCCGTCCAATGAGGACTCTGTCCGCCCGTCCGACGGGTGACGCTTGCCACTATCGCGGCCACGCCGTGCGCGGGGCTATGATCCGCATCTGTGCAGGCGCGGGCGAGCCGGGACACCGCGTTCCGACCGGCCAGGGAGGCGGGCATCGGCAAGACGACATTGAAGGAGTGGGAGGGGATGGAAGACAGGTTTGGCGCACACATGGACGATGCCCTGGCATTTGTTCCATCCGGTGCGAACCTGCTCGAAGCCGTCAGGGGCGAGCTCAACGGCGATGGCATCGAGTACCAGTTGCTGGTCATCGACCAGCCGACGCCGGAAGGGCTGGTGCCCGGCCAGCACGGACCGAACCGGGTGCTGCTGTTGCTGCGCGGTGACGGGCGCGGGCGCTGGCAGCTGGCCGCGCGCAACGACAAGCTTGTGCCGTGTTCTACCCGCGGTGGCCTGGCCGGTGACCCTTTTGCGTATGCAATGGTTGAGGAAGACACCTTCAGCGTGATCACCAACGGCGGCAGCCGCGAGCGCTGGAGCAGCACGTACCGGTTCCGCTATGCATCGGCGGACAAGTCCTGCTGGGTGGATGGGGTGAGACGCAAGGTCGTGGATATCGAGACCGAAGCGACCAACATCCGGGACTTCTCGGTGGCGGAACTGGGCAGGGTGCGGTTCGAGGACTTCGACCCGTCCAGTGTCGCCGAGGTGTCGCTTCCATGAGCCAAGCTCCAACCGGCGGAAAGGAATCCGCGCTGATGAACATCCAGGAGTTGCACTGTGTCGACCGATAGAGAGTCGCAACTGCTGCGGCAGGCGACCAACGCCGGCATCGACTCCCCCCTTGAACTGGCCAATTTCATGGCTCAGGCAGGGCACGAGTCGCGCGGCTTGAGCCGGCTCAACGAGAGCTTCAACTACACCCGGGGCATCTCGCAGATCCCGGTGGAAGCGGCGTGGCGCAATGGCACCGAGGCGCTGGAGTCCGCGCGCCAGGAAGCCCTGCGAGGGCGTCCGGATGACCTGGCCGAGCTGATGTATGGCGGCCGGATGGGCAACGATGCGCCTGGTGATGCGCTGAAGTACCACGGGCGCGGTTATCTGCCGCTGACCGGCAAGGAAAGCTACCAGCGCGCCGGCACTGCGCTGGACCTGGACCTGGTCAATCAACCCGAGCTGGCGTCGCAGCCGGAACATGCAGGACGCATCGCCGTGTGGCAATGGCAGAACCGTGTGCCGGAGCAGGCGCGCGAGGACGTGCGCGAGGCGACCTACGCCATCAACGGCGCCGTCAACGGGGTGGAGGATCGGCTCAAGCGTTTCGAGGCGTGGCAGCAGAAGCTGACCCCTGACGTGATGGACCGGCTTGCCCGCGGCGAAGTGGGTGAGCGCGCACAGCTGCCTGAGCGCCCGCGCGATATGTCCGATCCGGCCCATGCCGGCAACCGGCTGTTCACCGACGCTCGCGGCCATCTACAGCAGATGGGGCCGCAGAGCGGCCTGCGCAGCCAGCAGGAGCTGGACAATACGGCCGGCGCCCTGGCGCTGAGCGCGCAGAAGGCCGGCATGAGTCGCATCGACCACGTGGTGGCCGGTACCGATGGCAGGGCACTGTTTGCGGTGCAGGGCGCCATGGGGGACCCGGCGATGCAGCGCTCGATGGTGGAGCGTGAGGCCGCCGCCCAGCTGCCGTTGGAGCAGAGCAGCCAGCAGTTGGCGGCCGAAGCCTCTTCCCGCCAGGAACAGGCCGCTTCGGTTACCCGCGAGCAGGAGCAGAACCGCCCGCGATCGCTGTAATCTGGGCACCGCCTGCAGGTCGGAGACCGGCGGGCCCATCGCACGACACCGAGCACCCTCGGGTGCCTACATGGATCTCTTTGTAAGGACACAACATGCGAAACACTTTCCTGCGTTCCAACGTGGCCCAGCGTGGTCGCGCTTCGGCACTGTTGCTCTTGCCGCTGGGACTGGCTGCCGCCATGGCCCACGCACAACAGGCACCGGACGCTCCGGCGGCTCCCGCCGTCGAGGAGGCTGTGCCGGCACCGATCGTGGCCGCAGCGGACGCGCAGACGCCCGCTGTCACTGCAACGGATGCTGTTCCTGCACCGGCTCCCGTCGCAGCGCCCGAGCTGATGCCGGCCGTGGTTGCTGCACCTTCGCCGTCCATGCCGCCCGCACCTGCACCGCAGGCGGAACCGGCGACGGGTGTCGCTCCGGAAGCCGTCGCCGCCGAACCTGCCGCGCCAGCACCGGCAGTACCAGCGGCCGACGTTGCTTCCACCAATGCTGCGCCTGTCGCAACAGCCCCTGTCGCAGCCCCGCCGGCTCCCACGCAGGTGCCGGCCCCCGTTGCCGCCGCTGCACAGGTGCCCGGCACCGCACTGGCCATGGCACCCGTCCCACCGCCAGCCCAAGTTGCACCACCCATCATCCCGCTGGCACCGGACCAGGCCGCCGAGCGCCAGCTCGGTGCGCGCTGCCCGGTCGATCTGGCCGGGCGCCTGGCACCGCAGGGCGATCTGATGATCGGTGCCTGCCAGGGCACGCTGCCGCCGCATCTGGCGGCGCTGCTGGTGGCATTGCCTGAGCAGGACATCCACCTGCCGCGCAGCTGGCGCGAGCGTGAGGTGCGCCAGAAGGCATGGTTCAAGGCTGTGGCTGGCATGGGTCAGCGCCCGGACTTCATCGCCCGCCTGGGCGACATCTGGGTGCGCTCGTTTGAAGGTGCGGATGCGTCGACGACCACCTACCTGGTCTCGGCGCCGTTCGACTGTGCCGATGGCGCGCTGTCAAACGAGAACACTGCAGATCCGGTCCGGCTCGCAGCCGGCAATTGCGGGCAGGCCTACGTCCGCCAGCGCGTTTACCTGGTTGGCAGCGACGGCGTGCCGCAGGACATCACTGCGAAGGTAATGCCGGCGGCACCGTCGATCGCCGAGGCCGATCGTGCCCGTCACCGCGCCGGCGAAGGCAAGGTCAGCCTCGACCACAGCAAGTTGCAGTACGGGCCGGCCATGCGCTGGTTCGTGCAGTACCCGGAATCGCCGCAGAAGACCGGTCCGCACAGCTTCAGCGACTGGAACCGTGAGCACCTGGCCTTCGTGGTCTGGAACGGCACCCGCTTCGAGTTGCGCGATACCGTGACGCGCGCTCAGTGGCCGTGCGATCCCGTAGCGCCGGGTGACAAGGCCTGTGGCGGTTTCCCGGACTCCGGCCCGGATGCGTACGTGCTGGCAGGGCCAACGGCGAACTCGGCGGTTTCCAGCCCCTGATCGACCGCAGAAAACAACGGGAGCCAGCAGTGCCGGCTCCCGTTTTCATTCCAGCAATCGTCAGGCGTGCAGGCTGCGCTGGGTCGTCTGGGCCTGTTCCAGCTGCTGCTCGCGCGCCAAGGCCTGGCTGGCAGCCTGCTGGTCGATACGCAGGCTGCTCTGCTCAAGCGGCGTGTTCATCGCACGGGTAGTGTCGACCGACACGCGCAGATGGCCGGGGTCGCCGCCCTGGCCCTGCAGGGCGAAGCTGCGTGACGCGTCGGCACTCATCAGCACCTCGTCGATACGCTGTCCTCCGGCGGCATGCATCTCTGCAGCCAGGGAGCCTGCCAGCTGCGCGCTCATGCCATCGGGCATGCGGCCGACGCGGGCGTCCTGTGCGTGCACGCCGCGCAGGGCGTCGTTGAACAAGGGGTTGCCAGCGTGACCGGCGTCGTCGATGCGCAGCATGCCGAGGGGGAGCCCCTGCCGTTCCGCTTCGCGGCGTGCGGGTTCGCCCGGTTCCAGCGGGCCGCGCAGATGGTCGAAGAGATCCTTCACTCCGCCCGGCAGGCCGCGCGTACCGGTGGTGACGCCACTGCGCAGCAGCTCCATCTTGTCCCGGTATTCGTCGATCATCTTGACGTTGTCGCGCGCCAACGCCTGTGTCTCTGGCCTGCCCAGCACCGAGTCGTCGCCGAGGAAATTGACCAGCTTGTGTGAACCGAAGGAATTGGCGGCCGCGCCCAGTGCGCTGTCGGGAATCAGGATGCGCAGACGGCTGTTGCTGAAGCCCCAATCACCCAGCGTGTCGATCTCCCGGGGCGTGGCGTAAACACGCACCTGGCCGAAGTGCGGCGAGGCAGCACTGACCGGGTCGGCAGCCATGACGTGGTTGACCACGCTGGTGCCGCCTTCGGGGATGCGGTAGCCAAGACTGGCCGCACCATAGGCGTTGAAGGTCTCGCCTTTCAGGTTGTAGTGGTGTGCGCTGATCTGGGCCAGCGCCCCGCCCAGCGAATGGCCGGTGACGGTCACCTCCGGCGCCTGGCCGAGGTCGCGCCCTTCTTTGGCAGCGTAGGCGAGGGCGCGTTGGGTCAGTGCAAGCGCGTCTGCGGCCTGCACGTTGTAGCGGGTGACCACCATGCCGCCGTCGGCAAGAAGGCCATCGCGCGCGATCTGCTCGGTGCCGCGATGGGAGACCACGATCTCCTGCGTGTCCACGCGCTGATAGATCGTGCCTTGATAGCCATTGAAGCGATTGCTGACATGCTCGAGCACTTTGTAGTCATGCCCGTTGAGCGCTACATGCTCTTCCTGCCCGGGGGCGCGGCGACCGACTTTCAGGTCGCGGTAGGCATCGTTGGACAGCGCGGCGTAGTCCTGGCTGTCGAGGGTCACGGCTGCACCTCATCGGCCGTCAACGTGGCAGAGAACAGCGTGTCCTGCAGTTCCGGGCGGAAGCGGCTGGCGTCCTTCTGGCCGGTAGCGCCGTAGTCGGGCAGGTCCGCCACTCGCGGGTAATCGCCCTGCGGATAATGGCGCGTCTCGCTCTGGCCCTTGACGAACGGATCGGCCTCGATGAAAGACAGGAAGCGGGTCTCGCCGTCGGCGCCGGTCGCCTTCAACATCGCACCGGCACCACTGAAAGCCCAATGGCAGACACCGCGGCCGTAGTAGTCCTCGTCGAGCATGCGGTCCAGGTAGATGGTGCCGCGGTACTCGTTGTCGGTGACCCTGCGCAGCGTCACCGGCTCCTGGCTGGTGATGCGTGCCGGAGCGCCGGTGGCCGGCTCGATGTAGCCGCACTGCGCTTCGTTGCTGACGTCGTACTGGGCAACGCCTTCGACCACGGCAAAGCTGCCCGGCGGGTTCTGCAGGCGCAGTACCAACTCATAGGCCTTGCGCGGTGAAGGGTTTAGCTTGGCCAGGCCACGTCCTCCCTGGGCGACATCGGACTCGGCGGAAGCAAGTTCCTGGTTCATGGCGGTCTCCGGGCTGCAGGCGATCAGTAGAAGCAAGACAAGACACGGGAGGGACGTGCGGCGCACGGTCAGCCTCCGGTCGGGGGAGTGAACGCGTTCGCGAAGGGGCACGCAGCGGGCGACGGAGATGCGCACCGCGCTGGCGAGGAAAGACGGGCAATCACGGCATGTCTCCTTTCCTTGGTGACCACGATCCCGAACCCGGGAGGGGTAGATTGCGCGATTCTCGCGGCAAAAAAGTGAAATAGTCGAAATTTTGACGCTATCAACTTGGATTGGATGCGGCGAACTGTGATTCGTATCCGGATTTCACATGTGTAGAGCGGGCGTCAGGCGCTGACTGTTGCTTCCTCGATGCGGGGTGATCCGGGATGATCAAGTTACTCAATCCGTTCCGAAGACATGCCGACGATGCTTTCCATCCGCCCTGAACTGCCCGCAGACACTGCTGGAATCCACTCGCTGACCGAGGCGGCCTTCCGCAACGCACCGCACAGCAGCCACACCGAACACCACATCGTCGATGCATTGCGTGAGCGTGGCGAGTTGAGCATCTCGCTGGTGGCGGAGGATGCCGGCCGACTGGTCGGTCATGTCGCGATTTCCCCGGTCAGTGTGCAGGACGGCAGCCAGGGCTGGTTCGGGCTCGGGCCGATTTCGGTGCTGCCGGAGCAGCAGGGACATGGCGTGGGCACGGCATTGATGCGGGCCGCGATCGAGGCGTTGCGCGTGCAGGGCGCGCGGGGCTGCGTGCTGTTGGGCGAGCCAGGCTATTACGGGCGTTTTGGTTTTCGTGCCGTGCCGGATCTGGTGCTGCCGGGCGTGCCGGCGGAATACTTCCAGACGCTGTGCCTGCAGCCGCCGATGGCGCAGGGCGAGGTACGTTACTCGCCGGCGTTCGACGCGGTCGGTTGATCGGCGGACGGCCGGCGCTCCGGGCGCCGGTCAGCCTTGATGGCGAAGGTGAATGAGGGGATATGGACGACCCTGCGAATCCACCGGCGAGCGGCCGGTTTCAGTGAAACCCATGCGCTGATAGAAGCCCACAGCCTGTGCATTCTGCGCATTGACGTCGGTGGTCAGTTGCGGGTGCCGGGCCACCGCATGCAGCAGCAACTGGCGGCCGATGCCGGTTCCGCGCACGTCGGGATCGATGAACAACGCTTCCATGTGCGAGCCGTCGATCAGCATGAAACCCTGCGGCCGGTCTTGGTCGTCGACTGCCACGACCAGCGGGGCGTGCGGCAGGAAGCCGGCGACTTCGGCGTCGATGGCCTGGCGGTCTTCGGCACTGAGGAAGTCATGGGTGGCGTCGACGGCCCGGCGCCAGAGGTCGACGAGAGCGTCGCCATCGGTAGCGCGGGAAGGGCGCAGGGTGGTCATGGGCATGTCCAAGGTGCTTCGCAAGTGCACGCAAGTATAGCGGCCGGAACTGGAGGGAAGATGCCGTTTGGAGGCGGCCTGCGAGGCGCTGTCGACTTGGTCACAGAGGCCTGCGCTACACTGCGGTCGCGCTGAACTGTTCGAATTCGAGAACCGCCATGACCGACACCCTGGGCGTGCCCGTGCACGACGCCGACGAGCACTGGATGCGTCACGCGTTGGCATTGGCCGAACGCGCACAGCGTGAGTTCGACGAGATCCCGGTCGGCGCGGTGCTGGTGGGCGCAGACGGTCAGCTGCTGGGCGAGGGCTGGAACCTCAACATTGCCTCGCACGATCCCAGTGCGCATGCCGAGATCGTGGCCATGCGCGAGGGCGGGCGGATGCTGGCCAATCACCGCCTGATCGGCAGCACCCTGTATGTCACCCTGGAGCCGTGCGCGATGTGCGCGATGGCGATCGTGCATGCCCGTGTGGCGCGCCTGGTCTACGGTGCCAGCGATCCCAAGACGGGTGCCTGTGGCAGCGTGTTCGATCTGGTCGGTGATGCCCGCCACAATCACCGGGTCGAGGTCCATGCCGGCGTGCTGGCCAAGGAGGCGAGCAACCGCCTGACCAACTATTTCCGGGCCAAGCGCGGCAAGCCGCCGCTGCTGCTGGAGGACCACGCTGGCGAGGGCTGAGTGGCGAAAGGGTATGATGGCCGCCACTTTCCTTTACCGGCCGGCCTCGTGCCTGCCCAGCAACGAGGCGACACGATGGCAGAGAACGGCGCGGCCAACGAGCGACTGATCTGGATCGACCTGGAAATGACCGGGTTGGATACCGACAACGATTCGATCATCGAGATCGCCACCGTGGTCACCGATGCCCAGCTCAACGTGCTGGCCGAGGGCCCGGAGTTCGCCATCCACCATCCGCTGGAAACACTGGAAGCGATGGACGAGTGGAACCGCAACCAGCATCGTCGTTCGGGCCTGTGGCAGCGTGTCATCGACAGCACCACGACGCTCGGCCAGGCCGAAGCGCAGACAGTCGCCTTCCTGGCGCAGTGGATTCCGGCCGGCGTGTCGCCGATGTCGGGCAACTCCATCTGCCAGGACCGCCGCTTCCTGCACCGGCAGATGCCGCGGCTGGAGAAGTACTTCCACTACCGAAACCTGGACGTGTCCACGGTGAAGGAACTGGCCAAGCGCTGGGCGCCGACCGTGGCCGCTGGCGTGGGCAAGAACAGCAACCACACCGCGCTGAGCGATGTGCACGATTCGATCAACGAACTGCGCCACTACCGCCAGTTCATGGGCGCACTGTCGGGCCTGCCGACCCCTTGATGGGTAGTGCCGGCCGCTGGCCGGCAACCCTGCGGCGCAGGTGAGGATCAGGTGCTGCCGGCCAACGGCCGGCACTACGCTGCGTTCAACTCCGCGGCGCTATGATCGGCCGCATGAATGACCCCATCCTGCTGCCCCGTGATATCGCCCACGACGCCGGCGACTGGTCTGACCTGCAGCGGGCGGTTGCCTTGCTCGAGGCACCCACGATCACCGCACGCATGGCCAACCTGGTCGGGACGCCGCTGGAGTTCGCGGTGAAGGCGCTTCCCACCTCGGTGTCCAACCGCATCCACGGCGCGGTGCAGGCGGCGTTGTCCAAATCCGTGCAGGCCGCGCTGTGGAGCATGGACAACACTCCTGGCAAGGGAGCCTCGACACGTTGGCACAAGCTGGCGGCGGCGACGTCGGGCGCGGTTGGTGGTGCGTTCGGCTTTGCCGCGCTGTTCATCGAGTTGCCAGTGTCGACCACGATCATGATGCGCGCGGTGGCCGATGTGGCCCGCAGCGAAGGCTTCGATCTATCGCAGTTCAGTACCCGCCAGGCCTGCCTGGAGGTGTTCGCACTGGGCGGCAATTCGCCGCGCGACGATGCCAGCGAGACCGGCTACTACCTGGCCCGTGGCTTCACCACCGATGTGATGCGCCACCTGTCGGCCGAACTGGCCGGGCGCGTGGTGACGGGACGCGACCTGACCCTGGGCGTGGCGCCGAAGGAAGCCGGCAAGCTGCTGGCCAAGCTGGTGGAAAAGGTCGCCGCGCGCTTCGGTGTGGTGATCACCGAGAAGTTTGCCGCGCAGGCGGTGCCGATCGTCGGTGCGGCAGCCGGCGCCACGCTCAATACCATGTTCACCGACTACTACCAGGACATGGCCCGTGGCCATTTCATCGTGCGCCGGCTGGAGCTGAAGTACGGCGAGGAAGTGGTGCGCACCTGCTATGACCGCATCGCGCACGGCGGGGTGTTGATCGAGCCGACGTTGTAATCCACGCCATGCGTGGAGGCGGCATCGTTGCCTCGGCGGCACAACTGTTTTGCACGAACGCGCCTGTTGCGCGCGCAGCGCCATCCCCATCCTTGCCGGCAATCCCCCGCAAGAGAATGCCGCCATGTTGTTCACCCCCCACCGCCTGGGCGCGCTGACGCTGCCCAACCGCATCGTGATGCCGCCGATGACCCGCTCGCGTGCGGCTGCCGGCAATGTCGCCACCGCAGAGATGGCCGAGTACTACGCCCAGCGTGCCGGTGCCGGCCTGATCGTCAGCGAAGGCACCCAGATCAGCCCGCAGGGCCAGGGCTATGCCTGGACCCCTGGCATCCACAGCGAAGCGCAGGTGCAGGGCTGGCGCAGGGTCACCGATGCCGTGCACGCGGCCGGTGGTCGCATCTATGCCCAGCTCTGGCATGTAGGCCGGGTGTCCCATGTTGCTCTGCAGCCGGACGGCGCGGCGCCGGTCTCTTCCTCGGCACTGCTGGCCGAAGGGGTGAAGGTCTTTGTCGACCCCACCGGCGCCGGTCCGGAATCCGGCGTGGGCGAGATGATCCAGCACTCGATGCCGCGCGCGCTGGGTGAGGACGAGATCCCGGGCATCGTGGCCGACTATGCGCAGGCGACCCGCAATGCACTGGCCGCTGGCTTTGATGGCGTTGAGTTGCACGGTGCCAACGGCTACCTGATCAACCAGTTCATCGACTCGCAGGCCAATCAGCGTACCGATGGCTACGGCGGCGCGCTGCAGAATCGCCTGCGCTTTCTGCGCGAGGCGGTGCAGGCGGTGGTCGATGTCGCTGGCGGCGAGCGTGTCGGCGTGCGTCTGGCGCCGTTGACCACGCTGCAGGGGGCGGTGGACGACACGCCGCAGGCGACCTATCTGGCTGCCGCGCACCTGCTGGGCGAGCTGGGTGTGGGATACCTGCACATCGCCGAGGCCGACTGGGAGGATGCCCCGTTGATGCCGGTGGCGTTCAAGCAGGCGCTGCGGATGATCTATCCGGGCACGTTGATCTACGCCGGCAAGTACACCGCGGAGCGTGCCGGGCAGGCGCTGGCGGAAGGCTGGGCCGACCTGATCGGCTTCGGCCGGCCGTTCATCGCCAACCCGGATCTGCCTGAGCGCCTGCGCACCGGCGCGGTGTTGAATTCGCCGGATCGCGCGACGTACTTCGGTGGTGGCTCGGTCGGATTTACCGATTATCCGACGCTGGAAGAGGCCGTGGAGGCCTGACTCCGCGTCCGCCGGGCATGGCCCGGCGCTACCGATGCTGGTGGGTGGGTGCCGACCGTTGGTCGGCACTACCAGGATGGATCAGGGCCTGTCGCGCACCAGTGCGTCTGCCTCGACCACGCCGCCATCCTTGCCATGCAGGTACAGGTGCATGTCCTGCTGCGGATACGGGATGTTGATGCCGGCCTTGTCGTAGCCCAGCTTGATCTGCTCCAGCAGGGTGACCTTGGTGCCGAAGTGATCGGCCGATTTCACGTAGCAGCGGATGCCCAGGTTGATCGCGTGCGCACCCAGCTCGTACACCACCACGTCCGGTGCGGGCGTCTGCAGCACGCGCGGGTCGGCCTTCATCAGCGCCAGTGCGGTATCGCGGGCCAGCTGGATGTTGTCTTCGTAACCGATGCCCACCACCAGTTCGACGCGGCGGGTGGGCTCTGCCGTAAGGTTGATGATCGGTGCGGCGGTGATCAGCGTGTTCGGAATGGTGGTGTGCTGGTTGTCGGCACCGGTGATCACGGTCTGGAAAATGCGTACTTCGCGCACGGTGCCGGTCTGCCCGGCGATGGTCACCACGTCGCCCACGCGGAACGGGCGCAGGGTCACTAGCATCACGCCCGAGGCAATGTTCGACAGCGAATCCTTCAGTGCCAGGCCAACGGCCAGACCGGCGGTGCCGAGCACGGCCAGCAGCGGAGTGATCCTTACGCCGAGCGTATCGATGGCCAGCAGCACTACGATCACCAGCGAGGTGGCGTACACCACGTTGCGCAGGAAGTTGCCCAGCATCGGGTCCATGCCCATGCGCGTGGTCGCGCGCGGCATCGCATTGGACAGTCGGCGTGCGACCCACATCCCGACCAGAAACACGACGATGGCAGCGAGCAACGGCACGCCGTAGGTTTCCAGCAGACGCTCCCAGTCGAGCGAATGGAACCAGGACGTCGTGGCGGGCGAGGGTGGGGCAGCGGCGATCATGCGGACTCCTTTTGCAACGGGAACATGTACGACAGGAACATGGCGTGCGCGGACGCCAGAAACAGCAAGCCCCGCGAAGGCGGGGCTTGCGTGCAACTTCAGTATGGGCCGACGTCGATGAAAGCGACGTCAGCCATCAAGCATCAACGGCTCAACCCTTGGCCTTCAACTTGGCCAGACGCAGCCAGGTATCGACCACAGTGTCCGGGTTCAGCGACACCGACTCGATGCCTTCCTGCATCAACCACTCTGCCAGATCCGGATGATCGGACGGGCCCTGGCCGCAGATGCCGACGTACTTGCCCTTGGCACGTGCGGACTTGATCGCCATCGACAGCAGCTTCTTCACCGCCGGGTTCCGCTCATCGAACAGGTGCGCGACGATCGACGAGTCGCGATCCAGGCCCAGGGTCAGCTGGGTCAGGTCGTTGGAGCCGATCGAGAAGCCGTCGAAGATTTCCAGGAATTCATCGGCGAGCAGTGCGTTGGACGGCACTTCGCACATCATGATGATCTTCAGGCCGTTCTCGCCCTGCTTCAGGCCATTCTGTTCGAGCACCTCGACGACCTTGCGGCCTTCTTCCAGGGTGCGCACGAACGGGATCATGACCCACAGGTTGTCCAGGCCCATCTCGTTGCGCACGCGCAGCACGGCTTTGCACTCCAGCGCGAAGGCAGCCGAGAAGCTCGGATCGACGTAACGGCTGGCGCCGCGGAAGCCGATCATCGGGTTCTCTTCGTGCGGCTCGTAGCCGCTGCCGCCGATCAGGTTGGCGTACTCGTTGGACTTGAAGTCCGACAGGCGCACGATCACCGGATTCGGTGCGACCGAGGCAGTGAGGGTGGCGATGCCTTCGGCCAGACGGTCCACGTAGAAGCCGACCGGATCGGAATAACCGGCGATCTTCTCGTCGATCTTCTTCTTCGTCGCGGCGTCCTGGCGGTCGTATTCCAGCAGCGCGTTGGGGTGGATGCCGATGTGGCTGGCGATGATCATTTCCAGGCGAGCCAGGCCGATGCCGGCATTCGGCAGCTGGCCGAAGTCGAAGGCACGTTCCGGGTTGGCCACGTTCATCATGATCTTCAACGGTGCCGGCGGCATGTTGCCCAGATCGGTGGTGGTGCGCTCGAAACCGAGCTTGCCTTCGTAGATGAAGCCGGTATCGCCTTCAGCGCAGCTGACGGTGACCAGCTGGCCATCTTCAATGACCTTGGTCGCGTTGCCCGAACCGACCACGGCCGGCACGCCCAGCTCGCGGGCGATGATCGCGGCGTGGCAGGTACGGCCACCGCGGTTGGTGACGATCGCCGATGCGCGCTTCATCACCGGCTCCCAATCGGGATCGGTCATGTCGGCGATCAGCACGTCGCCCGGCTGCACGCGGTTCATGTCTTCCAGCGTCTTCACCACGCGGGCCACGCCAGCACCGATCTTGGCGCCGACGGCGCGGCCTTCGGCGAGAACGTTGCCACCCTTTTCGGTCAGCGCGAAACGCTCGATCTGGGTGGCATGGCTGCGCGACTTCACGGTTTCCGGGCGCGCCTGCACGATGAACAGCTTGCCGCTGACACCGTCCTTGGCCCACTCGATATCCATCGGGCGGCCGTAGTGCTTTTCGATGGTCAGTGCCTGGCGCGACAGTTCGGCCACGTCTTCATCGTTGATCGAGAAGGTGGTGCGCAGTTCGGCCGGGGTGTCCTCGATCCTGACGCGCTCGCCGGGGACATCCGAATACACCATGCGGATCGCCTTGCTGCCGAGCGAACGGCGCAGGATCGCCGGCTTGCCGGCCTGCAGGGTGGGCTTGTAGACGTAGAACTCGTCGGGGTTGACCGCGCCCTGCACGACCATTTCGCCCAGACCGAACGAGGAGGTGACGAACACCACGTCGCGGAAGCCGGATTCGGTGTCCAGGGTGAACAGCACGCCGGACGAACCCACGCCCGAACGCACCATCAGCTGCACGCCCGCCGACAGGAACACGTCTTCGTGCTTGAAGCCGTGGTGCACGCGGTAGGCGATGGCACGGTCGTTGTACAGAGAGGCGAACACTTCCTTGACCTTGTGCACGACATCGTCGGCACCAGTGACGTTGAGGAAGGTTTCCTGCTGACCGGCGAAGGAGGCATCGGGCAGATCTTCGGCGGTGGCCGAAGAACGCACGGCTACGGCCACGTCGCCGCCACCGTTGTCGGCGCTCAGCTTGGCGTAGGCGCTGCGGATGTCCTGGTCCAGCTGCGGCTGCAGCGGCGCATCGATCACCCAGCTGCGGATTTCCTTGCCGGCCGCGGTCAGCGCGGTGACGTCCTCGACGTCCAGCGTGGCCAGCTTGTCGAAGATGCGCTTGGACAGGTCGTTGTGCGCGATGAAGTCCTTGAAGGCTTCAGACGTGGTCGCATAACCTCCAGGAACGGAGACGCCCAGACCGGCCAGGTTGCCGATCATCTCGCCCAGCGAGGAATTCTTGCCGCCTACGCGGGCCAGGTCGGCCAGACGCAGTTCGTGCAACCACAGGATGTTCTCGTTCAAGCGCGATGCTCCGTTTGGCCATCGCCCGAGGCGGGCTTGGATGGCCGCGTCCGTAGGAAGAAGCCGATATGATGCCGGGCAGACCACCGTCGGCACAAGCTTGTGTTGACGGCCCTTTTAGGCTTCGTAGGGGGTAAATGCGCGCATGTCGACCATCCGTCCGGTGTTCTACGTTTCCGATGGAACCGGTATCACCGCTGAAACCATTGGGCATAGCCTGCTGACCCAGTTCTCCGGGTTCAGCTTCATTACCGACCGGATGTCATTTGTCGATGACCCCGAAAAAGCCCGGGAAGCGTGTGCCCGGATCCAGGCGGCGGGGGAGCGGTACCAGGTCCGGCCGATCGTGGTGAACTCCTGCGTGGACCAGAGCCTGAGCGTGATCCTGTCCGAAAGCGGGGCGCTGATGCTGGATGTGTTCGCCCCGTTCATCGAGCCGCTGGAGCGCGAACTGTCCAGCTCGCGCCTGAACCGGGTCGGCCAGGCCCACGGCATGGTCGACTTCGACACCTACCACCGGCGCATCAACGCGATGAACTTCGCGCTGACCCATGACGATGGCATCGCGGTGAATTACGACGACGCCGACGTGATCCTAGTGGCGGTGTCGCGGGCGGGCAAGACGCCCACCTGCATCTACCTGGCCCTGCATTACGGGGTGCGCGCGGCCAACTACCCGTTGACCGACGAGGATCTGGAGAGCGACCGCCTGCCGCCACGGCTGCGCAACTACCGACGCAAGCTGTTCGGCCTGACCATCGACCCGGACCGCCTGCAGCAGATCCGCCAGGAGCGCCGGCCCAATTCGCGCTACGCCAACCTGGACACCTGCAAGCGCGAGGTGGCCGCAGCGGAGGTCATGTTCCAGATGGAACGCATCCCGACCCTCAGCACCACCCATACCTCGATCGAGGAGATCTCCAGCAAGGTGCTGGGTACGCTGGGATTGCAGCGCGAGCTGTATTGATCCTTTCCCTCGCGCCGCGCTGCCGCCCAGCGGCCGGCACTACCAATGGGCGCTTCAACTGCGCCCTGTAGAGCCGAGCCTATGCTCGGCTGGGCCACCGGGTTCTGGCCGAAGAGCAGCCGAGCATGGGCTCGGCTCTACAGGGGTGATCGCCGTTGGCGGCTTGGCTGCGGGTTGAACTGTCCCCACGTTGAAGGGCCAACGTGTAGGATCAACCCATGGCCCGAGCATTGCCCCGTACCGAGCGCATTCCCCGCCTGAGCCGGCTGAGCTGGCTGATGGGGCTGTACGCGGAGAATTACCGCCACCTGGTGCGCCTGTTCGCGCCGGCCGAGCTGGTGGCGGGAAGCTACGTCTCCTCGGTAGGTGACGGCCTGGACGTGCGCCTGGATGTGATCGAGTGCCACCGCTACACGGTGGAGCTGCGCCTGACCTACGACCTGGCCGACCCGGTGACCGGTGAACCTGACCCATCGGCCTTCGTCCGTCTGTACCGGGACGCGCGCCAGGCCGAGACCACCCACTGCTACGTCGGCCGCCGCTGGCAGGACACGATGGGCCTGTACCCGCCGCCGGCCGAACTGATCAGCCATCGCATGCGGATGAACACCTTCCTCGGCAAATGGCTGGAATACCTGGCCGAACGCGGCCATGGCGTGGCTACCCTGCGCCTTGACCCTGACGGCAACACCGTGGGTGCCGGCGATCGTCGCCTGTCGCTGGTGCGTTGATCGGCCATAATCCACGGCTGACCCGCCGCCGGATTCGCACATGCCGTATACCCCGATCGTCGCCACCCTGGGCTATGTGCTCTCGCCCGATCGTCGCCAGGTGCTGATGATCCATCGCAATACCCGGCCGGGTGACCACCACCTGGGCAAGTACAACGGCCTGGGCGGCAAGGTCGAGCCCACCGAGGACGTGGCCGCCGGCATGCGCCGTGAGATCGCAGAGGAAGCCGGCATCGACTGCACCGCCATGCGCCTGCGCGGCACCATCAGCTGGCCGGGTTTCGGCAAGCATGGCGAAGACTGGTTCGGTTTCGTGTTCGTCATCGACAGCTTCGAGGGTGCCCCGCACGGCGGCAACCACGAAGGCACCCTGGAGTGGGTGGACGTGGACAAGCTGGACACGCTGCCCATGTGGGAGGGCGACCGCAACTTCCTGCCGCTGGTGTTCGATGCCGATCCGCGCCCGTTCCACGGGGTGATGCCTTACCGGGATGGACGCATGCAGAGCTGGTCCTTCAGCCGTCTTTGACGCGGTGAGCAGATCAGATTGAAGGCTGATCCTGATCGCTTGATTGAGCACCGGCCTTGCCCGGCATGCTCATGGATGTGATGGTTAATTAATACCCGGGCAATATTTGACGTCATTAAATTACCCGGGTAATATTTACGCATCCTCACTGATGCCATTGTCATGCAAGCATCCCGACTCGCCCCTTTCAGCTGTTTCGACGGCCATCGCCTGGTCGTCTCTGGTACGCCGGAAGCGGCCGCAATGGCACTCAAGCAGTTGCGCGCGGACAACGCGCCCGGTCCACTACTGGTATTCGACAACGCCACCGGCCGTACCCACGATTTCGATACTCGTGGCAGTGATGCGCAGCTGCTGGTGCGTATTGCCAAGGCGTTTCCAGCGCCAGTCGAAGTGGATGAGGGCCCCCTGGTCGATGACGCGTCCGTCGTCCCGCGTGGCCGCGGACGTCCCAAGCTGGGTGTGATCGCCCGCGAGGTGACTCTGCTGCCTCGTCACTGGGCATGGCTGGCCGAACAGCCGGGCGGTGCCTCGGTGGTGCTGCGCCGGCTGGTGGAAGCGGCCAGCCGCGCCGGTGCGGACAAGGACCGCACGCGCCGCTACACCGAGCGCGCCTATCACTTCCTGCAGGCCATCGCCGGTGACCTGCCGGGCTTCGAAGAGGTCATCCGCGTGCTGTTCGCGCATGATCGCGCCGGGCTTGAGGCAGCGCTGCAGTCCTGGCCAGCGGATGTGCGCAGCCACGCCCTGTGCCTTGCCTTCGATGACGCTGCGGACGGCGACGACTGAATCACCGCGCGGCGCGTGATTCAGTCGTCCTGATCGCGGGCTGCGCACCATCCCCTGTGTGCTTCCTTTGCTGGCGGAGATGCCGGGCAGGGCGGCGCCTTGCCCATGGAATCCCATGAACTCTGCTTCCAACCCGATGTCCCCGGCGATGACGCCACCGCTGTGGCGCAGCTACCTGGCCCTGCTGTTGCCGATGCTGCTGACCAATGCGTTGCAGCTGGCCGCAGGCACGCTCGACAACATCTACCTTGGCCATCTGCTGGGAACGCAGGCGGTAGCCGCCGCCGCCGCGTTCTTCCCCGTCTTCTTCCTGCTGCTGGCATTGGTGATGGGCCTGGCGACCGGGGCCATGGTGCTGATCGGACAGGCGTGGGGTAGTGGCAGGCCGCAACAGGCGCAGGCTGTCGCTGGCAGCGCGGTGGCCCTGGTGGTGATGTTGTCGGCGCTGGTGATGGCGGTGGGTGGCATCTTCGCGCCCCAACTGCTTGTGGCACTGGGAACACCAGCGCCGATCCTGGTCGAGGCCATCGTCTATGCGCGGATCGTGCTGTTGGGTGCGCCGGTCTTTTTCCTGCTGTGGCTGGCCACCGCCGTCAGTCGTGCAGTGGGAGATGCGAAGACGCCGCTGCATGCCCTGTTGCTGGCTACCGTGGTCGGCCTGTTGTGCACACCGCTGTTGATCCTGGGCTGGGCCGGCCTGCCGAAGCTGGGGGCCGCCAGTGCGGCCTTGTCGGCAGTGTTCGCCTCAGCGCTGGCGCTGGGCTGGTTGCTGTGGCGCTGGCATTGCGTCGGTCATCCGCTCGCTCCAGGCCGGGAGCTGCTCGGTGCCATTCGTTTCGATGGGGCGCTGGTGCGTTCGATGCTGCGCATTGGTGCGCCATCTTCCCTGCAGATGCTCAGTCTGGCCATTGCCGAGATCGTGCTGCTGGGCTGGATCAACAACCATGGCTACCAAGCGACCGCCGCGTATGGTGCGGTCAACCAGTTGATGAGCTGGGTGCAGCTGCCGGCCATGTCGCTCGGAATCACCGCCACCATCCTCGCCGCCCACGCGATGGGCCCGGGTCGGGCGACGCGGCTGCCGGAGATCGCCCGCACCGGTGTGCTGCTGGGCCTGGGTCTGTTGACGCTTGTGGTGGCTCTGGCAGTCGGGTTGGCGCCGTGGCTGGCTGGGCTGATCCTGGATGCGCCGGCGGTGCGGGAACTGGCGGCCCAGCAGTTGCGCACGGTTGTGTGGGGCGTGCTGGCGATGGGAATCAGCGCGGTGCTGGTCGGGGTGATGCGCGGCAGCGGCTTCGTGCTGCTGCCGGCGCTGGCGGGAGTAGCCGCTGTCCTGCTGCTGGAGCTGCCGTTGGCGACGTGGCTGCAGGCGCGGCATGGCTTGGCTGGGCTGTGGTGGGCCTGGCCGCTGGGGTTGCTGGCGATGCTGTTGCTGCAGCTGCTTTGCTTCTTCGGCTGGAGGCGCCGGCTTGCTGTTCGAGCCTGAGCCAGAGCACATGCGGAGCGGGGCGGGGCCTGTGACGTTCCTGCATTCCGCTATCGCCCAAGCGTCAGCAGAGCAGTCTTTTGCAGTTCAAGTGGCCGGCCCTACCGGCGGCGCGCCAGCAGCAGGTGGAAGTGCTTTTCCCGCTGCTGGCCGTCATTGCCGGTTGTGCATTCGCGATGCGAGCGCCATGCCGTGACGCTGAAGCCGGACACCCGCAGCGCCAGCTCCACGGCATCCAGCTCATGCAGTTCGAAGTCGGCGGCGAAGGGCAGGCTGCGCATGAATCCAGCATCGCCGAAGGCCAGGCATAGCCGGCCGCCGCGATGCAGCACCCGCGCCAGTTCATCCAGCACGGGGGCCAGGTTCGGCCAGAAGTACAGGGTGTTGACCGCCAGCGCAGCATCGACGCAGGCATCCGCCAAGGGCAGGGCATGGGCATCGCCCTCGCGCAGCGCGGCACGCCCGGCAAGGCCGCTGGCGGCAAGATGCTGGTTGCCGGCGTCGACCATGGCACGGGACAGCTCGACGCCCACGTAGCAACTGCCGCTGGCCTGCAGCAGCAGCGGCGCGAAGGCGGCGTTGCCTGGGCCGATCTCCAGCACCTGCTCTCCGGGAGCGACGGCCAGCAACGCGATTGCTGCCTGGTTGAGGGCGCCGTTGCTGCGGTTCATCGATTCGCCCACGGCCAGCGCGGCCTCGCCATGGGGCTGCCGCAACTGCGCGGCCAGGGTGCGTGCATCCAGCATCAACATCGTCCGTCGGTAAGGAGTCGGACGTGGCGGCGGCGGGTCCGCCGCAGACCATAGCGCCAGCCGATCGGCTTGGGAAGTAGGGAAACCCCGGCTTGAGGTGATCAGGAAATGTCCAGCGTCGCAGTCGGTGAGAGCCACTTGTCCACAGGGGGTGTGGATTACGCGTGGGCAACTTTGTGGATAAGCACTGGCAGGCGCCACCCCCCTAGGCTGTCAAGATGGGTGGCGAAAAATTCACCGCCGGTGAGGATCGGTGAGTGACGGGTGAAGGGCGGGGTCAGCCCACGCTGTTGCCGGTGGCGGCGCTCGCGGTACCCTGTGGGCCTTGATGCCCCGTGAGACTTCATGAAACGTCACTTCTCGATGCTGCGCGAGTTCCATCTGGCGGACTGGTTCACCCTCGCCAACGCTTTCTGCGGCACCGGCGCGGTGTTTGCCGCGATGCGTTTCCTGCAGGATGGCGAGCGCGGCTATCTGCTGTTCGGCATGGCGCTGATCCCGCTGGCTTTCATTTTCGATGCACTGGACGGCCGCATCGCGCGCTGGCGCAAGTCCAGTTCGACCCTGGGCCGCGAGCTCGACTCCCTGTCGGACGTGATTTCCTTCGGTGTCGCACCCGCAGCGCTGGCCTATGCCTGTGGCATGCAGGGCGGCTGGGACTGGCTGGTGCTGAGCTACTTCGTCTGCTGCGGCGTCAGCCGCCTGGCCCGTTACAACGTGACCGCCGAGGCGATGAGCGGTGACGAAGGCAAGGTGAAGTACTTCGAGGGAACACCGATCCCCACCAGCCTGGCGCTGGTGATCGTGCTGGCGATCGCCGCCGGCACCGATGCCATCGGCCACGACCTGTGGCTGGGCCAGTGGCAGATCGGCCCCTGGCAGCTGCATCCGTTGGTGCTGCTGTTCGCGCTGTCCGGGTCGCTGATGATCAGCAAGACCCTGCGCATTCCCAAGCCATGACCCAGCCCTGCGGAGGAGCGCGATGACCAGCTCGGCCAACGACGCCGGCAGCAGCGATTTCGAGAACCTGGCCCGGCAGTACTTCGGTGCCTGGGGCGATGCCCTGCGCCACGCGACTGTGCAGGGGGCCCCCGCCGGTGACGACCCGGGCAGTTGGAAGCACCTGTTCGACTGGTGGGGTCAACTGCTGCCCGAGACCGGGGCGGCAGCGCCGGAAGAGGCCGTGCGTCGGTTCCGCGAACAGGCTGGCAGCTGGTACGGCACCATGCAGGAAGTGGCTGCACGCTTTGCCGGCCGCGATGCCAGCAGTGCCGAGGTTGCCCAGGCCTGGCGTGAAGCGGTAAAGGGTCAGGGCGACGGCATGCTGCAGTGGATGCTGCAGGGTGCCCGTGGCAGCACCCATGCCGGCGCTGCTCCGCCCGAGTTCGCGGCGTGGTTCCAGCAGTTGCAGACGCTGGCCGGTCCTTGGCTGCAGAGCCCGGCGTTCGGGCCCGGCCGCGAGCACCAGGCGCGGTGGCAGGCCCTGCTGCGCGCGCAGGAGGAGTACCAGCATCACTCGCAGGCCTATGTCGAGCAGATCAAGCAGGCGCTGGAAGAAGCGTTCGACCTGTTCGAGCAGCGCCTGGCCGAGCATGAGCAGCCCGGCAGCCAGCTGACCAGCGCACGGGCGATGTTCGATCTGTGGATCGAAGTGGCCGAGGAGGCCTACGCCAAGGTCGCCATGTCGGCACCTTTCCAGCAGATCTACGCGGCGCTGGGCAATGCGCAGATGCGCCTGCGCGCGGGGCTGCAACGCGAGGTGGAACAGATGAGTGAACGCATCGGCCTGCCGACCCGAACCGAGATGGATGCCGCCCACCGTCGCATCGCCGAGCTCGAGCGTACTCTGCGCCGGCTGCAGGCACAGGTAGCGGTGCTTGCCGGTACCGACGCGGTCGATCCGGTAGCCCAGCCGGCGCCTGCCAAGGTGAAGCCCGTCGCGCGCAAGCCTGCCGCGAAGAAGGCACCAGCGAAGAAGGCTGCCGCGAAGAATGTGCCAGCGAAGAAGGCGCCAGCGAAGAAGGCGCCAGCGAAGAAGGCCACCTCCCGCACCACCACGCGGAAGTCGTAAGCCATGAAAGGACCGCTGGGCTTCAATGCCGATGACCTGATGCAGGAGACCCTGGCCATGCAGCGCAAGCTGATGGAAGGGTTGAAGCTGTTGCCGCAGGTGGAGGATGTCGACTATGGCGCCACCGCCCGCGAGGAAGTCTGGCGCGATGGCAAGGTGGTGCTGTATCGCTTCGTCGGCGAGAACGCACCGGTCCGGCGCACGCCGCTGCTGATCGTGTACGCGCTGGTGAACCGCCCATACATGGTCGACCTGCAGGCCGATCGCTCACTGGTGCAGAAGCTGCTGGCGCTGGGCCAGGACGTGTACGTGCTGGACTGGGGCTATCCGGATCGTTCCGAGCGTTACCAGACGCTTGAGGATTACCTGCTGCGCTACATCGATGGCGCGGTGGATGCGCTGCGCGCGCGCAGCGGTGGCCCGGTCGACATGCTCGGCATCTGCCAGGGCGGCGTGTTCGCGCTGTGCTACGCCGCGCTGCGCCGGCAGAAGCTGGGCAACCTCATCACCATGGTCACCCCGGTCGATTTCCAGACCGCCGACAACATGCTGTCGCACTGGGCGCAGCAGGTGGACGTGGATCTGCTGGTGGACACGCTGGGCAACATCCCGGCCGATCTGATGAATGCCAGCTACCTGATGCTCAAGCCGTTCCGCCTGAACGTGCAGAAGTACGTGGGCCTGCTCGACATCCTCGATGACAAGGCCGCACTGGAAGACTTCCTGCGCATGGAAAAGTGGATCTTCGACTCGCCCGATCTGGCGGGCGAGGCCTTCCGCGAGTTCATCAAGCAGTTCTACCAGGGCAACGGGCTGGTCAACGGCACCGTGCATATCGGTGAGGAGGCGGTGGACCTGGCCAAGGTGACCCTGCCCGTGCTCAACATCTACGCCGAACAGGATCACCTGGTGCCACCGGATGCATCACGTGCGATGCGTGGCCGGCTGGGCACGCAGGACTACACCGAGTCCAGTTTCCGCGGTGGGCACATCGGCATCTACGTCTCCGGCCGCGCGCAGCGCGAAGTGCCGGCGACCATCGACAACTGGCTGAAGGAACGCACGCCATGAAGTATTTCCCCTTGATCGCGCTTGCGCTGGCCCTTGCACCGGGCGTTGCCGGCGCCGCGCCCAGCGCCGATGCGCGCCGCGAGATCACACAGTTGATCGGCAGCCTGGACGGCTCCCAGTGCCAGTTCCAGCGCAATGGCAGCTGGTACGGTCCCGCCGATGCGCGTTCGCACCTGCAGCGCAAGTACGACTACCTGCTGAAGAAGGACATGGTCGACACCGCCGAGCAGTTCATCGAGCGTGCGGCGAGCCAGAGCAGCATGAGTGGCAAGGCGTACCGGATCCGCTGCCCCGGCCAGCCCGAACAGACCTCTGCGGCGTGGTTCGGCGCCCGCCTGCAGGCATTGCGCCAACGCACGCCGTAGACACGGCAGGCGCTACAGTGGCCGCAGCCAGTCAGCCGGGAGACCTCGCCATGAACGCTGTGCCGCGCACCCTGTCGCGCTCGCTGAACGACCGCATGATCGCCGGAGTGATGGGCGGCATCGCCCATCGTTTCGGCTGGAACCCGACCCTGGTACGGGTGCTGTACGTGGTGATTTCGCTGGCATCGGCCGCCTTCCCGGGCATCCTGATCTACCTGTTGCTGTGGCTGCTGATCCCCAACGAGGCCGATTGAACGCCGCGTCCCGGCCCTGGCCGATCTGGCTGCGCGCGCTGCAGGTGCTGGGCGCGCTGTGGACCGTGCCCAATACCCTGATCGGCCTGCTTGGCGGTCTGGCCGGGTTGCTGGGTGGTGCGAAGATGCGCTGGAGCGGTCGTGATTGCGCGGTGGTTTTCGACCATTGGCCATGGGGCCCGGGCGGAGCGATTACCCTCGGCAACGTGATCCTGCACACCGGCTACGACCTGGGCATGTGCTGCCGTACCTATGCACATCAGGCGGGGTGGGGCGTGGAGCCGTTGATCCGGCTGGATGATCATGAGCGCGCACACGTGTACCAGTACCTGGTGCTGGGGCCGCTGTACCTGCCGGTGTATATGCTGTGTGGCGGCGTCAGCGCGCGCAATCCGTTCGAGCGTGCGGCTGATCATTACGCGCGGTTCGGGCATGGCTGGTGGCCATAGTTTCCAGTCAACGGCGCAGCCCCTCGTGGGTGGTCGCGTAGAGCGAATCATGTGATTGGGCCGGGCGGGGTGGGTTCGCGGGACACGCCGTAAACCCATCCCTGGGGGCTCGATGGCGCCATCCATGGCGCCAACGGTCCCGCGAACCCACCCCGCCCGGCTCCTGACAGTTTCCGGGTGCGTCCAGCCACGGAAAAGAAAAAGAACAGCAGAAGCGGGTCGCGCGCTGCGCTTGCTCGTGTAGAGCCGAGTCTGCGCCCGGCTTCGCGGACTGGCCTGAACGCAGCCGAGCGTGGGCTTGGCTCTACAAGAAGCGGCCGGCCAAGCCGCTTTTGCTTTTGATCTTCTTTTTCTTTTCCGTGGGTGGCAGACCGCAGAGATCTGTCAGAGGGCGGGCGGGTTGGGTTCGCGGGGGTGTCCGCGGCATGGATGCCGCGGCCAAGCCTTATCTGATTGGAATCTGGCAACGTAGGTGTCGAGAGCCGGCGTGGGCCGCCGTGTAAGCCTGGATCTCGACGATCGCCTTGGAGCTTGGCGCCCACGCCGGAATCTCCCTTGATCCGCCCGAACAGTTGCTGGAGCTGACACTCGCAGTAATAAGACTGGGCAAGCGGGGGAGCTCTCGACCCTTCCAGACTATACGGAGTCCGGTGATGAACGGGATCGGGATTGATGTCAGCAAGCGCCAACTGGATGTCGGCACGACGGACGGAGAGGTGCTGCAGGTCAGCAATAGCGCTTCGGGTTTCGCTGAATTGGATCTCTGGTTGAGGAAACATCCGGTGAGCCAGATCGTGCTGGAGGCCACTGGAGGCCACTGGGGGCTACGAACAATCAGTACTGAACTTCCTGCACAACGCCGGTCATGCGGTGGTCCGTGCCAACGCGCTGCGGGCTCGCAGGCTGGCCCAGGGAATGGGCCAGGTGGCCAAGACCGACCGTCTGGATGCCTATGCATTGGCGCAGATGGCGGCCTTGGTGAAACTGCCCGCCTATCAGCCACTGGAGCCCTGGCAGCAAAAGCTGCGGGAATTTGTGCGGGCGCGTCGACAGACGATGGAAGCCCTGACCGTAGCGCGCCAGCAGCAGGAGATGGTGACCGATCGTGAGTTGCGCCGACTGCTGCAAGCCAACATCAGCCGCCTGCAGAGGATGGTTGGGCGTTTGGGACAGCAGATTGCCGAGCAGGTTGCCCAGCAACCTCAGCTGGCGGTACTGAAGTCGATGAAAGGCGTGGGCCCTGTCCTGCAGGCGGTATTGGCCAGCTATCTGCCGGAGCTGGGCAAGATCAGCGGCAAGGCCATCGCCAGTCTGGTCGGTGTAGCACCCATGTCCCACGACAGCGGAACCATGCGCGGCAAACGAAGCATCCATGGCGGCAGGGCCGAGATCCGTCAGGTGCTTTACATGGCCAGCATGTCGGCCATGCGGCATGAACCTCGACTGCGCAATTTCTACCAGTCGCTGCGAGCCCGAGGCAAAGAAGGAAAAGTAGCCATCGTGGCGGTGATGCGGAAGATGCTGGTGATTCTCAACGCGCGCATGCGTGACGCTCAAGGCGGATCGATCCCCGCCTGAAGCCAGTCTGCGCGTGCCCCAAAAGGCTGCCGGCCAGCGGCCGGCACTACCGTGCGTGACTGTCGGAGGGGCCGAGGCCCCTCTCTCAACACAGTTGCTCCAGGGACGGATTCACGGCGTCCCCCGCGAACCCAACCCGGCCGACCAGCGCGACGGCTTTTGCATTCCGCGACCAACCAACCCACCCACGAGGGGCTGCGCCGTTGGCTGGAAATCCCTCCATTCGTTAGACGGAAGTTAAAGATCCGTAAGCATTCTGCTGCTATCCCGCAGTCATCTGCATGCAACCGATCGTCATTAGTCTTCGTGACGTTCCAGTCAGCTTGGTCGCGGTAAGCTCTACCCCGATGGGCTCGCAAGTACCGCTCATCGTGTGCAGTACGCAGTAGCAATTTGGAGGAAGACATCACATGGCAATCGTTCTTTATGTCGGTGGTAGCAAGGATGGCGAGAAGGGCGTGGTGCCCTACGGCTTCAGCAAATCCCGCGCCGATACCGCGCTGGGGCCGGAGTTCTACACGGAGCGGTTCATGGAACTGCAGGGTGTCGGCAAGGTCCGCCTGATGGCGCTTGAGAGCCTGCGTGACGACATCGTCATGCAGCGTGCCGCCCGCCACTACCGCTGACCTTCGCAATACGCGGCAGGACGCGCCCCACCATCGCGCGTCCGCGCCGGCATCCCAGCCCCAGGGCCAGTCCGAGCCCCACTTGCCAGGATGCCGGCGTCCGATCCGGACCCGCCGCCTGAACCGCCGTTCTGTCAACGCCTTGTCCCTGCCGCCCGCGCATTGCAAGAATGGGCCTTTCCCGCAATGCGGCCCAGGCCGGAAACAATGCACGACGCCAAGCACGCCCAGCGCCAGCTCGCCCAGCAGATCGCCCAGACCATCGCCGATGAGATCGGTGCCCAGACCGCCCAGGTCAGCGCCGCCGTCGGCCTGCTCGATGAAGGCGCCAGCGTTCCGTTCATCGCCCGCTACCGCAAGGAAGTCACCGGCGGCCTGGACGATACCCAGCTGCGCAACCTGGAAACCCGCCTGACCTACCTGCGCGAGCTGGAAGACCGCCGTGCGGCGGTGCTGGCCAGCATCGGCGAACAGGGCAAGCTCAGCGATGAGCTGCGCAACGAGATCCTCGCTGCCGACACCAAGAGCCGGCTGGAAGACCTGTACCTGCCGTACAAGCCCAAGCGCCGTACCCGCGCGCAGATCGCCCGCGAAGCCGGACTGGAGCCGTTGGCCGACGGCCTGCTGGGCGATCCGACGCGGGACCCGCAGGTCTTTGCTGCCACGTTCGTGGATGCCGACAAGGGCGTGGCCGATACCAAGGCCGCGCTGGAAGGTGCCCGCGCGATCCTGATGGAGCGCTGGGGCGAGGACGCCACGCTGGTGGGTGAACTGCGCAGCTGGTTGAGCGAGCAGGGGGTGATCCGTGCCCGCGTTGCCGAGGGCAAGGAAACCGAGGGCGCCAAGTACCGCGATTACTTCGAACACGCCGAGTCGCTGGCGAAGATCCCCTCGCACCGGTTGCTGGCGTTGTTCCGCGCGCGCCGCGAGGAGATCCTGTTCCTGGAACTGGACCCGGGCAAGGATGCCGAGGCGGGGCATCAGTACGCTGAAGGGCGCGTGGCGCACAACGCTGGCATTCGCGATGCGGGGCGCCCCGGTGATCGCTGGCTGCTCGATGCCTGCCGCCTGACCTGGCGGGCCAAGCTGCACATGCACCTGCTGCTGGACCTGTTCAACCAGGCCCGCGAGAAAGCCGAGGCCGAAGCCATCGCCGTGTTCGGCGACAATCTCAAGGATCTGCTGCTGGCCGCGCCGGCCGGCCCGAAAAGTGTGCTGGGCCTGGACCCGGGCATCCGCACCGGCTGCAAGATCGCCGTGGTGGACGCCACCGGCAAGCTGGTCGCCACCGATACCATCTACCCGCACGAACCCCGCCGGCAGTGGGAGCAGTCGCTGCAGACGATCAAGCAGCTGTGCACCAGGCACAACGTACAGCTGATCGCGATCGGCAACGGCACCGCCAGCCGCGAGACCGACAAGCTGGCCGGTGAAGCCATCAAGGCGCTGGGTGACAACGCACCGCAGAAAATCGTGGTCAGCGAAGCCGGGGCTTCGGTGTACTCGGCGTCGGAAACGGCGGCCAAGGAGTTCCCGGACCTGGACGTGTCGATCCGTGGCGCGGTATCGATCGCGCGTCGCCTGCAGGACCCGCTGGCCGAGCTGGTGAAGATCGAGCCGAAGGCGATCGGTGTCGGGCAGTACCAGCACGACGTGGATCAGTACCGTCTGGCGCGTGCGCTGGATGCGCGCGTGGAGGACTGCGTGAACGCTGTCGGCGTGTACGTCAACACGGCGTCGGCGGCACTGTTGTCGCGCGTGTCGGGCCTGTCGTCGACGGTGGCCGAGAACATCGTGCGCCACCGCGATGACAACGGTCCGTTCAAGCGTCGCAAGGACTTGTTGAAGGTGTCGCGCTTGGGCGAGAAGACGTTCGAGCAATGTGCGGGCTTCCTGCGTATCGCCGATGGTGATCAGCCGCTGGATGCATCGTCGGTGCATCCGGAAGCCTACCCGGTGGTCGAGCGGATCGTGGCCAGCACCGGGCGCCCGATCAAGGCGCTGATCGGCGACGGTAGTTTCCTGCGCGGGTTGAAGGCCGAGCAGTTCACCGACGAAACGTTTGGTGTGCCGACCGTGCGCGACATCCTCAAGGAACTGGAAAAGCCCGGCCGTGATCCGCGCCCGGAGTTCAAGGCGGCTCGTTTCGCCGATGGCGTCGAGGACATCAAGGACCTGCGCGAGGGCATGGTGCTGGAGGGTGTGGTGAGCAACGTGGCCGCGTTCGGTGCGTTCGTCGATATCGGCGTGCACCAGGATGGCCTGATCCACATCTCGGCGCTGTCCGATACCTACGTGAAAGACCCGCGCGACGTGGTCAAGGCCGGCGACATCGTCAAGGTGAAGGTGCTGGAGGTGGATGTGCCGCGCAAACGCATCGCCCTGACCCGTCGCCTGGATGACACGCCTGGCCAGGCCACCAGCCGCCCGGGCAGCCGTGACGAACGCAGCCAGGGGCAGGCCCCGCGTCGCGACGCGGGCACCCCCGGGCAGGGGCGTGGTGGCCAGGGGCGCAACCCGGGCAATGGCGGACGCCCGGCACCGGCCGCGCCGCCAGCCAACAATGCCCTGGCCGAGGCGTTCGCCAGGGCCAAGCGCAGCTGAGTCTGCCGTCCCCCTCCCGGCACGGCCGGGTGGGGGACTTGTCGATGTTCCCCGGCAATGCGCACACTTGCGCTGGAAAGGGGGCTTGGGGCCCCGCTGTCGCTGGGGAGGCCATGCCGTCAGCACCATCCGCCTTGTTCCGTGACCGCTGTGGCGCCTCGCCACGGCCTGCGGGCAGCTGCGTCTGCAGGGGAGGCGGCTGATGGCCGATCAGGGCAGCAGCGGCAACGCACTGCTGGAGCGCCGGCTGCAGGAACTGGCCGAAGAGCGCCGTCGCCTGGCGATGATCATCGAGGGCACCGCGGCCGGCACCTGGGAATGGAACGTCCAGAGCGGACAGATGCGGGTCAACGAACGCTGGGCCGAGATCGTCGGCTACCGGTTGGACGAGCTGGAGCCGATCTGCCAGAAGACGTTCATCGCGCTGGTGCATCCGGATGATCTGGCGCTGTCCGATGCGGCTCTGCAGGACCACTTCGATGGCCGCACCGACCACTATGTCTGCCTGTTGCGGATGCGCCACAGGAATGGCGAATGGATCTGGATTCACGACCGCGGACGGGTGTTCGAGTGGGACGGGCAGGGCAGGCCGCTATGGATGGCCGGTGCCCATGCCGACGTCACCGAACTGCAGCGGGCGCGCCAGGACGCGGCCGAAATGCGCCAGCGCCTGCAGGCAGTGGTGGATGCATCCGACGAAGTGGCGGTGATCGCCACCGACACCGACGGCACCATCACCCTGTTCAACACGGGTGCGCAGCGGCTGCTCGGCTACACCGCTGCTGAAGTAGTGGGTGGGCGCCGGCTGGACGCCTTCCACGACCCGGTTGAACTGCAGGCGTGGCTGCGACCGCTGGCGACCGCTGACGGACAGGTTCCCGGGGTGTTCGAGGCACTTAGTGCCCGCGCCGACGGCCAGACGTATTCGCGGCAGTGGACGCTGCTGCGCAAGGATGGCCAGCGTCGCCAAGTGCGCCTGTCGATCAGCCGCATGGATGGCGCCGATGGCGAGCGCATCGGCTATGTCGGCATGGCCATCGACATCACTGAAATCCTGCAGGCCCGCGCCGAGGCACGTCTTGCGGCGGACAAGTTCGCCGGTGCGTTCACCTCGGCGGCACTGGGCATGGCACTGGTGTCGCTGGAAGGTCGCTGGCTGGATGTCAACGATGCGCTGTGCCGCATTCTTGGCTACCCGCGCGAGGAGCTGCTGCAGGTCGATTTCCAGCGGTTGACCCATCCGGCCGATCTGCAGACCGACCTGGCCCTGGTGCAGGATCTGCTGGCGGGGCGACGCACCCACTATCACCTTGAAAAGCGCTACGTGGGACGTGATGGCAACACCATATGGGCGCGGCTGTCGGTATCGCTGGTACGCAATGAGCGCGGCGAACCGCTGCATTTCGTGTCGCAGATCCAGGATGTCAGCGCGCAGCGCAGCAGCGAGCAGCGCCTGTTCGAAAGCGAACAGCGCAGCCGCATCACCCTCGATGCCGTCGCCGACCTGGTGCTCAGCGTTGCATTGGATGGCCGCATCGAATATGCAAACGCGGCTGCCGTGCGAATGCTTGCCGGCGATGGCGCACTGTCACTGGCCGGGCATCTCGTGCAGGACGTGCTTTCGTTGACCACCGAATACGCACCGCAATCGCAGCTCGACGTCAGCGTACTGTTGGATCCGGAAAGCAATGCCGTGGACCTGCACGCCGATCTGCTGCTGCGGATGGGGGCGGCGACAGTACCGGTGGACCTCACCCGGGCCTGGTTGCGTGACGACGAAGGGCATGTGCGCGGCGCCGTGTGGGTGTTGCGCGATGATACGCAGCAGCGTGCACGCGAACGCGAGGCGAGACACCTGGCGGAGATGGACCCGCTGACCGAACTGGGTAACCGCCGCGGCTTCGAAGTGCACCTGCAGCAGGCGATCACACGGGTCGAGCGGACGGGCCAGGCGGCTTCGCTGATGTATATCGACCTGGACCGGTTCAAGCCGGTCAACGATACCTTTGGGCACCTGGCCGGCGACGCAGTGCTGTGGGCCGTGGCCAGCGTGCTGCGTCATGGTGTACGCGATTCGGATGTGGTGGCGCGCCTGGGCGGTGACGAATTCGCGGTGATCCTGTCCGGGTGCAGCCCGCGGCGCGCGGCGCGCATCGGTGGTGAACTGCTGCACACCCTGTCCAGCCTGTCCATTCCGTGGGACCAGCATCAGCTGCGGATCGGCGCCAGCATCGGCATCGCGCCGCTTGCTGCCGGCATGAGCGTGGACCAGGCCGTCGCGGCCGCCGATGCCCAGTGCTACCGGGCCAAGGCGATGGGCCGCAACAACGTGCAGGTGCAGGGCGAAACCAGTGAACTGCCCGGCGGCTCGCCGGCGGACGGCAGCGACCTCGGCGACGGCTGATCTCAACCTGTGAGAGGGGCGCGGCGAATACTGCGCCAACGCCCACATCCTCAGGTGATCAAATGAACTTCTGCGACTCGGCGGCGATGCGCGCCTTTGCTCCTGCTCTGGTCGGTTGGTGCCTGACCTCGGCTGCCTGCCTGCGGCTGGAGCAGCTGCGCGATGACCTGCGCGCGCAGGCTGTTCTGCCCATTCTGCAGGGCGGAGCATTGGTGTTGCTGGTAGTGACGCTGGCCTGTATATGTGTGGCCAGCATCGTTCTGTGGAAAGCGGGCAGGGACGAGGCGCCTATGGCTTCTGCCCCCTTGCCCGTGCTTCAGGGGAATGAGCAGAGATCGCCCGACGGCATGGATGTATTGCCGATCGACTGAATGCCTGCAGTACCTCCCTTTGCATTGATGCCGTTGCAGTTGCCCACGCCCATGCGTCGATTGAGAATAAATCGGTTCGAGCGGAACGTTGCGGTGGCGCCGCCGGAAGTTTCAAACACCGCACCACCATAGTTCGCGCCGTTGACGTAGTTGTTGTCGGCGAGGAATCGGTGTGACCCTTGCACGACGTCGATACCCCATTCTCCTGGCCGTTCAATCACCGAGTTCTTGACGGTGCAGTCGACACAGTTCACTAGATAGATGGCGCTGGCCCCCGAATCGATGACCCGTGCGCCGTCAATCATGACGTTGCTGGAGTTGTATATGGCCATCTCACCATCGCCGCCTGGACCATCCTTGCGGCCTGTGAGCTGTCCGTAAAGGATCGTGACGTCGCGGGAGTCGGTGATCCATAGATTGGGATCCGCCGTCGCATTGCCGGCAATGCCGTTTCCACGCATGAACGTATCCCAGATCTCCACGCCATTGCCTCCAACCACACCGGCGCTGATCTGGAAGCCGACGATATCCAGACTCCAGATGATGACGCGGTCCTGGTGGTAGGCCAGCACGCCGAAGTTTCCGCCTGCCCCGGTCGTCAGCGTGAAGTTGTGCAGCATTGTGTTGCTGCCGAGGCCTATGGCCTTCTGTGGTGCACCGTAGGCTGAGACCACCACCTCGGCCATGGTGGCTCCAAGTCCTTCAATGGTGGTCCCGGCAGGAATCTCCAGAGGCGCCGGGCCGGCGACGTACTGGCCTGGCCTGAGGCAGATCTTCTTGCCTGGCGCGCTGGCGACCGCGCCAGCAAGGTCGCCGCCGTTGTCGAGAGTGAGGTCACAAGCAGCGGCCTGCAGCGCCGCGGCCAAGCCGAATGCCGCGAATGCGGCAGGGATCCATTTCTTCATAACGGCTCCTTCCAGTGGACAGTCCCATCCACGATATCGCACCCAGCGTTTCCTCTGTCAACGCAGCACTTCGTCCGAGCTGACCAGCTGCACGTCGTGCATCATGTTGAGGTAGGCCTCGTAATAGCCCTTGTGTGAGGCACCAACGATCGCCAGCAGGCGCGTTCCCGGCTGCTGGCCCAGCACTTCGCGGATGTTGGCGACCATGCGCAGGTTGCGGGTTTCCCAGTAGCCCACATAGTTGCGACCAAAGCCCTGGGAGGAGGGCTCGACCAGCGCCGCGCCGAAGTCCGCCTGGTAGGCCTGCAAGCCGACGTCGGGGCGGTTGTAGGCACGGTACAGGTCCAGTACGCCACCGACCTTGTCGACATTTGCATACAGCGGCTCGTCGGCGTCGCGCCGTGCGTTTGCGTGCGGATTGTCCCAGGCCTTCATGATCGCTTCGCGTGCTGCCTTCTCGTCCTCGGGTGGGGTGGGCGAATCGGCGGTGTGGTCGTCCACTGCCCACAGGCGTTCCAGCCCCAGGCGGGCAGCGAGGACTGCCGCCACAAGGTTGGTTTCATTGCGGCGGGTCAGGCTCTTGTCGAGAATCGCGACCAGCGCAGCATCCAGGCCGTCGCCGGCGATCCGGTCCTGCACAGGCAGGCGCAGCCATTGCACCTGCGCCGATCCGCGCTCGCCAGCGGCCAGGAACACCGCGGCCAGGTGCCTACGCTGCGCTGCTGTCGGGCTTGCCGGCCATGCCGACAGCAGGCGTCCCATCTCGGCGTTCGCGCTGGGCACGTCGAGGCCGGTGGCGACGCGGGCCTCATCGGTGTCGTAGCAGTAGGTTTCAACGCTTTCGGCATAGCGGCTGGGATTGCGACGCATGAAGTCGCACTGCAGGCCGGACAGGTTTTCGGTGGCAATCGCCTGCGGGCGCCAACGTGCCAGGCGCTGCAGCAAGGGCTCCAGCATGGCCGGCTCGAAGGTCTTTGGCAGTTCCGACAGATGTGCTGTCCCAAGCACCAGTACTTCGTTGTGGCGACCGGCAGGTGGTCCCTTCAGCTGGTCGGGATGAAAGCTGGGACGGAACCCCGCGTCGCTGGCCAATGCGCCGGCACTGCACAGGCTGAGGATGATGATGGCGTTCAAGCGTCGAAGCATGCTGCCTCCCAGGAAAAATCCAGTCAGTGGGCACATGCTCGCCGGCAGCGCGCCGGCAAGGGATGTCCCGATGGTCATTGCAACCTTCTGCGTGCCTGTCGCATCCCCTTTCCGTCGGCGCTGGTCCAGAATGGTGGCTGGAAGACTTCCGGAAGCGCGTCATGGATGAAATCGCCCCCATCGTAGCCGCAGGTGCCGTGCTTGGTGCACTGGCTGGCTGGATCGGTCCGGGCAGATGGCGGTGGCAGCTGTTGCGGCTGGCACCGTTGCTGCTGGTGCCGTTCGCGTTGTACATCCTCGCCACCCGCAACTGGTTCCTGGGTGGTGGCGGGCCACTGGTGGGACCTTCCCTGCTGGTCGTCTGCGGCAGTCTGGGCTACCTGCCGGCGGTGCTGGCAACGATGCTGCTGCGCTGGGTTCTGCGGCGCGCTGCCGACCAGGGGCTGGCCCCCTAAAGTTGTTGGCCGCCGCGCCGATACCTTCTCTGGAGCCCGCTGCTGGCTCCCGCTGCCGGACCCGAGGCTGCCTCCGATGGGCGGCCCGTGCCGTGTGCTCCGCCGCTGTTTGATGACGATCGCAGCTGCCGTACTGTTTCTGCCAGTCGCTCGAGTGACGCCTTCCGGCGTCTGCAGTCCCAGGCAATCGAAGTTGCCGCCGGGCATCCCGCCCGGCGGGTCGCAACCGCTACCCGGACACCGAGGATCAGACGATGCTTATTTCAGGCTCCATGGAAGGTGCTCAGGCGCCGGCCGAAGTGCTCACCCGTTGGTCTCCCCTGCGCGCGCTGCAGGGGGTGTTGGGCAGGCAGCGCCGCGCCACGGAGGTGGCCGAACAGCATCGGCGACACGTCGAGCTTGAGGCCCAGGTTGCTGCACTGCATCGGGTGCAGGCGGTCATCGAGTTCGCGCTCGACGGCACCATCCTGCAGGCCAATGACAACTTCCTGCAGGCAGTGGGATATCGCCTGGATGAGATCCAGGGCAGGCATCACTCCCTGTTCGTCGATCCTGAGGACGCGCGCAGTACCGGATACCGCGACTTCTGGGCGCGACTCGGCCGCGGTGAATTCGATGCAGGACAGTACCGGCGCTTCGGCAAGGGTGGGCGTGAGATCTGGATCCAGGCCTCCTACAACCCGGTGCTTGACCAGCACGGGCGACCATACAAGGTTGTCAAGTTCGCGACTGACATCACGGCGCAGAAGCAGCAGGCAGCCGAGTCGGCGGGGCAGCTGGCCGCCATCGATAAATCGCAGGCAGTCATCGAGTTCAGCATGGATGGCCGCATCCTCACGGCCAATGCCAACTTCCTGGCCGCCACCGGCTATACGCTGGAAGAAGTACGCGGCCAGCATCATTCGCTGTTCGTCGAGCCCGACTACCGGGCCAGTGTCGAGTATCGCCGGTTCTGGGAAAAGCTCGGCTCTGGCGAGTACGACGCAGGCCAGTACCGGCGGCTGGGCAAAGGCGGCCGCGAAGTGTGGATCCAGGCGTCGTACAACCCGATCCTCGACGCGGGCGGGCGGCCGTTCAAGGTCGTCAAGTACGCCACCGACATCACCGCGCAGGTGCATGAGAGCCAGGCCATGCAGCGTGCCGTGGCGCAGACGCGCGAGGTGGTGGCGTCGGCAAAGGAGGGCGACCTGACCCGGAGCATCGCCATGGCCGACAAGAGCGGCCCGATCGCCGAACTGTGCGGCGGCGTCAACGCGCTGGTCGAAGCAATGGCCGGAATCATCGGCCAGATCAAGTTCGCCGCGGACACCATTGCGGTGGGTGCGAGCGAAATCGCCGAAGGCAACAACGACCTGTCCCAGCGCACCGAGCAGCAGGCGGCGTCGCTGGAAGAGACCGCAGTGTCGATGAAGGGGCTGGCCGAGACCGTGCAGCGCACTGCGACCAACGCACGCCAGGCCAGCCAACTGGCGGGCGGCGCCGCCGATGTGGCCGCACGCGGCGGCCAGGTGGTACATGAAGTGGTCTCGACGATGGCGGTGATCAACGCCTCTTCGCGTCGCATCGTCGACATCATTGGCGTGATCGATGGCATTGCGTTCCAGACCAACATCCTGGCATTGAACGCGGCCGTGGAAGCGGCGCGTGCCGGTGAGCATGGTCGTGGTTTCGCCGTGGTCGCCACCGAAATCCGCGAGCTCTCGCAGCGCTCGGCGGGTGCAGCGAAGGAAATCAAGCAGCTGATCGATGCGTCGGTTGCCAACGTCGGCGCCGGAACGGCGCAGGTCGAGAGCGCAGGGCGGACCATGGACGAGATCGTGGTCGACGTGCGTCGGGTCAGTGACCTGATGACCGAGATCAGCGCCGCTGCGCAACAGCAGAGTGACGACATCCAGCAGATGAACCACGCAGTGGATCTGATCGACCAGGGCACGCAGCAGAATGCGGCGCTGGTGGAAGAGGCCTCAGCGGCCGCGCGCAGCATGGAGGAGCAGTCCTCGCAGCTGTTGCAGACGGTGGCAGGGTTCCGTGTGCACGCGGGCTCTGGTGCAGGGCATGGACATGGCGTGCATGCGCCGGCGCTGCGGGTGGTGTAGCGCGCAGGACCGCGCCGGCCTATGGGGCGGCGCGGCCTTCGCCCTGGCCGCCATGCAGCTGCGGGTGAGTGTGCGCATACATCCAGAAATCGCGCGGTTGCCCACGGACATGGCGATACGACTGCAGCAATCCCTCGCGTTGCATGCCTGCGCGTTCGAGCACGGCAATGGATCGCAGATTGCTGTCGAGTACGGTGGCCTGGATGCGCACGCAACCCAGTGCGGTATGCGCCCAGGCGATGACCGCGCGCGCCGCACCGGTCGCCAGCCCGCGTCCCTGCTGGTCAGGGGACAGGTCGTAGGCCAGTTCGGCGCGGTGGTGCTCGATGTCGATGTCGTTGAGGCCGACGGTGCCGAGCAGTTGGTCGCCGCTGTCGAGGATCGCCCAGCGGCGGCATCGCGTGCTGCGCGCATGGTCGACGATCTGCCGCTGCAGAGCCTCTACAGAGACATCGCCCCAGCTGGTGTGCTCGATCACGCCCGGCAGCGACAGGTAGTTCGACCAGGCGACAGCGTCCTGCGGGACCAGTTCGCGCAGGTGGGCCTGGAGCGCTGAGGGAAGGATTGGACTGGAGTGTGTTGCCATCGCTCGAGTGTCGGCGGCGTCGGTCGGGCAGGGCAAGACCGGAAACGACAAAGGCCAGGTCGTGGACCTGGCCTTTGATCGTGGTGCCGGTGAAAGGACTCGAACCTTCATGGGGTCACCCCCGGCTGATTTTGAGTCAGCTGCGTATACCATTCCGCCACACCGGCAGCAGCGGGCTAGTGTACCCGAGCTCGGCGGGTGTTCATAGAGGTGCGGGCGAACGGGGCCGAAATGGCGTTGAATTGTCGGTATCAGCTGGCTGCTGGCTATACTGGCAAGGCTTAACAGGCACAGGAGCGATAGCGCTATGTCAGCGTTGCAGGACCTGCGGGTGCTGGTAGTCGAAAACGATGAAATGAGTGCAGCCCTGCTGCAGATGCAGCTGGTGCAGTCCGGCGCTCTGGTCGTCGGCCTGGCCGCGTCCGTTGCCGAGGCGCTGCGCTTGCTGGAAGAGGCCGCCCCTGATGTGGCCCTGCTGGATTACCGCTTGGCCCACAACGAGACCAGCGAACCGGTTGCTGCGGCGCTGGCTGCGCGCGGCGTGCCGTTCGTGCTCGCCACCGGCATGGCCGCTGAACAACTGCCGGTCGCGATGCAATCCGGCGTGCTGCTGATCAAGCCCTACCTGTCGGCGGAACTCTCCAAGGCCTTGGTTCGCGCCGTTGGGCGTTCCAGCGCCAACGCCTGACCCAGCCGCTCAAGCGGCTTCTTCGTAGACGTAACGGATGTCCTCGCGGTCGTCGAGGATGGCGTACTGTGCAGCCAGGTTGTCCGGATCCGGGTTGAGCCATGCGTCCAGATGCTCGGCGCGGATCGGCAGTACACCCCGGTCATGGCCGGCAGCGGCGACATCGATTGATGGTGCATCGGTGATGGTGGCGAAAGACAGCAGGCGTCCTTCCGGACCGTCCCATTCGGCCCACAGGCAGGCCAGCAGCAGGTCGCGCGGCGGGTCGGGGCGGAATTCCAGCACTGCGTCCTGTGCCTTCTCGTCATTGTGCAAGGTGCGGCCGGCAATGGCGTGGCGAGGTACGTGTTCGTAGAAGGCCTGTACCACCACCACGCCATGGCGCAGTCCGAAGGCCCCGCGCCAATAGCCTTCCAGGCTGTCCCGTCGCGCATTGTAGGTGCCCGGGTAGAGCACATCGCTGCGCGCAGGCTTGTCCGGCAGCCGGCATTGATAGCGCATGGGTTTGATCACGCGCCGGCCATTCTCGCTGACCATCACCGGTGCATAGGTACCGGGGAAAATACGATTGTCACGTGGCAGCAGCTGTTCCCGATGCAAGTCGTCCAGCCGTGCCTGCGCGCGGTCGATGCGGTTGCCGGCAACGCGCAGGTCATTGCGCGCCTTCTGCGTGGGTCGGGTGGCCAGGGTCGCATTGGCGATGTCGCGACGTTCAAGCTGCCGTTCCAGTTCGGCCTGCAGCTGCTGCCGCTCCTGTGCATGCCATTGCTGGATCTTCGCCACGATGTCGCGGCCTAGTTCGGTACGCGCACCTGCAAATCCGTCGTCCATGGCTTTTGGCGTCTTCGGCCGTTTCTTGCCGGGATCATGCGCATAGAGTTCGGCGAATTCCTCCAGGGAGAGGACGGCGCCGAACTCGCGCACCAGCTTGGCGTAGTCGGCGCGGATCAGGGCGGAATAGCACATGGGACTCTGCCGGAAGATGGGTCGCAGCGGCTGCGACGTGGATGCGGCAGGATAGCCCGACCTTCCAGGAGACGTTGCATGAATGATCCACAGACGATCCAGTTCCGCGAGGCGGTGCCGACGGTCGAGGACTACTGCCAGCTGCGCGCATTGGCCGGCCTCAGCGCAAAGACGCATGAGGCGGCGACGCGGGCATTGCCCAACACCGTCTTCGGCGTCTGTGCCTACCAGGGCAGCGAGCTGGTAGCGATGGGCCGGATCATCGGCGATGGCGGTTGCCATCTGCAGGTCTGCGATATCGCCGTGCTGCCTCGTCTGCAGGGTCAGGGTCTGGGCAAGGCGGTGATGCAGCGTCTGAGCGACTGGATGCAGGGCAACCTGCCGCCGTCGGCGTACGTGAGTCTGTTGGCCGATGGCGAAGCGCATCGGCTGTATGCGCAGTTTGGCTTTGCGCCGACCGCGCCAGCCTCGATCGGCATGTATCGCCGGTTCTGAGGTGCGGTCACCGCGGAATCGCAGGCAAAGAAAAACCCCGGCCGAAGCCGGGGTTTCAAAGATTGGCGTCCCCACGGGGATTCGAACCCCGGTCGCCACCGTGAAAGGGTGATGTCCTAGGCCTCTAGACGATGGGGACGCACGAAAAACTTCAAGTTGTAGAACTTTCGACGGCCTAATGCCGAAAGTGGTGGAGCCAAGCGGGATCGAACCGCTGACCTCCTGCATGCCATGCAGGCGCTCTCCCAGCTGAGCTATGGCCCCATGAAACTTCGGATTCCTGCTGGGAGCAGGGTCCTTTTTGAAACTGGCGTCCCCACGGGGATTCGAACCCCGGTCGCCACCGTGAAAGGGTGATGTCCTAGGCCTCTAGACGATGGGGACGCACGAAAAACTTCAAGTTGTAGAACTCTCGACGGCCTAATGTCGAAAGTGGTGGAGCCAAGCGGGATCGAACCGCTGACCTCCTGCATGCCATGCAGGCGCTCTCCCAGCTGAGCTATGGCCCCGTGTTACCGAGCCGCCTATCATACCTGCCTGTTCACATTTGTGGAAGCTTTTTTTGAAGCTTTTTCATCGAACCGTTCATTGCCACAAGGGCAGGGAGCGTTCCGACGCCACAACCTGAATGCCGGTGGGCGGTGAACAAAAAAGACCCGGTTATCGGCCGGGTCCTCGTTGTTCATGATGAGTGGCGTCCCCACGGGGATTCGAACCCCGGTCGCCACCGTGAAAGGGTGATGTCCTAGGCCTCTAGACGATGGGGACGCAGATCTCATCAATGTTCTTTGCGACCTTTCGACGGCCTAATGCCGAAAGTATGGTGGAGCCAAGCGGGATCGAACCGCTGACCTCCTGCATGCCATGCAGGCGCTCTCCCAGCTGAGCTATGGCCCCACGTCGCTGAGGAGCGAAATAATAGCTGTGCCCCCGGGGGTTGGCAAGCGCTTTGTTGCACTTTTCTTCACGTAGCGCGCGCGGTGGCGCAGCTGCGTTTTCTGCATGCGGGCAGCACATGTGTCGATGCAGAAGCGAAGGGTTCAGCGGTCTTCCCCGGTCAGCGCTGCCAGGATCGGGCACTGGTCGAGGGCGCCATGTCCACGGCAGGCATCGACCAGCTGGGAGAGCGCGCCATGCATGCGCTGCAGCTCTGCCATCCGCAGTTCGATGTCCTGCAGGCGTATTCGTGCGGTGTCACGCACGCTGCCCATGTCCTGCGGAGGATGGTCGCTGAGGGAAAGCAGTTCACCGATCTCATCGAGACTGAAGCCCAACGCCTTTGCCCGGCGGATGAAGCGCAGGCGTCGCAGGTCCTGCTCGCCGAAGATGCGGTAGCCACCTGCCGAGCGCGCTGCGGTGGGCAGAAGCTGCTGACGTTCGTAGTAGCGGACGGTATCGATGGGAACGCCGGCCTGACGTGCCAACTGACCAATGTTCACGGCGGACTCCTTGGGACCTGCCGTGCATAGTCATCCCTGGACTCTGGTCAAGAGTCAAGGCTTTGCCCGCGCCGCCTATTCAGCACACTTTGCAACTTTCTTCATATCCCCCAAGGCAAAGCAGTTCCTACCCTGCGCCTGAACCGGCCGCTCGACGGCCTGAACCGGAAGAGGAGGTGGGGAGTGGAGGGAATCAGGAACGAGGGATTCGTCGAGGTTGCGGTGGTTGAATACCCCGGAGGCGACCCGTCGGCTGCATCGGTGCTTGCCGAAATGGCACACGTCGCCAATCGTCTGGCACAGCAGCAGCGGCGGCCCTGCAAGCGGGTGCTGGTGACCCGCTGGATCGTGCCCGCCAGCAATACCGGCGTGCATCGCATCGCCGGTGCCGAGATGCTGGACGCGGCAATTCCTGCGGTGATCGCCTTGCCGGGGCAGGTCAGTTCCAGCACGTCGGTGCGTGCCGAGGACGTCCTGCTGGATTGGTTGCGGGCCCACTACGACGGCGGCAGCCTGCTGGCCGCCGCAGGTGAGGGGGTGAGTGTGCTGGCGCGGGCCGGTCTGCTGACCGGGCGTACGGTGTCCGGTCCTGACCTCAACCGCCATCCGGCGCTGCAGGTGCAGGTCGGCAGCTGGGCGCCCAGTGAGCGAGCACTCGTCGATGACGGCGATCTGCTTACCGTGGGCGGCGCCCAGGCCTGGCGCTTTCTTGGCTTGCGCCTGCTGTACCGGCTGCATGGCCAGGGCGTGGCCAGCGCGGTGGCACAGCAGTTGGGCATCGTGGTGCCGGTCGGCATCCAGCAGGATCTGGAGCGATTCAGTGCCAACTTCGCCCACGGCGACCGTGACGTGCTGAAGGCGCAGCGCTGGTTGCATACCACGGCTGCACGTGGGGCCACGCTGGGGGCGATCTGTGAGATCTCGGGATTGGAGCCGCGTACCCTGCAGCGTCGTTTCCTGAAGGCGACCGGGCTGCGGCCCATCGAGTATTGCCAGCGGCTGCGCGTGGCGAAGGCGCAGACGTTGCTGCAGCAGGGCGCCAGCATCGATGAAGTTGCCTGGGGTGTGGGTTACGCCGACCAGAGCGCATTCCGCCGGCTGTTCCTGCGCATTGTCGGCATGACGCCCGCCAACTATCGTCGCCACGTCAGCAGCAAACGCCGCGATCGTCCGCTGACGCCTGCTGTGGCCGGCAGCCTGCGGGGGCTGCGCGCCTCGCCGGGCACGCAGCTGGGTCGCAGCGCCGCTTGATGAACAAGGTTCAATGCGTCGTGCTTGCATCGCGGGCTCGACGCTTTGACCATGCGGGTCTGTGCAGGCAAGAGCGGGTGAGCTGATGTCGAGTGTTGGGCCGGTGCCGATGCCGGTGGTATTGATCCTGATCTTCCTGCTGCTGGCGATGGCCATTGCGCGGATCTGGTCGCGTGGTGAGCCTGGCCAGGTTCGGCCGCCCGCAGCGGGGATGGTGCTGGACATGTTGCTGGTTGGTCTGCTGTGTGGCCGGCTGTCGTTTGTCGCAGCGCATTTCAGCCTCTATCGTGAAGCTCCCTGGAGCGTGCTGCAGATTGCCGATGGCGGGTACCACCTTCCCGTTGTTGTTGGCGCTGGATTTGCCTGGGCGCTTTGGCGGCTGCGCAGGCAGCGCCCGTTGCGGGCGCCGGTGCTGGCAGGTGCGCTGGTTGGGTTGCTGTTGTGGGGCGTGGCAAGCCAGGGGCTCGCGTACTGGCAGGCAAAGCAGATGCCACTGCCCACGCTGCAGGTGGTCGACCTGCAGGGCAGGGCGATTGAACTGCAGACGTTTCATGGCAAGCCTCTGGTACTGAACCTGTGGGCCAGCTGGTGTGGCCCGTGCCGCCGGGAGATGCCGGTGCTGGCGACGGCGCAGCAGAAACATGCCGATATCCAGTTCGCCTTCCTCAACCAGGGCGAGACCCTTGTGGAGGTCCAGACCTTTCTTGCTGCTGAACACCTCTCGCTGGGCAACGTCCTGCTGGATGAGGCTTCGGCTGCGTCGACCACGCTGGACGTCCGGGCTTTCCCTTCCACGCTCTTCTTCGATGCGCAGGGGAGGTTGCAGGAACTGCATCTCGGCGAACTGACCCAGGCCGGTCTTGAACACAAACTGCGCCGGCTGCGGTAGCCTGCGCTGGCATCCCACTACGGAGTTTCCATGTTGTCGATTTCCCCGCGCATCGCGCATACGCTGATGCTGCCGGCCATGCTGGCGCTGGCTGCCTGCAGCCAGGCTCAGACCCCGACGGGCAAGGATGCCGCTGCACCGGCAACGGCTTCGGCATCGGCGGCCGCCAAGAAGGGCGAGTTGCCGGCTGTCCTGAAGGGCATCGAGAAGCATGGCTTCGAGGTGGTCTCCGAATTCGATGCGCCGGGTGGCCTGCGCGGCTTTGCCGGCATGGTCGGCGGCCAGCAGCCGGCGGCGGCTTACGTGACCGCCGATGGCAAGCACGTGCTGGTGGGCAGCCTGTTCGACGCCGAGGGCAACGAAGTTGCAGCCGAGACGCTGGAGAAGCTGGTTGCCGCGCCGATGTCGGCCAAGATGTGGAGCAAGCTTGAAACCAGTGCCTGGGTACGCGATGGCAAGGCTGATGCGCCGCGCGTGGTGTACACCTTCAGTGATGCCAACTGCCCTTACTGCCACAAATTCTGGGAGGCTGCACGCCCCTGGGTGGACGCAGGAAAGGTGCAGTTGCGCCACATCATGGTCGGCGTGATCCGTGAGGACAGCCCGGCCAAGGCGGCGGCGATCATGGCCGCACGCGATCCGAGTGCGGCACTGCTGGAGAACGAGCACCAGTTCGATCGTGGTGGCATCAAGCCGCTGCCCAACATCAGCCGGGAGATCGCAGCCAAGCTGGATGCCAACCAGGTGCTGATGGTGGAGATGGGCTTCCAGGGCACGCCGGGCATCCTGTTCCAGGATGCACAGGGCCAGGTGCAGCGACGTGCTGGCCTTCCGCAGGGCAACGATCTGCAGGCGGTACTCGGCCCGCGCTGAGGCACCTCGACATGCTGTTTTGAGCAACAGGCCCGCACGGCAACGTGTGGGCCTGTTGCTTTCTGCGACAGTCCCGGCGATGAGGGCTGCGCACGTCACGAACAGATGTCACGTCTGAATCGTGACTGACATCAAGCATTTCGCTTTGATCCCAATCAAGGCCAAAAACGACAATCGAACTAGCCTTGGCGCATGGAATACAGCGTCACTGCGCTATGGATGTCGCACACGTCATGCCCTGCAGAGGGCGTGCGCGCAATGCCATTCACGACATTCTCACCCAGCGCTTGTTACCCAGTCCGCTGCGGTCGCCACCCCTTCGGCAGCACTGCTGCAGTGGGAACGACTCCGGCGCAGTGTTGGCAATCGGGACAGTGTCATTGCCCTGTTGCCTGCAACGTGCAGGCTGGCAACGGTCGTCCACGCAGTACCCGCATTTCCAGCAACGGCTCGTTGAGGTCGGGGCCGCGCACGCGCGCTGCACGGCCGGGCAGCGGGAGTTACAGTCCAGGGAGGATGCAATGCGCTTGGCGGTACTGAGTCTGGGGTGTCTGGCGGCGATGGCCGCGATGCCGTTGCATGCACAGGATGATGCGCAGGCATTGCGTCGGGAGATCGACGCGATGCGGCAGACGCTGCAGGGTATGCAGCAGCGTCTGGACCAGCTTGAACGACGCGAAGAGCATGCAGCTGCGGCTCCCGTTGCAGCGTCGTCGCCGATGCCCGCTGCAGCGCAGGCGACCATGAATGTGCCAATCACCAGCGGCATCCTGCACCCTACCCAAGTGCCTGGCGTGGCGCCTCCTGTGCTGCCACAGCGTGAATCGGTGGCCGATCCTTCAACGGCAGCCTCGCGTCCAGACAGCGCCGCCGGCCCCACCGATCCGGATCTGAAAGGCTTCTTTGCCATTCCCGGCACCGACACCGTGATCCGCATTGGCGGCTATGCCAAGCTCGATGCGATTGCGGATTCGCGCGGGGCGGGCGACGAGGATCAGTTCATTCCCTCGTCGATGCCGGTGGGCGGCAATCATCGCGACGTCTCGAACTTCAACATCCACGCCAAGCAGACGCGTTTCAGCTTCGAGGCGCGGCGTCCAACCACGCACGGCAACCTGCGCTTCTATCTGGAGAATGATTTCTTCGGCAGCAGCGATGGCTATGAATTCCGCCTGCGCCATGCCTACGGCCAGCTGGGCAATACCTACGCAGGCTATGGCTATTCCAGTTTCATGGATCCGGACAGCCTGCCCGACACGCTGGATTTTGCTGGCCCCGGCGGCGCCGGCTACCTGCTGGTGGCCGGTATCCATCACAGCTTTGCGCTGGGCAAGGGCAACACCCTGACGCTGGCCGCCGAAGACCCGGACACCGAGCTGGCCGGCGCCAGCGACGCGATGGCGGCGGTCAATCGACTGCCGGATGTGAGTGCCATCGCGCGCATGGAGCGCGACTGGGGCCATCTGCAACTGGGCGTCGTGGCACGCAATCTGGCCTACGACGGCGATACCCGTCGTGACCGCGTCTTTGCCGGTGGCGCGCAGCTCAGTGGCTCGGCCTCGGTGGGGGAACGCGATCTGCTGCTGTTCGGCGCGCTGGGCGGTCGCGGCCTGAGCCGCTACACCGCCGATCTCACCGGCTCCGGCCTGGATGCCGTGGTGGATGCCGATGGACGCATCGATGCGCTGGACCTGCACGGTGGCTTCGTCGGCTACACCCATTACTGGTCGGATCTGTGGCGCTCGAACCTGATCTACGGCCAGCTGACCCTGGAGCGCAATGCGGCGCTGCCGACCGATGCATTCCGGCAAAGCCGCTACGGCGTGTTCAACCTGATCTGGAGCCCGGCTCCGTCGTGGACGATGGGCATGGAGCTGCTGTACGGCCGCCTGCAGCAGCAGGGCGGAGCGCGCGGCGACACGGTCCGGGTGCAGGGCAGCCTGCAATACAACTTCATCAAGTAGGCGCCAGCGGCAGCACGCCAGCGTAGCCATTCCCCACGCCCGGGTTCACCGGGCCCATGCCAGGTACAGGAGATTGTCATGGCAGAAGCAAAGAAAATCGGGGTGGTCGGAGCCACCTTCCTCGTCGCCGGCAACATGATGGGCTCAGGGGTGTTCCTGCTGCCCTCCAGCCTGGCCAAGATTGGTACCGCCTCGATATGGGGTTGGCTGATCACCACCGCCGGGGCGCTGCTGCTGGCGTTCGTGTTCGCCAAGCTCGGCAAGCTGGCACCCAAGGCAGGCGGCCCGTATGCGTACGCGCGCGATTGGTTCGGGCCGTACATGGGCTTCCAGACCAATACCATCTACTGGTTCGCCAACTGGATCGGCAACGTGGCCATCCCGATCGCGGCGGTGGGCTACTTCAGCTATTTCTTCCCGATCCTGTCCGAGCCGCTGGTGCGCTGCATCGCGGTGCTGATCCTGGTGTGGGCGCTGAGCTTTGCCAACATGATCGGGCCAGCATTCGTCAGCCGCGTGCAGACGGTCACCACCAGCTTCGCGCTGGTGCCGATCCTGGGCATCGCCATCTTCGGCTGGTTCTTCTTCGATGCCGACATCTTCAAGGGCGCCTACAACGTGTCCGGTGAGTCCAACTTCGGTGCGATCTCCAGCGCGGCGGCACTCACCCTGTGGGCGTTCATCGGCGTGGAGTCGGCGTCGGTGACCGCCGGTGTGGTCGAGAATCCGGAGAAGAACGTGGCCCGCGCCACCCTGGCCGGTGTGTTCCTGGCCGCCATCGCCTACATCGCCAGCTCGTCGGTGATCATGGGCATGGTGCCCAACGGTGAACTGCAGACCTCCGACGCGCCGTTCGCACTGGCAGCGGCCAAGGCCGTGGGCGGCTGGGGTGGTGCGCTGGTCAGCCTGTGTGCCTTCGTCGGCGCCGCCGGCTCGCTGGGCGGCTGGATCCTGCTGACCGCGCAGAGTGCCAAGGCAGCGTCCGATGATGGCCTGTTCCCGAGCATCTTCAGCAAGACCAACAAGGACGACGTGCCGGTCAAGGGCGTGCTGATCGTGGCCGTGCTGATGACCCTGGCGGTGCTGGTGACCTCCACCTCGAAGACCGCCTCGGCCCAGTTCGACGTGATCACCTCGGCAGCGGTGGTGCTGACGCTGCTGCCGTACATCTACTCGTGCGTCGCCTGCTATTTCGTGGTGGAACGTTCGCACACGCTGGTGCACACCGGTGCGTTCTGGACCCTCACCAGCCTGACGGTCGTGTACTGCCTGTGGGCGATCTATGGCTCGTCGGGAACGATCGTGCAGTACGCCTTCCTGTTCGTGCTGTTCATCACTGTGTTCTATCCCTTCTTCAGCGAGGAGCGTCGCCAGCAGCGGCAGCGTTCCCGCGAGGCGGCGGCGATTTCGGCCGGCGCGCAGCGTTCCTGAGTTAGACAAGGAGAATCAACGTGTATTTCAAGTCCCTGGATTATCCGGTCATCGTCATTGATGGTGACTACGATTCGCCGCGCATCGGCGGCATCCTCATCCGCGCGCTGGTGGAAGAACTGCGCAGCAATGACCAGCGCGTGCTGTGCGGCCTGAACCTGGATGACGCCCGTGCCGGTGCCCGTACCTACGTGGCCGCTTCGGCGGTGCTGATCTCGATCGACGGCAGCGAGGAGGTCGATGGCGAGTTCCAGCGCCTGACCGCCTTCCTGCGCGAACAGAGTGCGCGCCGCGCCAATCTTCCGGTGTTCCTGTATGGCGAACGACGCACCATCGAGAAGGTGCCGAGCAAGCTGCTCAAGTACATCCACGGCTTCATCTTCCTGTTCGAAGATACCAAGAGCTTCATCTCGCGGCAGGTGATGCGAGCAGCCGAAGACTACATGCAGAACCTGCTGCCGCCGTTCTTCAAGGCGCTGATCCATCACGCCGCCGAGTCGAACTATTCCTGGCATACGCCGGGCCATGCCGGTGGTGTGGCCTTCACCAAGTCACCGGTCGGGCGCGCCTTCCACCAGTTCTATGGTGAGAACACGCTGCGCAGCGATCTGTCGATTTCAGTGCCGGAACTGGGCTCGCTGCTGGACCACACCGGCCCGATCAAGGACGCCGAGAACGAGGCAGCACGCAACTTCGGTGCCGACCACACCTTCTTCGTCACCAACGGTACGTCGACGGCCAACAAGATCGTGTGGCACGGCACTGTGGCCCGCGGCGACGTGGTGTTCGTTGACCGGAACTGCCACAAGTCGCTGCTGCATTCGTTGATCATGACCGGCGCGGTGCCGGTGTATTTCACGCCCAGCCGCAATGCACACGGCATCATCGGCCCGATCAGCCTGGACCAGTTCACTCCGGAAGCACTGCAGCAGCGCATCGCCGCCAATCCGCTGGCCAGCCAGGCCTACCAGGCCGGCTCCAAGCCGCGTATCGCGGTGGTGACCAACTCGACCTACGACGGCCTGTGCTACAACGCCGAGAAGATCGCTGAGGATATCGGCAGCGCGGTCGACTTCCTGCATTTCGACGAGGCCTGGTATGCCTATGCCGCATTCCATCCGTTCTATGAAAATCACTACGGCATGGCCAAGGGCAAGCCGCGCGAGCAGGATGCGATCATCTTCACCACGCACTCCACCCACAAGTTGCTGGCGGCGTTCTCGCAGGCCTCGATGATCCATGTGCGCAACTCGGCCAGCCGTGACCTGGATGCCGAGCGCTTCAACGAAGCGTTCATGATGCATACCTCGACCAGCCCGCACTACGGGGTGATCGCAGCGTGTGATGTGGCCTCGAAGATGATGGAGGGCGATGCCGGTCGTTCGCTGGTGCAGGAAATGCATGACGAAGCGATCGCTTTCCGCCGTGCGATGCTGCACGTACGCGACGATCTGGGCCGTGATGACTGGTGGTTCAGCGTGTGGCAACCGACGAAGGTCGAGCGCAGCCTGGACAAGGGCGATACGCCGGCGCCGCTGGTGGCCAAGCGCGAGGAATGGTACCTGCAGCCCGATGCGCATTGGCACGGGTTCGAGAACCTGGTCGATGACTATGTGCTGATCGATCCGATCAAGGTGACCCTGTTGACGCCGGGCCTGTCGATGGACGGCAGCATGGGCAAGCTGGGCATCCCGGCTGCAGTGCTGAGCAAGTTCCTGTGGGGCCGCGGCATCACCGTGGAGAAGACCAACCTGTACTCGGTGCTGTTCTTGTTCTCGATGGGCATCACCAAGGGCAAGTGGAGCACGCTGGTTACCGAGCTGATGGCGTTCAAGGAGCTGTATGACCGCAACGCGCCGCTGAGCCAGGCCTTGCCGTCGCTTGCCGCCGATTACCCCCATGCCTATGCCGGCTGGGGCCTGCGTGACCTGTGTGACGCGTTGCATGCGTTCAACCAGGAGTTCGCGGTGGCCAAGGTGATGCGCGAGATGTACGTGGACCTGCCGACACCGGTGATGACCCCGGCCGATGCCTACAACCACCTGGTGAAGGGCGAGATCGAGCGGGTCGACATCGAGCAGGTCAGCGGCCGTATCGCTGCGACGATGCTGGTGCCGTACCCGCCGGGCATTCCGACGATCATGCCGGGCGAGTGCTTCGGCGACCGCGACGAGCCGATCATCCAGTCGCTGCGCATCGCCCGCGAGCAGAACGCGCGCTTCCCGGGCTTCGAGTCGGACGTGCATGGCCTTATCATCGAGCGCGATGGCGACGTGCCGTCCTACAAGGTGGAGGTGCTGAAGGCCTGAGCCGGTACGGTCGGCCCTTCGGCGAACGATGGATACCGCGCGCGAGCAACGCATCCTGAAGTTCTCGATCGGGGTCACCGTGGCGGTCAGCGCGGTCGGCTTCATCGGTGGCCTGCTGGTGGGATCGCAGGCCATCCTGTTCGACGGCATCTACAGCCTGGTTGACGTAGCCCTGACCCTGGTGTCGTTGTCGGTGCTGCGGCTGGTGGCGCGGGAACACAGCCCGCGCTTCCAGTACGGCTATTGGCATCTGGAACCGATGGTCGAGGCGCTGGGCGGAGTGATCCTGTCGCTGGCCTGCGTGTACGCGCTGGCCAACGCGGTGATTGGATTGACCACCGGCGGGCACGAAGTGAAATTCGGGCCCGCCCTCTGGTGGGCGGTGCTGCTGAGTGCCAGCAACCTGGGCATGGCCGCGTTCGTGGCCCAGCGTGCCCGCAGGTTGCAGTCGGCATTGCTGTGGCTGGATGTGCGTGGCTGGCTGCTGGGTGGATTGATGAGCCTGGCGGTGGTGCTGGCCTTCGTGTTGGCGCTGGCGTTGCACGGTGGGCAGTGGCACCACTGGGTGCCGTATCTGGATTCGATGGTGCTGGCGCTGATCAGCCTTGCGGTGTTGCCGGTGCCGGCGCGCAGTGCGTGGAAGGCCATGCGGGAAGTGCTGCAGGTGGCACCCGATGACCTGGACGAGCGTGTGCAGCAGGTGATGCAGGCATTCGTGGCCGAGCATGGCTATGCCGGCTTCACCAGCCATGTCGCGAAGATGGGGCGCATGCGGTTCATCGAGATCCACATCCTGACCTCGCCGTCGACGCCGCTGGGCACGGTGGGTGAGGTGGATGCGATGCGCGATGAGATCGCGGTGCGGATGGACGCGCGAAGCAGCACGTTCTGGCTGACGATCGATTTCACCGCGGACCCGGCATGGACCTGATGTTGTTGCAGCCGATCGTTGCATGCGGTGAGCCGCTCTGTTGCATGCAATAGGTTTGACCTCAACAGCAGTTGAGGTAGCAGACTGCCTCGCATTCCCCACGAGGCATGCGGTATGAACCTGCTGACCACTCCGGACTTCAGCCATGGCCTGCTGGATCTGTTCGATCCCCCTGGCCTGCACGATCCCAGTGCCAACGGATACTCGCACGTGGCGGTGGTGCGACTGCCAGCGCGGGTGATCCATATCGCTGGGCAGGGTGGTGAAGATGATCAGGGAAACCTGTCACCCAGCTTCGAGGAGCAGGTGTCGCAGGCACTGGACAATCTGCAGACCGCGCTGCGCTCGGCCCATGCGGATCTGACCGATGTTGCGCGACTGCGGATCCTGGTGGTCGACCACGATGAGGATCGCCTGGGCATCATCGCCCGGCAGGTGCGGCGGCGCTGGGCCAATCGCCCGGCACCGACCTGCACGCTTATTCCGGTGCCGCGGCTGGCGTTGGACGGAATGCTGTTCGAGATCGAGGCCGAGGCCTACAGCGCCTAGCGCAGGTAGTACTCCACCGGCACCACCAGTTCCTGCGGAGCTGGCAGCTCTTCTGGAATCCGCGGCAGGGGCTGCGCGCGCCGGAATGTCTGCAGCGCACTTTCATCCAGCATCGGTTGTCCGCTGGGCTGCTCGAGGCGCAATGCCAGCAGGTGGCCTTCACGGCTGATGCTGGCCCTGACCCATGCGGTGCCCTGCTGGCGCCGCGACCTCGCTACGGCGGGGTAGTAGCGGTAACGCTCCAGCCGCGCCATCAGGCGGGCTTCCCACTGGTCGCTGGCGGCGCCGGCCTGGAAGTCCGCCGGTGGTGCGTCCGGGGCGGGCGGTGCGGCCGTGATCGATGCCGGTGCGGAACGGGCATCGGTCGCGGCCGCTGGCGGGGCCACGGGCAAGGGCTGGTGGCCGTCGCCATTCTTCTCGCTGGCGGCGAGGTTGCCTTCGGGTGCCGCCATGGCGCGTGGCGGCGGGGGCGCTTTGCGTGCTTCGGCCGCCCGCGATTGCTGCGCCTGGCTGGGGCGCTCGGCCTGCAGTTCTTCCACCGGCTGCGGTGGTGTGGCCGGTGCCAGCAGGCGCAGGCTGATGCGCACGTCCTGTTCGGGAGGCGGTGGCAGCGGCGGAGTGGACACCCAGTGGACGAACAGCAGCAACGGCAGCAGGTGCAGGCCGACGCTGATCGTCACCGCTTGCCAGTGCTGCCGACGCTCACTCATCGCCGACCACCCACAACAGATCAGCGTCATCTCTCGCCACATCTTCGTCGACTGAGGCCAGCGCGATCACCAGCGCTGGCGCAGAGGTTGGCAGATAACCGGGTACGCCCGTGCCACGCAGCACATGCCAGCGGCCGGCGACGAGCAGGGCGGGTGCCGGCGACTGCATCAGCACCCGTGCCATCCGCGTGTCCCGCGCGTGCTGAACGGCGAGCATGCCGTCGAGCATGGGCGCAGCGTCGGCGTGCTGGGCCAGCACCACTGCTGACAACCGTTGCCGCGCGCCGTCGGCCGGGAACACCACCTCGGGCGATGACGCCAGCAGCGTATTGACTTCAGCGCGCGACAGGTTGCTGCCCTGCAGGCGGATGCCGCTATCGGTGGCGATCTGTACCAGTCCGCCATAGCGTGTCCAAGGCCAGCGGGGATCCCAGTCCAGCAGTTCGGCCAGCCGTTGCGGTTCTGCCCGGTTGCCCTTGTCCAGCCAGCGCTGCACACGCTGCAGTCGCGGCTGGCGTTCGCTGGCGATCATCTCCAGCACCAGCGCGCCCTGCGGACGCCGCTGCTGCAATGCCTGCAGCAGCCAACGTTCGGCGTCATGGTCGGCATCGATATCGTGACGCTCGCCGAGCAGCACGCGCTCGGCGGCAGCAACCCGCTGCACGAAGGCAGCCTGGTCGAGCTCCTTGCCACTGGCCAGGTCGATCACCTTGCCGGGCATCGGCTGCGCGCTGGCTGCCGCCGCCAGCGCGATCAGACCCAGCCCCAGCCAGCGCCGGCTAGAACGCCACATTGACGCCCACCGAGACGGTACGGCCACGGCCGTTGCCGCGGTCCAGGATCGGGCTGAAGATGCTGTCGATGGAGGCGTTGTTGTCATAGGCCTTGTTCTGCAGGTTTTCGATGTTCAGCCACAGCGTGGTGTTGGCCTGTGGCTTGAAGCTGGCATAGAAGTCCAGCAGCACGCCGGTGCCGCCGGTCTTGCGGGTCTGGAAGAAGTCGTAACCCTCTTCGGTGGGGCCGGAGTACTCGGCGCGCACACCGGCCTGCAGGCGCTGCTGCCACCAGCGGCCGCCGACATCCAGCGTCCAGTAGCGGTCGGGCAGGGCGGTGATGTCTTCCAGGTTGACGAATTCGATGGCCGGCGCGCTGGTGCGCGAGCGGGTCCAGCTGAGGGTGGCGTGGTAGTGCTCGCTGGCGTAGTGCGCTTCCAGTTCGAGGCCGCGCATGCGCACCACGCCGGGATGGTTCATCCAGCGCGTGGTGGTGCTGAAGTCGTCCACGTCCAGGCTGTCGGTCCACGCGTTGAGCTGCGGGTCGCTGTCGATCGGCACCACGAACGGTTCTACTTCCGGCGGGTGCACGATCAGCAGGTACTGCGGCTTGATGTAGTCGCGGATGCGGTTGTCGAAGCGGGTCAGGCGCAGCTGCGCCAGGTCGCCGTCGACCAGCAGCGAGCTGGCGCTGAGGTTGGCGCCGAACTGCAGGTTGCGCGAACGTTCGCGGCGCAGGAAGGGGTTGGCGCCGACGCCGTCGGCATCGCTCATCCCTTCCAGCGGGATCTTCTCGAAGAACATTTCCTGCACGCGCGGCGGCCGCGAGGTGCGCGAGACTTCGGCAAACAGCTGCATCCAGTCAGTGGCCTGCACCGACAGTGAGAGGCTGGGGCTGAGCGCATGCTGGGTGCGATCGACGTCGATGCCACCACCTCCGATCTCCAGGCATTGCCCAGGCACATCCGAGCAGGTGGGGACGTGGCCGCGGATGTTGTAGCGGTCCTGGCGCAGGCCCGCCGACAGTGCGTAGGTGTCGTACTGCAGCTCCAGCGTGGTGAACACGCTGTCGAGTTGGCTGCGCCCTTGTGGGTTGGCGCCACGCAGGGTGGGGGTATCGGCAACGAAGATGTCCGACTGGTGCTTGATGCCGGTGTTCCAGCGAGCCTGTACGGCGCCGATGTCGAAGCGGCTGGTGTTGTCCACGTTCCAGCTGCTCAGGCTGCTGTGGGTACGCCGGCCGATGTAGCTGGAATCTTCCACGGGCGGATAGAACAGCCGAGTCTTGTTGGCGGCGAAACTGGCGCGCAGGTCGATCCACGGCGAGTAGGGCGTGTAGTGGTAGCTGGCGCGCTGGTTGCGAGCGGAAATCTGCCACGGATAGTTGTGGTAGAAGTCGTTTTCATAGCGCATGTGGCTCAGGTCCAGGCGGTGCTGGTCGCTGGGCTGCAGGCGCGCCTTCAGCAGCCAGCTGCTGGGTTGCTGGCTGCCGGGGTCGGCGCTGTTTTTCTGGCCACGGGACGTTGCGTATTCACTGCTGCGGCTGCTGCTGGCTGCTGCCAACAGGCCGAACTGGCGATCGCCGCCGTCTTCGCTGTGGCGCCAGGCGCCGGCGAAGGTACGTCCGCTGCCATAGCCGTTGTTGCCATGCCGGTAGCCTGCACGCAGGCCCCACTTGCGGCCGTCGGAGACCAGGTCTTCGATGTCCAGGGTGCGGAAGTTGGCACTGCCGGCCAGCGTACCGGCACCGTCGCCACCGCTGACCGCGCCGCGCTGAACGTCGACGCCTGCCAGCAGGAACGGGTCTACATAAGCGAATGGGCCGCCCGAGCCATGGCCGGCGTTGTTGCGGAAGGTCTGGGTGACGCCGTCGATCATGGTGTTGACCCGGCCTGCACCTGCCATGCCGCGGATGTTGACCTGCAGGCCGGGCTGGCTGCGCGAGTGGAAGCTGTGCGTGCCGGGCATCGAGCGCAGCAGGCTGTTGCCGTCCTGGCGCTCGGCCATGGCGACCCGTTCGCTGCCGATCTTCGGCGCGAAGCCATCCTGCGTGGCCGGAATGTACTGGCTCGCCCCGGTACCCGGAGCAATGGCATGGGCAGTGCGCCCGTGCACGCGCAGCGGGCCGGTCTGGCGGCTGCCATCGTCGGTGCTGGCTGGCGCCGATTCGAGGGTGGCACGGCGTGCATCGATGAAGTGCGCGCGCAGGCCGCTGCCGGCCAGCAGCCGTGCCAATGCCTGGGTGTCGTCGAAATCCCCCTGCAGGGCGGGTGCGCTCTGGTTGGCCGGCAGGGCACGGCCGATCACCAGATCGACGCCGCTGAGGCGGCTGTAGGCGTCCAGCGCGGTGACCAGCGGCTGGGCGGCAATATCGTAGCGGCGGGTTGCGCTTGCCTGCGCCTGCGCTGTGGCAGCAAGCACGGGGGCGATACCGGCGCAGGCAAGAGACAGCGCAAGAACAAGGGGGCGGTGGGACAGCATCGTGGGCTCCAGGGAGTGACGCAGTGCGTCGTCACCCTGGGAAGACGCAGCAGCGGCCCGGATGTCAGGGTCGATGCGTTCAGCGTGCATCGGACGATGCCTTCGCCGGCAGCCACACCTGCAGGTTGGGGCCGATACGGACAACGCGCACGTGCAGTTCGGCGGCCAGCTGGTCGCGGCTGCGCGCGGCCGTATCCGCGTCGGCCAGCACCGTGACCGGCTGCCGCCGCAGTGCGTCGCCGGCGATCCAGGTGTGGCCGCCGTGCCAGCGATCCAGATCCTGGACAACGTCAGCCAGCGGCGCGGAGACCCAGGCCAGCCGGCGTTCGCGCCATGCCAGCTGCGCCGGGGCTGCTGCAAGCGCGGCCGAGGGCGCCGTGCCATCGAAGCGCAGCTGCTGGCCGGCGGCCGCTTCGCTGCTGCCCGAGCCACTGTCCACGCGCACCTGGTGTTCGGTGACGGTCACTACGCTGGCATCGCCGTTGACCGCGATATCGAAGGCAGTACCCACCGCCGTGACCGTACCGTGCGGCGTATGCACCTGGAACGGACGGTCGCGATCAGGTGCGACCTGGAACCAGGCCTGGCCGTGCCGCAGCTGCAACGCACGCCGGTTGGCATCGATGCGCACGCCCAGTTCGCTGTCCGGCGAGAGCTGCAGGCGAGAACCGTCCTGCAGGCGCACCTCTTCGATTTCGCCTGATGCCGTGCGCAGTGTCTGTTCCGGCGGGAGGGCGTTGTGCCGGGTGTAGAGGCCGAGCGCACACAGCAGCAGCACGGCGATGCCGGCTTCGCGCAGGCGCCGGCGCTGGCGACGCTGCTGTTGCCGTTGCAGGCTTGGCAGTGCTGCACCGGCCTGCCACAGCCGCAACAGGTGCTGGTACTGCGCCGCGTGGCGTGGATCGGCCTCGTACCACTGGGTGAAGGCAGCTTCGTCGCGCTGTTCGTCGTGCGCATGCAGCCACCAGCGCGCTGCCTCGCGGGCAATCGGATCCTGGCTCATGCGGTCGGCACCTGCTGCAGGGCCACCAGCGCGCGCAGCAGATGGCCATGCGCGGTCTGCCGGCTGATGCCGAGCTGGCGGCCGATGTCGGCCAGGCTGAGCTGTTCGACGCGCGCCAGCAGGAACACCTCGCGCGAGCGCGGCGGCAGGGCGGCGATGATCGCGTCGAGGTGACGCAGTTGTTCGGCATCGAGCAGGCATTGCTCGGGCAACGGGGCGGGATCGGCGATGGCCTGCAGCTGCGCGTCGTCCAAGGCCTCTTCGCGACGCCGCTGGATCAGGCGATAGTGGTCTGCGATCAGGTTGTGGGCAACGCGATACAGGTAGGCGCGGCCATTGCTGAGCAGGCCGCTGGCGGCGACTTTGACGACACGCAGCCAGGTTTCCTGGACGACATCATCGGCGTCACTGCGTTGTGGGAGTTTGCGACGGACGTGGGCGTGCAGCGGCCGGTAATGGGCGGCGCACAGCTGCGCGACATCCGTCGATTCGACAGGCGTGGGCACGGGGCGGGCGAAGGCTGGGGAAGGGAACAGCCCGCGGCGGCAAGGGCAGCGGCATTACCTTACAGTAAAAAAGAATCATTTGCATCTAGAGGTGGGGGCGGGGTGTGCCTGTCTTGCTGCGGTGCCGAGCGGATGTGCGCTGGCGGGTGCAGAGAGTGCTACGGCGAGCGCGCGGCGTATGCCATCTGCAGCAGCAGTCTGTGGGCCGGGAACAGGCGCAGGCTGGAGTAGCGGGCGCGGTAGTAAGCATCCCAGTAGCTGGCGGCGCGTTGTCGGCAGAGGGCGACGAAGGCGCGGTTCTCGCCGATGAGCGCGGCATAGCGCTGCAGGCCGGTCTGTTGCGCCTGGATCGCCACGGCCGATGCGATCTCGTCCACGTACTCCCCCAGCAAGGTCAGCTGGAAGGCATGCACCCAGGCCATCGGTGAGGGCCCCAGCGTCTCGATCGCACGTTGCCGTACATGTCCGTCGCAGTGACGCGAGAGCAGGCAGAGGCAGAGGGCGCGCGTATCGCCCTGCAGTTGGGATGCGAGCCGGAACAGGTCCGTGGCGTCGGCGTAGATACGATAGGGGAACCTCAGCAGCTCTCCTGCGATGATGAGGCTGCGTTCACCACTGCCCGACAGGTTGTCGATCCGGCCCAGCCGTTGCTGAAGGTCGGTGCAGGTTGCCTGCAGTGCGCGGGGAACGTCGATCAATGCGACGGTTCCGCCAGCGTGGTGCCGCGGTAGTCGCAGTGGATCTGCAGGCTCTCCGTGGCGTTGGGGTGCAGATCGAAGCCGGACTGCTGCAGTGCGTCCTTGGCCGCTGCAACGGCGTCGGCATGGCGGCTGACGCGGCGCTGCTGCCAGCGCAGTGGAGTGAACACGCCCAGCGGAAGCAGGCGCAGGCGCTGGCCGTGCAGGACCAGCGAGACATCCACATGACGCCCGTCCAGGTCGTGGCCATTGGCGCCGAAAATGGCGTCGATCTCATCATGGCGATGCCGATAGCAGCAGCGGAACATGGCGATGCCCAGCCGCCGGACCACGCGCCGGAAGCCGCCCAGCTGTCCCTGGCTGCATTCGAAGCCGCGGGTGACCAGCAGGCGCAGGGTGGACGGCAGCCGTGCCTGCGCATCGAGCAGGCGTTGCAGAACCTCGGCCTCGACGATGACCTGTGACGCGGGCCAGCGTGGGGCAATGCGCAGGCCGTCGATGGTGCCGCGTGACAGTTTCAACATGCGTGAAGCTTCGCACGGGAGTGGGTAGCCGGGTAGTGCCGACCGCTGGCCGGCACCCGGCGCGATGGTCAGAGATCGCGGTACTGGATCTGCGCGGCCAGCACGCGCAGGCCATCGGCGGTGCTGGAGAGGATGCGCTCCTCGCCGATGCCCTTCTGCCGTTGCAGGGTGAAGCCTTCGGCGGCGGGCAGGCGCGCGGCGATGGCATCGATGCGTTGCAGCGCGTTGGGACCGTCGCAGTCGACATGGCCCCAATGGATGCCGTTGTGCTGGATGGTCAGGCGGTAGTGCATGGGCGGGTCTCCGGCAGGTCGTGCAGCCACTGATGGAACATCGCGGTCGCCGCGGCTGCCAGCGGCCCGCCATAGCGACGGGCCTGCGCGCGCAGGTCGATGGGATCGATGCCGGCCGCGGCCAGTTCCAGCGCATGGCCGATCAGCCAGCGCTCGAACTGGCGCGCGTCCAGTTCGGGATGGCATTGCAGGGCGAGGGCGTGGTGGCCGATGGCGAAGGCCTGGTGGCGACAGGCGGGCGTGCTGGCGAGGCGGCGTGCGCCGACCGGCAGTTCGAAGGCTTCGCCATGCCAGTGCAGCACCGGGATGCCCTGCAATGCCTGCAGTGGCGAGCGCTGGCCTTCGTCGGTGAGCAGCAGCGGTGCGAAACCAATTTCCTTGCCACCGGTGGGGGCGACGTCGGCGTGCAGTGCGCGCGCCATCAACTGGGCGCCGAGACAGATGCCGAGCGTCGGTCGCTGCTGCTGCAGGCGACGCTGCAGCAGCGCGATGCCGTCGGCGAGGAACGGATAGGCAGCTCCATCGTTGACGCTGATCGGGCCACCCAGTACCACCAGCAGATCGGCATCTTCGGCGGCATCGAGTGCATCCACGCCTGCCTGCAGGACCTGCACCTGCCACCCTTGCGCGAGCAGCAGCGGGTGCAGGGTGCCAAGATCTTCAAACGCTACGTGCTGCAGGGCAACGGCGCGCTTCATGCGGGTGCTCCCGGGGTGGGCCAGTAGAAGCTGTCGGGCGTGGAGCGTGCACCGAAGATCGCTTGGCCGACACGGACGACGGTGGCGCCTTCCTCGATGGCGACTTCAAAATCACCGGACATGCCCATCGACAGCTGCGACAGGTCGAGTCCAGCCGGCGCCGTCTGCTGCAGCTGGTCGCGCAGCTCGCGCAGGCGCACGAAGCAGGCGCGTACCCGTTCCACTTCGGGGGTGAAGATGGCCAGGGTCATCAGGCCACGCACGCGCAGGCGGTCGAAGGCGGGCAGCTGCTGCACGAAGTCGGCCACCGCGGCCGGCTCCAGGCCGTATTTGCTGGGCTCGGCCGAAGTGTTGACCTGTACGAACACATCCAGCGTGCGGTCCTCCAGCAGCAGCCGCTGCTGCAGCGCCTCGGCCACGCGCAGGCTGTCCAGCGCCTGGAACTCGCTGGCGAAGCGTGCGACGTAGCGGGCCTTGTTGGTCTGCAGGTGGCCGATGACCGACCAGTGCACGCCAAGGTCGGCCATGGCCTCGGCCTTGCGCTGCGCCTCCTGCACCTTGTTTTCGCCCAGTTCGTGGCAACCGGCGGCTACGGCCATGCGGATGCGCGCTTCATCGACGGTCTTGCTGACCGGCAGCAGGCGCACGCTGGCCGGATCACGTCCGGCGCGGGCACAGGCGCTGGCGATGCGCTGGCGCACGGTGGCCAGGTTGGCGGCGATCTGTTCGACGGACTGGGCGACGGGCCAGTCGGCGGGGGCGAGGGACATGGGGCACCTCCGGTGCGGGGTGGCCAGGGTGGGATACACTGGCACAGGACAAGAGATAGTTTGGCATAGGACAAAATGAAAATCACCGGGAGCAGCGCCGAAGCGATCTTCGACAGCATCCGCGAGGGCATCGGCAGTGGCCATCTGGCGGCGGGCAGCGTGCTGCCGCCGGTGCGGGACCTGGCCGATCAGCTGGGGGTCAACCGCAATACCGTGGCCGCCGCCTACAAGCGGCTGGATGCGGCGGGCCTGGCCAGTACGGCGGGGCGTCGCGGCACCGTGGTGCGCGGCCTGCCGGCGACGATGGCACGCGAGGGCAGTGCGCCAGGGCTGGCCCTGCATGATCTGGCCGGTGGTAATCCGGATCCGCGCTGCCTGCCCAGCCTGCGCGTAGCTGCCACGGCCTCGCGCCTGTATGGGGTGGAGACGGTCGATCCACGCATGCAGCACCTGGCACGGGCCTCGCTGGATGCCGATTGCCCGCCGGGCTATGCGCTGGAACTGACCCATGGCGCGGTCGATGGCATCGAGCGCCTGTTGTCGGCGTGGCTGCTGCCGGGGGACCGCATTGCAGTGGAGGATCCCTGTTTCCTGGGCAGCCTCAATGTCCTCGGTGCGGCCGGGCACGCGCCGTTGCCGGTGGCGGTGGATGCGCACGGCATGCAGGTGGAATCACTGCGGCAGGCGTTGGATGCGGGTGCACGTGCGGTGCTGCTGACCCCGCGCGCACACAATCCCACCGGTGCCAGCCTGGATGCGAAGCGTGCGCGTGCGCTGCGCCAGTTGCTGGCCGGCTATCCGCAGGTCGCGGTGCTGATCGACGATCACTACGCGCTGCTCTCGCAACAGAGCTATCACTCGGTGCTGCCGATGGACGGTCGGCGTTGGGCGCTGCTGCGTTCGTTGTCCAAGGCATTGGGCCCGGACCTGCGCGTGGCCTGGTTGGCCTGTGATGGGCAGACCGCGGCACGCCTTCGCCTGCGCTTGGCGGCGGGCACCGGCTGGGTCAGCCATCTGTTGCAGGATGCGGTCAGTGCGGTGCTGGAGTCGGCGCAGCAACGAGCGAAGGTCGCTGCGGCCGGTGAACGCTACCAGCAACGGCTGCAGGCTCTGCAGGCGCTGCTGCAGGCGCGTGGGCTGCCGACACCCATGCCGATGGAAGGTTTGAATCTGTGGCTGCCACTGCCGGCCGACAGCACGCCACAGGTGCTGGCGCTGGCCGCGCGTGGCTGGCATGTGCGCGGGGGTGAAGTCTTTGCCGTGTCTGCACCGGCGCATGGGCTGCGCATCACCTGTGCGGCACTCGGCCCGCCGCAGCAACGGCGATTGGCTGATGACCTGGCGGCGGTGATGCGCTGAGCGTGCTCAGGGCGCGGCGCTGGCGCCGGGGCGCACGTAGTAGGACTGGCCGCTGTCGTCGAGGAACACCAGTTCCGGCTTGCCCTGCCAGGAACTCAGCATGGCGCCGGTGTTGTTCTGGTGCTTGACCATCAGGCTGGCACCGCGGTCCGGGTTGGCGACCACTTTGAAGACTTCGGTGGTGCCGGTGGCATCGTCAAGGGTCAGCATCGCTTCGCCACCCCGGTCGCTGGTGCCATAGCCACCGCGCTCGGAACCATCGGGGCCGAGCAGGATCACGCCGGACAAGGCGGTGGCACGCGGCCCCTGCGGGCGGCCCTGGCTGAGGGGATCGGGGACCGGTGCACCGAGGATCACCCGTGGCTGGCCACTGGCATCGTGGATGATCAGGCCGCGCGCTTCGATCACGCGTTGCGGTGACTGGCTGCGATGCAGGTTCCAGGCGGTCCAGCCGGAAACGAGCAACGCGAGTGTGGCGACCACCAGGGTGGTCAGGGTCAGGGCACGAGCCATTGTGTATTCCTTCCTTGGACGTGGCCGACGATAGCGGAATCCGGTCGATCGTGGCCAGTTCGTTGTGTGACGATGTGTATCGTCAATGGAAGTCGCGGCTGTGGCTGCGCAGTCCCTGCAGCAGTTCGTCCAGGCAGTGCATGCGCTGCACGATCACATGCTGCACGCCATCCACGCGTTCCAGTCGGCCATCGATCTGCATCAGCTGCGTGTCTACCAGGATGTGGTGCTGGCGGTCGGCCAGATGTCGCCAGACCACGGCGTTGACCATGCCGGTTTCATCTTCCAGGGTAAGGAAGGTGACGCCGCTGGCGGTCTGCGGGCGCTGGCGCATGCGTACCAGGCCGGCGATGCGTACGCGCCGGCCATGGCCGTGGTTGGCCAGCTGCACGGCATCCAGGCAGCCACGGGTTCGCAGCTGCGCGCGCAGGAATGACATCGGATGGCGGCCGAGGGTGGTGCCGGTGCTGCGGTAATCGGCCTGCATGTCTTCCCAGGCGCTGGGCAGGGGCAGGGCCACGCGTGCTTCGGCGGTGGCGCGGGCCTGGTCGAACAACGGCAGGCGGTTCTCCACGCCGGAAATATCCCAGCGTGCACGGTGGCGATGGCCGCTGAGACCGCGCAGGGCGCCGGCATCGGCAAGCAGGCCCTGCTGGCGGCGATCCAGTGCGGTGCGCTGGCAGAGATCGCCGACATCGTCGAATGGGCGCCGCGCGCGTTCGCGCATGATGGCCTGCGCGGCCGGTTCGCTGCAGCCATCGACCAGGCGCAGGCCGAGGCGGATTGCCGCCGCGCCTTTGCTGAAGTCCAGCGTGCAGTCCCAATCACTGTGGCGCACGTCCACCGGCAGTACGGTGATGCCATGCCGGCGCGCATCCTGCAGCAGCTGGTCGGGGCTGTAGAAGCCCAGCGGTTGGCTGTTGATCAGGCTGGCGGCGAACGCGGCCGGATGATGGCACTTCAGCCAGCAGCTGGCATAGGTGAGCAGGGCGAAGCTGGCGGCGTGGCTTTCGGGAAATCCGTAATCGCCGAAACCCTTGATCTGCTCGAACAGGTGCTCGCCGTATTCAAGGCTGAAACCATTTTTCAGCATGCCGGTCAGCAGCTTTTCGCGATGAGGCTCCAGGCCGCCACGACGCTTCCAGGCGGCCATCGAACGGCGCAGGGCATCGGCTTCACCGGCGGTGTAGTTGGCCGCATCCACCGCCAGCTGCATCACCTGTTCCTGGAACAAGGGCACGCCCAGAGTGCGCGCGAACACGCGTTCCAGTCGCGCTGGATACAGCGGGTTGTCCGGGTCGTTCAACGCATCCGGGCCTTGTTCGCGCAGGATCCGCCGCCGCTCAAGGTAAGGATGGACCATGTCGCCCTGGATCGGGCCGGGGCGCACGATTGCTACTTCGATCACCAGATCATAGAACTCGCGTGGCTGCATGCGCGGCAGCATCGCCATCTGTGCGCGCGATTCGATCTGGAACACGCCGATGGTGTCGGCGGCGCAGATCATGTCGTAGGTCGGGCCGTCTTCATCGGGGATCGCATCCATGCGCCCGCTGTGCAGGCCGTGCTGCTGCAGCATCGCCAGGCATTTGCGGATGGCGGTGAGCATGCCCAGTGCCAGGCAGTCGACCTTCATCAGGCCGGTGGCGTCCAGGTCGTCCTTGTCCCACTGGATGACGGTGCGGTCGGCCATCGCCGCGTTCTCCACCGGCACCAGCGTCGACAGCGGGTGTTCGGAAATCACGAAGCCACCCGGATGCTGCGACAGGTGGCGCGGGAAATCGATCAGCTCGGCGGTCAATGCCAGCAGCCGTCGCATCAACGGTGTTTCCGGATCGAAGCCGCGCTCGCGCAGGGTTTCCGGCAGTGGGATGTTGCCGCCCCAATGATCCATTGCCGCACCCAGCTCGTTGACCTGGTCCATCGGCAGGCCCAGCGCACGGGCGACATCGCGGATCGCGCTGCGCCCACGGTAGCTGATCGCCACCGCAGTCAACGCGGCACGCTCGCGGCCATAGCGGTTGAACACGTACTGCAGCACTTCCTCGCGGCGCTCGTGCTCGAAGTCGATGTCGATGTCCGGTGGTTCATCACGCTCTGCGGAAATGAAGCGCTCGAACAGCAGGTTGCTGCGCGCCGGGTCGATCTCGGTCACGCCCAGCACGAAACACACCGCCGAATTGGCAGCCGAGCCACGGCCCTGGCAGAGGATGTCCTGGCTGCGGGCAAAGCGCACGATGTCCTGCACGGTGAGGAAATAGGAGGCGTACTGCTTCTGCTTGATCAGCGCCAGTTCGTGCTCGATCTGCTTGCGCTGGGCTGGCTCGATGCCCTTCTTCCAACGCCACGGAATGCCGCGCTCGACCAGCACGCGCAGCCAGCTGTCCGGGTCGTGGCCTTCGGGTACCAGTTCGCGCGGGTAGGTGTATTTCAGCTGGTCCAGGGTGAAGTGGCAGCGTTCGGCGATGCGCAGGGTTTCAGCCAGCAGTTCGGGTGGATACAGCTGGGCCAGTGCGGTGCGTGGGCGCAGATGGCGCTCGCCATTGGCAAACAGCCGCCAGCCGGCCTCGGCCACGCTGCAGCGGTGGCGGATCGCAGTCAGCGTGTCCTGCAGGGCGCGGCGCCGGCGCACGTGCATGTGCACGTCACCACTGGCGACCAGTGGCAGCTGGTGGCGTTCGCCGAAAGCCTGCAACTGCTGCAGCCGGCGCGTGTCGTCGTGTTCGTGATGCAGCTCCACCGCCAGCCACAGGCGCTGCGGAAAACAACGGCGCAGCAGTTCCAGTTCGGTGGCCGCCGGTTGCCGGTCCAGCCACAGGCACAGCAGGCCCTCGGGGAGCTCATGCAGATCCTCGCGCAGGCAGCGGTATTCGCCCTTGGCCGCCCGCCGACGGCAGGTGGTGATCAGCTGGCACAGCCCGGCATAGGCCGCCTGGTCGGTGCACAGCAGGGCCAGTTTCGGCCCGTCCTCGACCTGGAATTCGGCGCCGACGATCAGTGCCACGCCGTGTGTCTTCGCCGCCTGCCAGGCACGCACGATGCCGGCCAACGAGCATTCGTCGGTGATCGCCAGTGCGCGATAGCCCTGTCCGGCAGCGCGTGCGAACAGCTCCTCGGCGATGGAGGCGCCACGCTGGAAACTGAAGGCCGACAGGCAATGCAGCTCGGCGTACCCGGGCAGGTCGGTGTGCATGGGGATCAGCCGAACCAGCCGTGCAGCATCCACGGTGCATGCGGATCATTGCGCGTGCGGAAGGCCCAACCACGCTGGCCCTGCGCGGTTTCCACCACGTAATAGTCGCGGCGCGCATCAGCCTGGTCCCACCAGCCCGATTCGATCCGCTCCGGCCCGGCGACGATACGCAGGCGCGGATCGCGCAGCGGCTGCGGCGTATCCAGCAGCCAGCCGGGGCGCAGCGGCCACCAGGCAGGTGGCTTGGCCGGCGGTTGGGTGCCGCTGGCACGTTCAGGGCGGTGGTCGGCCTGCACGGCCAGTGGCTGCACGGCGTCATCGCCAAGGCGGGCACGCAGGCGCTCGCGCAGCTGCGTCCATGGCATTGCCTGCGCCGGGCGCGTGTCGAACAGATCGCGTGCGGCCGGCACGAACGGCGGCAGCTGCTCGGCCTGCAGGCGCAACGCACGGCTGCCGGCGGGCAGGGCGAAGGCTTCCATGCGGTTGCGCGCGATCTCGAACAGCAGCGCCGCATCACGTTCGGGGGCCAGCAGGCCGATGGTCAGTACGCTGGCCGGCAGCAGGTCGTGTTCGAAATGGAGGTCGAAACGCTGCACGCCGCCATCGCGCGAACACAGGAACGCGGCCAGGTCCAGCAGCAGGCGCCGCAGCGGGAACAGCAGGGCCTGGCTGGATTCGATCTCGTATTCGAATTCGATGCGCGCATCGAACCGGTCCGGCGGCTGGTAATAGCGCAACGGCGCGCTGCCCAGGCCGCGCACGGCATCCAGCTGCTGCAGCACCTCGGGGGCGAAGCGGCGGGCCAGGCTTTCGCGTGGCAGATCGAAGGCCGCGCCCAGCGTGCGCAGGCCGGAGCGTGCCAGTACGGTCACCGCATCAACGGGCAGGCCACTACGTGCCAGTGGCAGCTGCGCCAGTGCGGCGGGCAGTTGCTGCGCATCGATGCCAAGGCCATCGTGCACATTGGCCAGCACGCGCGCGGCATGCGGGTTGGGGGCGGCGACCAGGCGATGGCGGAAGCCCAGTTCGTGCAGGCCGTGGCGCAGGCGTTGTTCGATCGTCAGCCAATCGCCGAACAGGGCACGGCTGGCACCGATCTCCAGCACCAGCGCATGCGGAAAATCGAGGCTGACCAGCGAACTGGTGGCATACAGCCAGCTGGCCAGCAACTGCCGGGTGTGCTGTTCGGCGCTGGGATCGTAGTCGTGCAGCTGCAGGTCCTGCACCAGCACCTGCGCGGCCGACAGCAGCATGCCCGGGCGCAGCCCCGCTGCCCGCGCGGCAGGGCTGACCGCACGCAGCACACGACGCTGCGCCGACCCCTGCAGCAGCACCAGCGGCCGCTGCGGATCGGGCTGCAGGCGCAGCACGCTGTCCAGCGCCAGCTGCGGCAACAACAGGCAGGCCCAGTGCATGGCGCGGCCTCAGTGGGCGATGGCCAGCGGCAACGGCTGCGCCGGTGGCAGCCCGCCGCGGCACTTCAACACCCGCACCTGGCCGTGGTCGAGCTGCAGGCGCAGGCTGGCCGGGGAGGGGTTGCGGGCGGCGCGGGCCTCGCGGAACACGAAACCCAGGCACTGGCCGCTGTCGGCAGCAACCTGCAGGCGACGCAGGGCGCGATCGTCGGCCTGCTGCGGCCAGCACAGCACGGCGGCGCAGGCAGCAGAGCGCAGGCACTGCTCGGTCGCCCACAGGGCCTGCTTCGGTGCGGCGTGGATGATCTGCAGCTGGGCCAGGTCGAGCCCGGCGGCGGCCCATGCCGGGGCATGCGGGCGGTAGGGCGGGGCGACCAGCACGATCGGCCGTTCGCGCTGGCTCAGTTTCGCCAGCGCCGGCCAGACCAGGGCCAGTTCGCCGACCCCGGGAGCGGCCTGCAGCACTTCGCACAGCCCGCTGGCCGGCCAGCCACCGCCGGGCAGGCGCGCGTCCAGCGCCGGGTGGCCACTGGCCAGATGGTCGCTGGCCTGGCCCTGGCGTGCCGGCCCGCGCCAGACCTGGCGGCCGTCCAGCAGGCGGTCGAGGGCGACGACGGCGCCCATCAGCCGGTCCTCTGAGAGAGGCGCCGGGCTGGCAGGAAGCGACAGGAGTGGGCGGAAACGGCAGGCATGGAACGAGTATCGACAGGCCGGTATCAGGGGCTGAGACCGGACATGCTACTCGGCTTGTGAGTAATATTACTAATGAAATCGGGGGGTGAGGTTTCAGCTTGCTGAAGGAGGTAAGGCATCCACGCATGGCGTGGATCTACTGGGGAATGGGGGCCTGGCCACAGTAGATCCACGCCATGCGTGGATGGGGGAAATGCGGTACCGACCAAGGTCGGCACCGCCGGATCCTGGCCCGGCGCTATCGGGTCACGGGCGGACCGGCAGGGCCACCGGGCGCAGCGGGGCGGCGTCGCCACCGCGGATCTTCAGCGGGCCACCGATGAAGGCGAACTCGTAGACCTTGTCGCGGGCCAGTTCATCCAGCGCCACCAGTTCGATGATCGGCGCGCCCTGCTGCGCCAGCAGGTAGGTGTGCAGCGGCACGTAGTCGTCCGACACTTCGGAAGGGAAGGTCTCGAAGCTGAGGTTGTCGGCGCCGACGATCATCGCGCCGCTGTCCTCGACCAGGAAACGCGCCGCATCCAGGCCCATGCCCGGCGGGTTGGCCATGTAGGCCCTGGGCTGTTCGAACAGGCGCATGCGACCGGTGCGGATCAGCACGATGTCGCCCTGCTGCAACTGCACGTGCTGGCGCGCCAGCGCATCCTTCAGGTCCTGGCGGGTGACGCGGTAGCTGTCCGGCAGCATGTCCATGCCCTTGGCGCCGGCCACGTCGATCAGCACGCCACGGGCGATCAGCGGCGGGAACTTCTCGATGCCGGTGACGTTCCAGCCGCGGTCGCCGAGGTGCTTGTCGGCCTCGAAGCCATTCCAGATCTTTCCATGGATGCCGAAGTGGTTCAGCGCATCGATGTGGGTACCGGTGTGGCTGTACATCGAGAACGCGGTACCGGTGTAGCTGCGGGTGAGGTTCATCGTCTCGCCCACGCCCATCGGGTCGTCCATCACTGTGCCGCGCGGGGTGTGGGTCATCCAGAACTGGTAGTGCGGGTCGCCGGCATCCTGCCAGCTGGGCATGCCGACGTAGTACTCGGTAGCCAGATCGTAGGCCTTGCCGCCGCTGACCCGCGACAGGATCGCCGCGCGCGAGGCCTCGGTGATCAGGTTGAGGCGGCCGATCTCGTCCTTCGGCCCCCAGGGGCTGGTGCCGACCTGCTGGCCGGAAGGAACGCGTTCGTGTGCGGATACGGGAATGCTGACGGCGGCGCCGGCCAGCAGCAGGGCCAGGGCGGTGCCCAGGGTACGTGGGGTCATGGGAAATCTCCTTGCAGGGTGGGGAAACGGTGCGGCTCAGGCCGCGACCAGCGGCGCCAGGGCCTGGCGCAGTTGCGGCAGCGGCAGGGTCTGCAGGCGCAGACCGTGGCCGGTGATGACGGTGGGAATGGAGCGGATGCCGAGCGCGGCAGCTTCAGCGCGGTCGGCCTGCACGCGCTGGCGCACCTCATCGCTGCGCATCCGGTCGGCGAAGACGCCACGCCGATGACCCAGGTGTTCGGCGATGTCCAGCAGCACTTCGGCATTGCCGATGTTGCGGTGCTGGTGCAGGTGTGCCCACTGCACGGCATCGAACATCGAGCCGTGCGCGTCGTTGCCGCCGAGCATGCCGGCGGCCTGGCAGGCCAGCGCGCCGAGCCAGCCGGAGGGGTACTCGAAGTCCTGGGCACGCATGCCTTCGATGTCGATGCGCGCGCTGTCTTCATGCGCGGCGCAGTCGGCCCAGTGACGCAGGATGATGGCCTTGGCGCGCGGCATCGAGCCGAACACCTCGATCATCTGTTCGCGCGAGTCCTGCAGCACGAAGCTGCGGTGGCGGACCTGGATGCCGAGTTCGGCCGAGACCTGCTGCAGGCGCGGGGCCAGCACGAAGCACCAACCGCAGACCACGTCATGGAAGAAATCGACCACCGGTGCAGTGGTGGTCAGTGAAGGAGAGGCGATCATCGGCCTGCCGTCCGTGAGAGGGGAGGCGGCAGAGTAGGCAGCGCCGCCGGGCCGAAACAGCACGCGGCGGGCAGCTCAGTTTTCGCTGGCGGTTACGAATCCAGGCCGGCGCAGGCGGGAAGCTCGGCGTGCAGGAAATCGATGAAGGCGCGTACCTTCGGTTGCAGGTGGCGCGCGGTGGGGTAGACCGCGTAGACGAACCGCGGTGGATAGCGATGGTCGGGCAGCACCTGCTGCAGCTCGCCGCTGGCCAGTGCCGGTGCGGCCAGGAACGAGGGCAGCGCACCGATACCGACGCCGGCGACCAGCAGGTCACGCAGCAACAGGCTGTTGTTGGCGGTGACCCGTGTCGGCAGGGTCACCGTGACCTGGCCATCGGGGCCGAGCAGCGGCCAGCTGCCGGGTGAATCGGACAGGCTGTAGCCGAGCACGCTGTGGGCCTGCAGTTCCTCCACCACCTGCGGTGCCGGATGGTGCTGCAGATAGGACGGCGCCGCGCACAGCACCTGCTGCAGCGACGCCAGGCGGCGTGCGACCAGCCGCGAATCTTCCAGCTCGGCGCGGATGCGCAGGGAGACATCGAAGCCTTCGCCGACCGCATCGAGCAGCCGGTCTTCCATCACCAGGTCGAGCGCAAGCTGCGGATGCTGCTGCAGGAAACGTGGCAGCAGCGGCGACAGCGTGCTCAGCGCGAACGACTGCGGTGCATTGACGCGCAGGCGTCCGCTCACTTCACCGCGCTGCTGGGCGATGCCGCGCTCCAGGGCGTCCAGCTCATCGAGCAGGCGGCAGCATTCGCGGTAATAGGCATGGCCGGTTTCGGTCAGGCTCATGCGGCGGGTGGTCCGCTGCAGCAGCACCACGCCCAGGTGCGTTTCCAGCGTGCGCAGCTGCTTGCTCAGCCCTGCTGGCGACAGGCCCAGGTCTTCGGCGGCGCGGGCCAGGCTGCCGCGTTCGACGATGCGGCGGAAGGCACGCATCAAGGTGAAGGAGTCCATGCCGGTCCCGGCCGCGATGAGGCCGCCATTGTAGATCCACGCCATGCGTGGATGGACGACGCGAGGTGTTGCGCCGTTTGTTCAAGCCGACCGTCTGTACGCCCCGCCAACATGCAGGCCCCTCACTTCCCGGGTTGCCCATGAAGCACTGGATGCTCCGCCTGTATGCCCCCTTGTTCCTGCTGGGTTTTGTCACTGCCGCCATCGTATGGGTCGGTCACCATCACGGTGACCCGTTGTGGCTGCTTGCCTTGCTGGCTGTCGCCATCGCAGTCTCGTTCGCTGCCGAGCGGATGTGGCCCTACGACCCGGCGTTCAACCACGACCATGGCGACCGTGTGCGTGACACGCTGCATGCGCTGGTCAATGAAAGCCTGAACCTGCTGTCGATCGCCACGGTGCCGCTGCTGGCGGCGATCGTGCCCTGGCACATCTGGCCGATGCAGTGGCCATTCGCGCTGCAGGTGCTGGTGGCGATCATCGCGGCTGACCTTGGCATCACCCTGGTCCACTACGCCAGCCATCGCATCGGCTGGTTGTGGCGGCTGCATGCGGTGCATCACAGCGTGACCCGCATGTACGGTTTCAATGGATTGATGAAACACCCGCTGCACCAGGCCGCCGAAGCAGTGGGTGGCGTATTGCCGCTGCTGTTGCTGGGAATGCCGATGCCGGTGGCCGCAGTGTTGGCGTTTGCCATTGCGATCCAGTTGCTGCTGCAGCATTCCAACGTGGACATGCGCCCGAGTGTGCTGGGCAGGGTGATGGCATGGGCGCCGCTGCATCGTTTCCACCACATCCGCTATGGCACTGCGGGCGACGTCAATTTCGGTTTGTTCCTGACCGTGTGGGACCAACTGCTGGGAACGGCGTTCGATGCGCCGGGCTATCGGCTGGGGCAGCGTGATCTGGGTATTGGCAGCCAGCCGGACTATCCGCAGGCGTATTCCGCACAACTGCTGGCGCCCTTCCGCGAGCTGCCGCATGGCGATGTGCCGGAGCTGCCGGAGGGGCTGCGCAGGCGCGGTTGACCGGTGCGTCAGGCCGCGTGCAGCTGCAGGCCCTGCAGTTGCGCGGCGCCGATGCCGAACATGCGGCGCAGGCTGCGCGAGAGGTGGGGCAGGTCGGCGAAACCGGCGGCATGCGCGCTGTCGGTCAGGCTGTGCCCGCGCAGATGATGCGCCAGTGCGCTGCGCAGCCGTTGCCACAGCACCCAGCCGCGCAGGGTCACGGCCAAGTCGGACTGGAAGCGCCGATGCAGCTGGCTGGTCGACAGATGCGCGGCCTCGGCGATATCGGCGGCCGGCACCGGGCCGGGCAGGTGCTGGGTGATGCGGGCCAGCGCCGCCTGCACGCGACGGTCCAGGGGCTGCGGTCGGCTCAGCCGTGGCAGCCATTCGTGCAGCTGCGCGGCATTGCCTGGCAACGACTGAAGGTGCTGCTGGATCTGATCGAGGTCGGCATGCGCCGGTTCGAGGAACACCGTGCAGCCGTCAGTGGGAGCCGACAGGATCGCGTGTGGCTGGAAGGAGGTCAGCCATAACCGCTGGCCCTGCTGCCGCGCGCCATCGATCTCGATCTGCCAGGGCGCGCCTTCGCTCAGCAGCAGTTGATGGGCGTAGTGCGCATGCGCAGCGCTGTCACCGGCGTGGCCCTGCAGCACGGCAACGTGTGCATCCAGCAGCAGGGTGCCATTCCAGGGTAGAGCGTTGTGGGGCATGGTCGCATTGTAGATCCACGCCATGCGTGGATGGCGGTCATGGTGCCGCATGTCTCCGGGTGCAAGGCATCCACGCATGGCGTGGATCTACTGAGGTGGGGCGCGCCACCTCAGCGCCCCTGCGGGTCCGGCCGATGGTGCACGTACTCGACGACGGTGCCATCGGGATGCACCGCATTGAACGCCGCACCGGTGGGCACTACCTGCAGCGGGAAGATGATCTCGGCGCCAGCGGCCACCAGCTTGTCGTGATACGGCCGAACGTCGTCGACCAGCAACGTGCCCGTTGTCGAAGTGAAGGGCGCCAGTGCCTCGTCGCAGCCTTCGATCAGCAGGAACGCACCGACCATCGCCAGCCGCAGGCCCGCCTCGGGAAACGGAAAGCCGGCATCGGCGACCACACCCTGCAGCTGCTCGTAGAAGGCCACGCTGCGTTCCAGCTCGCCGGGGGCGACGAATACCCGGATCAGCACGCGCGGGCTGCGCTGGCTGGAGGTGTCACAGCGGTCGCGCCAGAGATGGTCGAAGTCGCGATGTACGGTCATGGGCTCGATTCGTCGCCGGGGAGATCCATTATCGGCAGCCTCGCGCGGCCCGCTGATGACCGCCGGTGATGGGCTGATAACCATCGTGCAGGTGGCGCCTGTGACTTAGGTCCTGTTGACAGCGATGAACGCCCTCGCACACTCTTCACATGATGGGTCGCCCTGCGCGGCCCGGACAGGCAGGTTGTCACGCACGGGAGGAGGGTCCCGCGCGCAGACCGGCCCGTCCTCTGGCCTGCAAGGCGTTGCCCGGCAACGCATACGCGGCATGACGCTGCACCCTTCGGCGGCACTTTCCCTGGACCGATTGCCTTGGCAACGGAATTACGCCCGCCGATGAAAACGTTTACAAAGCCGCTCGCCCTGTCCCTGGCCCTGTCTGCCGTACTGGCCACCCCGGCCTGGGCCGACTCCGCCGCCTTCACCGTGCTGACCCTGGAGCAGGCGCCGACAGCGGACGCGATGCCGGCCCTGGCTGCCCAGTTGAAGACCCTGCAGGTGGACGCGGTCAGCGTTCGCCAGGTACAGCGCGGCATCGGCCAGGTCGACCCGCTGCAGCTGCTGGCCGATGGCCTGGGCTACCAGTACCGCTTCATCGCCGCCGGCAAGGACGATGGCCAGACCCAGCAGGGCCAGGCCGTGTTGACCAGGCTGCCGATCGCCGCCGAATCCGGCCCGGACCAGCCGGGCCTGAACTATCTGCGTCTGGATGACGGCCGCCATGCGGTGGCGGTCTATACCGACGCTGGCGCTGGAGCCACGCAGTTGCCGGCGTTGGTGTCGCGTTCGCGGCTCGGCGCGCCGGCGGTGCTGCTCGGTGCGGTGGCCGGTGAATCGGCCAAGGCCGCCGGCTTCGACCCGGCACGCGTGGCCCTGGAAGCCGATGCCAGCTATTTCAGCGATGGTTTCCAGGCTGCCAGCAGTGCGCCGTTCAAGGTGGAAGGCAGCACGCTGCGCGCGACCCTGTTGACGCTGGCTTATGCCGCCGACAAGGGCGGCGAGCAGCCGTGGATGGACACCACGCTCACCGCTGATGCGCGCGCTGCGCTGCTGCTGAAGGCGATGACCGAGGACGAGAAGTTCCAGATGCTGCACAGCTACTTCGGGCTGGGCAAGGATGGCGGCAAGCTGCCGGAAGGCGCGGTGGGTTCGGCCGGTTTCGTGCCGGGCGTGGCGCGCCTGGGCATTCCGTCGCAGCAGTCGGCCGACGCCGGCGTGGGCGTGACCAATCCGGGTGGTATCCGCCCGGGTGATTTCGCCACGGCGATGCCGTCGGGCCCGTCCACGGCGTCCACCTGGAACCGGGGTGTTGCCTTTGCCGGCGGCGCAACGATGGGCCGCGAAGCCTGGCAGCAGCGCTTCAACATCCTGCTGTCCGGCAGCGTCAACCTGCAGCGTGACCCGCGCAACGGCCGCAACTTCGAATACGCCGGTGAAGACCCGCTGCTGGCCGGTTCGATGGTCGGTGCGCTGATCCAGGGCGTGCAGAGCCAGCACGTGATCTCCTCGATGAAGCACTTCGCGCTGAACGACATGGAGACCCGCCGCAACTTCCACGACGTGCGCATCGGCGAACAGGCTATGCACGAATCGGACCTGCTGGCGTTCGAGATCGCGCTGGAAGCCGGTCGTCCGGGCGTTGCGATGTGTTCCTACAACAAGATCAATGGCACCTACGGCTGCGAGAACGGCTACCTGATGAACCAGGTGCTGAAGCAGGAGTGGAAATTCCCCGGTTTCGTGATGTCCGACTGGGGTGGTGTGCACAGCGGTTCGAAGGCGGCGCTGGCCGGGCTGGACCAGCAGTCGGCCGGTGAAGTGTTCGATGCGGCGGTGTTCTTCGATGAGCCGCTGCGTCTGGCCGTGCACGGCGGCGTAGTGCCGCAGGTGCGCCTGAACGACATGGTGGCGCGCATCCTGCGCACGATGTTCCTGCACGGCAACTTCGACAACCCGCCGCAGCACCAGAAGGTCGACGCCGAGGCCGGTTTCGCCGTGGCCCAGCGCACGGTGGAAGAAGGCAGCGTGCTGCTGCGCAATGAAGGCAGCCTGCTGCCGCTGGCCGACAGCGCCAAGCGCATCGTCATCATCGGTGGCCATGCCGACAAGGGCGTGATCGGTGGCGGTGGTTCGTCGATGGTGGGCGTCACTGCCAAGGGCACCAACGCGGTGCCGGGCGTGCTGCCGACCACCTGGCCGGGCCCGGTGATCTTCCACCCGTCTTCGCCGTTGGAATCGCTGCGTGCCGCGCGTCCGGATGCCACCATCACCTATGTGGACGGCACCAATGCTGCCGCTGCGGCCAAGGCTGCCGCACAGGCGGATGTGGCCATCGTGTTTGCTACCCAGTGGGCCGCCGAATCGGTGGACCTGCCGGACATGCAGTTGCCGGACAACCAGGATGCGCTGATTTCGGCGGTGGCCAAGGCCAACCCGAAGACCGTACTGGTGCTGGAGACCAATGGCCCGGTGCGCACGCCGTGGCTGGCGCAGGTACCGGCGGTGCTGCAGGCCTGGTACCCGGGCATCCGTGGCGGTGAAGGCATTGCCGCACTGCTGACCGGCCAGGCCAATCCGTCCGGCCGCCTGCCGGTGACCTGGGTGGTGGACGAATCGCAGCTGCCGCGCCCGCACATCGATGGCCTCGGCTTCAAGCCGGCCAAGCCGTTCGGCGATGTGTTCGATTTCGATATCGAAGGTGCAAACGTCGGCTACAAGTGGATGGCAGCCAAGGGCCTGACCCCGACCTTCGCGTTCGGCCACGGCCTGTCCTACACCTCGTTCGCCTATGAAAACCTGAAGGTGAGCGTGGAAGGCTCGCGTCTGGTCGCCAGCGTCGACATCCGCAACACCGGCAAGCGCGCGGGTGCAGATGTCGCCCAGCTGTACCTGAAGCTGCCGGCCGGCAGCACCACGCCGATCCGCCTGATCGGCTACGACAAGGTCGAGCTGCAGCCGGGCGAGCAGCGCCGCATCCGCATCGAAGCCGAGCCGAAGACCCTGGCCCATTACGATGCACAGGCCCGCCAGTGGAAGATCGAGGGCGGCACCTACCAGGCGCAGCTGTCGCGCAACGCCAGCGAGCCGCTGCAGACGGTGGACGTGCAGCTGGTGGAGCAGGTGCTGCGCTGATACGGCGGGTTGTTGATGCTTGAAGACACGGCCCCGCAAGGGGCCGTGAAAAAAGGGGACGGAGGGGATTAAGTCGTTTATGCCACAAACGACTTAATCCCCTCCGTCCCCTTTTCATGTTCCAAACCACACGCGCAGGAAATCGATCAGCTGCCGCACCTTCGGCGATGGCTGCGTGCTGTGCGGGTATACCGCGTACACGCTCTGCTGCGGAAAGCGGTGCTGGCGCAGAACGGGCCGCAGGCGGTCGTGGGCGAGATCGTCTTCGATCAGCCAGCGTGGCAGCACGGTGACGCCTGCACCGGCAAGGGCAAACGCACGCAGGCTGCTGGCCCCATCCACGCGTACCACTGCGTTGCCCGGGTTGGTGGCGAACAGGGCATCGCTGCCATCCGGTGCGACCACCGGCACATCGGCCAGGCGCGGATAGCCGAGGCGGGGCAGGGTGCTCAACTGTGCCGGATCGTCCGCCGCTTCAGCGGACCGCAGGCGGGCCAGCAATGCCGGCGCGGCGACTGCGCACAACGGATGCCGCTCCAGCTCGCTGGCATGCAGTCCCGAGTCCGGCAGGCGGCCAAGGCGGATCGCCAGGTCGAAGCGTTCGGGAATCAGGTCGGCCGGTGCGGGCGACGTCGACAGATGCAGCACCAGCGCTGGATGCTGCGTGCGGAAGGCTTCCAGTGCCGGAATCAGCCGCAGCTGCGCGTACTCCGGGGTGGTGGTCAGGCGCAGCATGCCCTGCAGCTGATGCTGGTCGCGGCGTGCGGCATCGATCGCGGCCTGCGCGGCATCCAGTGCCTGCACGCAGTGCTGCAGGAACTGTTCGCCGGCCTCGGTCAGCGCCAGGTGGCGGGTACTGCGCAAAAGCAGGGTCACCCCCAGCTCCTGCTCCAGCCGCTTCAGGTTGAAGCTGACAACGGCACGGCTCAGGCCCAGGCGCTCGGCGGCGGCAGTCAGGCTGCCGGCCTCGACCACGGCGCGGAAGATATCGAAGCGATCGAGGCTGACCATGGTGGCTTATTGTCAAAGCAGATTTGACAGTGTTGCAGCTGTCGTCGTGTTTTTCCAACAACGCCGGTCCGCCATGCTGGCGCCTTCGCTGCTGGAGCCTGCTGATGCCTTCCCCGCGCCTGCGCCATGAGTCGATCTTCCTGCTGGTGTTCGCCCTGGACCTGGTCAACATGTTCATCGCCACGGTGGCCTATCCGGCGCTGGCGGCCGAGCTGCATGCGGACGTCGGTACCCTGGCCTGGGTGGGCACCGCCTACATGCTGGGCCTGAGCGTGGTGATTCCGCTGGCACCGTGGCTGGCCGCGCGCTGCGGTGAGCGTCGCCTGCTGCTGGTTGCCTTGTTGCTGTTCGCGGTGGCCGCGGGCCTGGCCGGCGCCGCACCGTCCATTGGCTGGCTGCTGGGCTGGCGGTTGCTGCAGGGGCTGGCCGGTGGCCTGCTGATTCCGGTGGCGCAGGCGGCGGCGTACCGGCAGTGCACGCCTGAACAACGCGGTGCGCTGACCCGGCGCATCCTGCTGGTGGCGTTGCTGGTGCCGGCACTGGCACCGGCCCTTGGCGGCCTGCTGGTGCAATGGTTGTCCTGGCGCGGCGTGCTGTGGGCAAGCCTGCCGCTGGCGGTGCTGGCGATCGCCCTGGTACTGGCGTGGATGCCAGCCGATGGCCGGCGCAGCGCGCCACGCCTGCTGGGCTATGCGCTGACCACTGCGATGTCTGCGCTGGGCGCGTTGCTGCTGGCGCTGACCTGGCTGGGTGAGCCCGGCCATCGCTTTGCCGGTGCAGGGTTGTTGCTGCTGGCGACAGTGCTGGCCATCGCCCATCTGCGCCATGCGCGCCGGCAGCCGCAGCCGCTGCTGCGCTGGTCGCTGCTGTCACACAGGGGCCTGCGCATGGCGATGCTGGTGTATCTGGCAGTGCCGGGCGTGTTCATCGGCAGCCAGCTGGCCAGTACCCTGCAGTTGAACCACGCTGGTTACAGCGCCGCGCAGATCGGCGCCCTGATGCTGCCGTGGGCGCTGGCTTCGGCACTGGCGATCACCGGCAGCCGGCGACTGCTGGCGCGCTTCGGGCCGGGCACAGTGCTGCGGCTGGGCATGGTCCTGCAGGCCAGCGGTCTGCTGTTGATGGCGCTGCAATCACAGCCGTCGTTTGTGCTGGCCGCCATGCTGTTCGCATTGATGGGCGCCGGAGGCAGCCTGTGCAGCAGCACCGCGCAGACGCTGGCGTTCCATGGTGTGGACGCGGAGGCGCTGGGCGATGCCAGTGCGCTGTGGAACCTCAACCGCCAGCTCAGCTTCTGCCTGGGTACCGCGGCCATCGCCCTGCTGCTGGCCCTGGCCATGCAGTGGTGGCCGGCGCATGCCACCGGCGTGGCGCTGGGCCTGGCCGCCGTACTCACCTTGTTGCCGCTGGCGCTGCTGCGCCGGTCGCAGCTGCATTCCCTTTCCACTCCGGAGATTGCTTGATGGACATGACTGCCGAACACGAAATCCACCTTCTGCATGACAAGCTGCAGGCCTGGTTCCGCGCAGAGGTCGCGGCCGATGCGCTGGACGATCTGATGATGCACTTCTGCGCGGACTTCAGCATGGTCGGCATTGCCGGACGCAGGTTGGACCGGAGTGCAGTACAGGCGTTGTTCGCAGGCGGCCACGGTGCACGACCTGGGCTGCAGATCGCCATCGAGGCTGTGCAGGCGGTCGACGCCCCGTCGCCGCTGGCGGTGCTGCGCTACCGCGAGGGACATGCCGTAGGCGCGGGAGAAACCACGTGGAGGGAATCGCTGGCGGTGCTGCGGCAGGAAGACGGTCGCTGGCGTTGGCTGGCGCTGCATGAGGTAACGATGGCGTGATGGATCCGCCGGGCATGGCTAGGCGCTACCGTGGTTGGTCGCGAACGGGTAGCGCCGGGCCATGCCCGGCGAGCGCAGCGGCTGCAGCCCGCACATGTGCCATCAGTCCTGCCTGTAAACGCCGCAGAATGCAAAGCAGGCACGCGCTTTGCCGGGGGCTACGGGAGTAGGCTGGGGCCTTTCCTGCCGGGAGGTGATGTCCATGCGTGTGCGTGCCGTTGCTGTTGCCGTAGCCTTGAGCCTGTCCAGCACCGTGCTGGCCGCCGACACGCCGCCGATGACCCCGGACATCAGCGGAAAACCCTTCATCGCTCCCGATGTGGGCCGCGACTACGACAAGCGCGTGGTGATGGTGCCGATGCGCGATGGCACCAGGCTGTATACGGTGATCGTGGTACCCAAGGGCGCCCACAACGCGCCGATCCTGTTGACCCGCACACCGTACGACGCCGCCGGCCGCGCCAGCCGCAGTGATTCTCCGCGCATGCGCGATCTGCTGCCGCAGGGCGATGAAGTGTTCGTCGATGGCGGCTACATCCGCGTGTTCCAGGACATCCGTGGCAAGTTCGGTTCCGAGGGCGATTACGTGATGACCCGGCCGCTGCGCGGGCCGCTGAACGGTACCAAGGTCGATCATTCCACCGATGCGTGGGACACCATCGATTGGCTGGTCAAGCATGTGCCGGAAACCAATGGCAAGGTCGGCATGCTCGGCTCGTCGTATGAAGGCTTTACCGTGGTGATGGCGCTGACCGATCCACACCCGGCACTGAAGGTGGCAGCGCCGCAGAGCCCGATGGTCGATGGCTGGATGGGCGACGACTGGCTCAACTACGGCGCCTTCCGTCAGGTCAATTTCAACTACTTTGCGATGCAGACCGAGAAGCGCGGCAAGGGCACGCCGCTGCCTTCGCTGGGCTACGACGATTACAGCACTTTCCTGCGCATCGGCTCGGCCGGCGACTATGCGCACTTCACCGGCGTGGACCAGCTGACCTGGTGGAAGAAGCTGGTGCAGCACCCGGCATACGATGCGTTCTGGCAGGGCCAGGCGCTGGATGCTGTGATGGCGAAGACGCCGCTGAAGGTGCCGACCATGTGGCTGCAGGGCCTGTGGGACCAGGAAGACATGTGGGGTGCCAACCATGCCTACCAGGCGATGGAAGGGCGCGATACCGGCAACACCCACAACTACCTGGTGATGGGGCCGTGGCGGCACAGCCAGGTGAACTATGACGGCAGCCAACTCGGGGCGCTGAAATTCGATGGCGATACCGCGCTGCAGTTGCGCCGCGACGTGCTCAAGCCGTTCTTCGACCAGTACCTGGTGGACGGCGCGCCGAAGGCCGATACGCCACCGGTGCTGGTCTACAACACCGGTGAAAACCATTGGGACCGCCTGCAGGGCTGGCCGCGCAGCTGCGAGAAGGCGTGCGCGGCAAACAGCAAGCCGCTGTACCTGCGTGCCGGTGGCAAGCTGGCGTTCCAGGCGCCGGCGACGGGCGAGGGCGACTTCGAGGAATACGTGTCCGATCCGGCCAAGCCGGTGCCGTTCGTACCGCGGCCGGTGCGCTTCGGTGACCGCGACATGTGGACCACCTGGCTGGTCAAGGACCAGCGCTTTGTCGATGGCCGGCCTGACGTGCTGACCTTCATCACCGAGCCGTTGACCGCGCCGCTGCGCATCGGTGGCGCGCCGGTGGTGAACCTGCAGGCGTCCACCAGTGGCACCGACAGCGACTGGGTGGTGAAGCTGATCGACGTCTATCCCGACCAGGAGGCATCGACGCCGGAAATGGGCGGCTATGAGCTGCCGGTGTCACTGGCGATCTTCCGTGGCCGTTACCGCGAGAGCTTCAGCGATCCCAAGGCGCTGGCGGCCAACCAGGTGCTGCCGTACCGCTTCGACCTGCCCAATGCCAACCACACCTTCCAGAAGGGCCACCGGGTGATGGTGCAGGTGCAGTCCAGCCTGTTCCCGCTGTACGACCGCAACCCGCAGACCTACGTGCCCAACATCTACCTGGCCAAGCCGGGTGATTACCAGAAGGCCACGCAGCGGGTGTGGCACAGCGCCGCGCAGGCCAGCTACATCGAGCTGCCGGTGTATTGAGGCGGAGGGGGTGACGCCGGGCATGGCCCGGCGCTACCCGGGGCGGCGCACGATGTTGGTAGCGCCGGGCCATGCCCGGCGTCTGCGATGACGCGAAAGCGTGTCGACCAAGGTCGACACCTACCAGAGCTGAGCCATAGCATGTCGATCGGGGCTGCGCGATGCCGGTAGTGCCGGCCGCTGGCCGGCATCCGCGATGACGCGAAAGCGTGTCGACCAAGGTCGACACCTACCAGAGCAGATGGCTTCAGCCGACCTTCGATGGCCCGGTGCGCCAGCGGCTGGGCACCAGCCCGAAGCGCTTGCGGAATGCCGCGGCGAAGTTGCTGGGATGCCGATAGCCGGTTTCTGCAGCGGCCCGCTCCACGCTCCAGCCGGATTCGCGAAGGCCCTGCTCGGCATGACGCATACGCTGTTCGTGCAGGTAGTCGAATACCGAGCAGCCATATTCCTGGACGAAGTGCCGGCGCAGCGCGCTGGGGCTCATGCAGGCCAACTGGGCCAGCTCGACCAGGCTGTGCGCATGGCTGGGGTCATCGTGCAGGAAGGCCCGCACACGCTCGAGCCGGCTGCGCTGGCCGCTGCGCAGCATGCGTGCGCCTTCAACGTGCAGATCATCGGCCTGCAGGCCCACCGTCAGCAGCTGCAGCGCCACGCCTTCGCGCCAGAGTGCATCCAGATCGTCCTGCCAAGGGCTGTCGAACAACTGCGCGAGGGTCGGCAGCATCGCGTGCGGGATGGCCCAATGGCGGCATTCCAGCGACGCGCGCAACGCCTGTTGCAGCTGCGGTTGCTGGAACACGTCCGGATCCAGGTCGGCGGGCACCAACAGGCTGATGCCACGCAGGCGCGTATTGCTCGGATGGACGCCGACCATCGCCACATGGTCGCGGTGGCTGGTGGTCACTGCGGTGCCTGCGCGCAGGCTGAAATCACTGCGGTTGGGAACCTGCACGTCGACCTGGCCCTGCAGCATCACGCGGATGACCAGGCCGGGCCTTTCGTGCGCTGTGGCGGTATAGGCGATGCGGTTGTGCACATCCGATGCGAGCAGGCTCATGCCCCCGCGCAGGGTCTGTTCGTGCAGGTCGCCGTGCCCGGCCCACTGTTCTTCGCGCAGGTGGCTTGGCTCGGCACGGTAGTCATAGCCGTGTCGCTGGCCAAAACGGCGGTAATCGGCAAACGTGAAATATCGGGACATCGCTCGGCGCTCAACAATAAAAGACGGGTGCCGGCGACGATGTGCCCGCACGTTCCATCGTGCACCTGCAGCGCGGATCGGTCCTGCGCTTTCAGAGGTAGAAATAGATCCCCGTCATTTTCTCCAATGCCAGCCCGAATGCGATATCCAGCGGGTCAATCGATTGGCATTTACGGCCAAGTTGAAGGTCGCGCAGCAATGCGCGTGCGTACTGCAACTGCTCGGTGCGGGTGATCGATTCGTCTTCGTAGCGGTCAAAGAGCAGACCGAAACGGGTATTGAGGGTGGTGAAGAACCCGCTGTCGAACAGAAGATCGACCGTGGAATCGCTGAGCATCACCTCGTACAGGTCGCCGGGCAGGCAGGAATCAGTGTCCAGCCGCCGTTCGGCATCGGCAGTAAGCGGAACGCAGGCTGTACGCATGGGAGTTTCTTTGCCGGGCATGCGCGCAAGTATCCCCCATGCAGCGCTTTCGTCACGAAGAAGAGCGTAGTGTCGGTGAGGTCGGACGTTTGTGTCCGCATCGATTCCCAACACATGGAGACCACAGATGATTGATTACCAGCTCAACGGAAAAACCGCGATCGTGACCGGCGGTGTTTCCGGTATCGGCCTGGCGGTAGCGGAAACGCTCGCTGCATCCGGTGCGCGTATTTCGGTCTGGGACCTGAAGCAGGAAGCGGTGGATGCAACAGTAGCCGTGCTGCGCAGCCAGGGCGCTGAGGCCATCGGAATCGCGCTGGATGTGACCGACGAAGCGGCGGTGGAAGCGGCGGTGCAGCGCACGGTGAAGGAACTGGGCGGCGTGCACATCGCGGTGAACAATGCGGGCATCGGCGGGCCAGCGGCAAGCAGTGGCGACTACCCGATCGATGGCTGGAAACGCGTGGTGGATGTGAACCTGACCAGCGTGTTCCTGTGCCAGCGGGCGCAGATCCAGGCGATGCGTGCGGTGGGCAGCGGCGGCAGCATCATCAACATGGCCTCCATCCTGGGCCAGGTGGGTTATGCCGGCTCGACCGCCTATGCGGCGGCCAAGCACGGCGTGGTCGGCCTGACCCAGACGGCTGCATGGGAGCACGCCGCCGATGGCATCCGCATCAATGCGGTGGGCCCGGGCTTCATCAACACGCCATTGCTTGAAAAGATGGACGCCAAGGTGCGTGCAACGCTGGAAGGGCGGCATGCGCTCAAGCGCTTGGGAACGCCGCAGGAAGTGGCCGCGCTGGTGGCCTGGCTGGCCAGCGACGATGCCTCGTTCGCGACGGGTGCCTACTACGCCATCGATGGTGGCTATCTGGCGCAGTAACCGTGTGCAACAGGGGTACGCATGGCGGTCATCACCAGATCCATGCCATGCGTGGATGAATCCGTGCGGTGAAGAGGGCGTGCCATCGCCTTCACCCCCATCCCACGGCCGCCGCGCAACGCTCCGGGAAACTACCGGAGCCCCCCCTATGGAACTCACCCAGGACATGTCCATTCTGCTGCGCGTGGCCGCCGCCATGGTCTTTGGCGGCGTGCTGGGCGTCGAGCGCGAGATGGGCAAGCACGCTGCCGGCCTGCGCACGCACATGCTGATTGCCGGTGCCGCTGCGCTGATCGTCGGCCTCGGTGACTCGGTGGCCGAACACTTCCAGCAGGAGCGCTACCGCGATCTGCTGCAGGTCGACCCGGTGCGCTTGATCGAAGCGGTGGTGGCCTGCGTCGGTTTCGTCGCCGCCGGCACCATCCTGCGTGGAAACCGCGAGGACCAGGTCAGCGGGCTCACCACGGCCAGCTCTTTGATCATGGCGGCGGCCATCGGTATTGCCGTGGGCATCGGCAAGTACGTGATCGCACTCGGCGTCAGCGTGCTGTGCGTGCTGGTGCTCGCACTGATCCGACGGGTTGAGAAGAAGCTGTAAGCCGGTAAATGGTAAGACCAATAATTTCGTATAGCCCTATGGTCTAATAGGCTCTTCGCAGGATTGGCGGTTCAATTCGCGCCTGTGGTCCGATCATCGGTCAAAGTGGTACGACCAATAATGACGGACACGACGCCCCCACGCGGTGGGGAACCTCCTGTTCCTGTCGAGAGCCCTCATGCAGCCCTGGCAACACGTGTACGACCCCGCTGGCAACCTGTGGTTGTCGAGCCTGATCGCGCTGCTGCCGATCGCCTTCTTCTTCGTTGCCCTGGCAGTGCTGCGCATGAAGGGCTGGATCGCCGGCACCATCACCGTGGCCATCGCGCTTGGCGTGGCCCTGCTGTTCTATCGCATGCCGGTGGCGCAGGCGCTGGGCGCGGCCGGCTTCGGCTTCGTCTATGGCCTGTGGCCGATTGCCTGGATCATCATCGGCGCGGTGTTCCTGTACAAGGTCTCGGTCAAGACCGGCCAGTTCGACATCATCCGCGCCTCGATCCTGTCGGTCACCGAAGACCAGCGGCTGCAGATGCTGATGGTCGGCTTCGCCTTCGGTGCCTTCCTGGAGGGTGCGGCCGGGTTCGGTGCGCCGGTGGCGATCACCGCCGCGCTGCTGGTCGGGCTGGGCTTCAAGCCGTTGTATGCCGCCGGCCTGTGCCTGATCGTCAACACCGCGCCAGTGGCGTTCGGTGCGATGGGCATTCCGATCATCGTGGCGGGGCAGGTGACAGGCCTGGACGCCTTCGAGATCGGCCAGATGGCGGGTCGCCAGCTGCCGTTCCTGACCATCATCGTGCTGTTCTGGATCATGGCGATCATGGATGGCTGGCGCGGCATCAAGGAAACCTGGCCGGCGGTGCTGGTAGCGGGCGGCTCGTTCGCCATCGCCCAGTACCTGACCTCCAACTTCATCGGCCCGGAACTGCCGGACATCACCGCTTCGCTGGCGTCGCTGGTCTGCCTGACCCTGTTCCTGCGCCGCTGGAAGCCGGTGCGGATCTTCCGCTTCGATACCGAAACCAGCGCCGAGGCGGCCGCACAGGCACTGGAAGCGCCGCGCCATAGCATTGGCCAGATTGCCAAGGCATGGTCGCCGTTCCTGATCCTCACCGCGATGGTTACCGTGTGGAGCATCAAGCCGTTCAAGTCGTTGTTCGCAGCCGGTGGCCCGCTTGAAGGCTGGGTGCTGAAGATTCCGGTGCCGGGCCTGGACCAGATGGTGCAGAAGATGCCGCCGATCGTCGATGCGCCGCTGAGCTACGAAGCGGTCTACAAGTTCGACTGGTTCTCGGCCACCGGTACCTCGATCATCCTCGCTGCGGTGATCGCGATCATCGCCCTGCGCATGCCGGCGCGGTCGGCGCTGCAGACCTTCGGTGAAACCGTGCGCGAGCTGCGCATGCCGATCTTCTCGATCGGCATGGTGCTGGCGTTCGCCTTCATCGCCAACTATTCGGGCCTGTCGGCCACGCTGGCGCTGGCACTGGCGCACACCGGCAAGGCGTTCCCGTTCTTCTCGCCGTTCCTGGGCTGGCTGGGCGTGTTCCTGACCGGCTCGGATACCTCGTCCAATGCGCTGTTCTCGGCGCTGCAGGCCACCACCGCGCAGCAGATCGGCGTGTCCGACGTGCTGTTGGTGGCAGCCAACACCACCGGCGGTGTCACCGGCAAGATGATCTCGCCGCAGTCCATTGCCATTGCCTGCGCGGCGGTGGGCCTGGCCGGCAAGGAGTCGGACCTGTTCCGCTTCACCGTCAAGCACAGCCTGATTTTCACCACGATGGTCGGCCTGATCACCCTGGCCCAGGCCTACTGGCTGACCTGGATGATTCCCTGAGCATGCAGCGCGGGCCGACCAACAGCGGCGTGCTTCGGGCCACAATGGCGCCATGAGCACACAACGGGTTTCGGACAAGGTGGCCGCGCAGCTGCGTGCGCTGGTGCAGGAACAGCAGTTGCAGCCGGGCGACAGGCTGCCGGCCGAGCGCACGTTGGCGGTTCAGTTGGGGGTCTCGCGGACCGCGCTGCGCGAGGCCATCGCACAGTTGGCCAGCCACGGTCTGCTGACCGCGCGCGTGGGTGGTGGCACCTATGTGAGCGAGCCCGCCGCACGGGCACGGCAGGCACTGGATGAACCCCTGGTGCCGTACCTGCCGCTGTTCCAGGGCGACCCGGAATACCGCTTCGACGTGCTTGAGATCCGTCACGCGCTGGAGGGCGCCACGGCCTGGCACGCGGCGCTGCGCGCCACCGACGAGGACCGCGCGCGCATCGCCCAGGCGTTCCAGACCATGATGGACGCGCATGGCAAGGACGACCCCACCGGCGAAGCCGAGGCCGACGCGGCCTTCCACCTGTCCATCGCCGAAGCGTCGCACAACCTGGTGCTGCTGCAGGTGATGCGTGGTCTGTTCGAGCTGCTGCAGACCAACATCTCGCAGAGCCGTGAAAAGCTGTACACCTCGGCCAGGACCTTCTCGCCGCTGTCCGACCAGCACCGCGAAATGATGGATGCGGTGCTGGCAGGCGATCCCGAACGTGCGCGCGCCGCCGCGCATGCCCATCTTGAGTTCGTGCACACCACGCTGCGCACGCTCGACGACAACGAAGCCCGGCGTACGCGGGCCTCGCGCCTGCCTTCCCCACACGGTTGACCCCATGATCATTTCCGCCTCCACCGATTACCGTGCAGCAGCCGAACGTCGGCTGCCGCCGTTCCTGTTCCACTACATCGATGGTGGCGCGTATGCCGAGCACACGCTGAAGCGCAACGTGTCCGACCTGTCCGACATCGCGTTGCGCCAGCGCATCCTGCGCAACATGTCCGACCTGAGCCTGGAAACCGAGCTGTTCGGCGAGAAGTTGGCGATGCCGGTGGCGCTGGCCCCGGTCGGGCTCACCGGCATGTATGCCCGTCGCGGTGAAGTGCAGGCGGCGCGCGCAGCCGACAGCCGCGGCATTCCGTTCACGTTGTCCACGGTGTCGGTGTGCCCGATCGAAGAAGTCGCGCCGGCGATCCGGCGCCCGATGTGGTTCCAGCTGTACGTGCTGCGCGATCGCGGTTTCATGCGCAATGCGCTGGAGCGCGCGCAGGCGGCGGGCGTGACCACCCTGGTGTTCACCGTCGACATGCCGGTGCCGGGCGCGCGCTATCGTGACGCACACTCGGGCATGAGTGGTCCGAATGCTGCAATGCGCCGCATCGGCCAGGCCATCACCCATCCGCGCTGGGCGTGGGACGTGGGCCTGCGCGGACGCCCGCATGATCTCGGCAACATTTCCACCTACCGTGGCAACCCAACGGGCCTGGAGGACTACATCGGCTGGCTGGGCAGCAACTTCGATCCGTCCATTTCGTGGAAAGACCTGGAGTGGATCCGCGAGTTCTGGAAGGGCCCGATGGTGATCAAGGGCATCCTCGACCCGGACGATGCGCGTGACGCGGTCGCCTTCGGCGCCGATGGCATCGTGGTCTCCAACCATGGCGGCCGCCAGCTGGATGGTGTGCTGTCCACCGCACGTGCCTTGCCTGCCATCGCCGATGCGGTGCAGGGCGACCTGAAGATCCTCGCCGACTCGGGCATCCGCACCGGCCTGGACGTGGTGCGCATGCTGGCGCTGGGCGCCGATACCGTGCTGCTGGGGCGCGCCTTCGTCTACGCGCTTGCCGCACAGGGCGAGGCCGGCGTGGCCAATCTGCTGGACCTGATCGCCAAGGAAATGCGCGTGGCGATGACACTGACCGGTGCACACCGCATCGCCGATATCGGCCGTGATTCGCTGGTGCGCCTGCCATGAGTGATCGCAACACGGTGCTGGCGCAGTTGCGTGCCGCGGTGGGGGACCGCCACGTACTGACCGGCGACAAGGCCACCCGCCGCTTCCGTCGCGGCTATCGCTTCGGCGACGGCCCGGTGCTGGCGGTGGTGCGTCCGGGCTCGCTGCTGCAGCTGTGGCAGGTGCTGCAGGCGGCGGTGCAGGGCGGCGCGGCGATCATCCTGCAGGCGGCCAATACCGGCCTGACCGGCGGTTCCACCCCCGATGGTGACGATTACGGCCGGCCGATCGTGCTGGTCAGCACTCTGCGCCTGGCCGGCATCCAGCTGTTGAACGAGGGGCGGCAGGTACTGTGCCTTCCCGGCGCGACGCTGGACCGGCTGGAGCAGACGCTGGCACCGCTGGGTCGCGAGCCGCACTCGGTGATCGGCTCGTCGTGCATCGGCGCCTCGGTGCTGGGTGGCATCTGCAACAACTCCGGTGGCGCACTGGTGCGCCGTGGCCCTGCCTATACCGAGATGGCGCTGTATGCCCAGGTTGACGCGCGGGGCGAACTGCAGCTGGTCAACCATCTGGGCATCGCGTTGGGCGATACGCCCGAGCAGATCCTGCAACGCCTGCAGAACGGCGACTACAGCACTGCAGATGTCAGCAACGGTGATGGCCGTGCCGCCTCCGATCCGCGTTACGCCGAGGAAGTACGCAAGGTGGATGCGGATACCCCGGCACGCTTCAATGCCGACCCCAGCCGCCATTTCGAGGCGGCCGGTTCAGCGGGCAAGCTGGCCGTATTCGCCGTGCGTCTGGATACGTTCGAGAAGGAGGCCGCCGAGGTCTTCTATATCGGCAGCAACCGCACCGACAGCCTGACCGCGATCCGTCGCCAGCTGCTGACCGGCTTCGAGCGCCTGCCCATCGCCGGCGAGTACATCCACCGAGATGCCTATGACATCGGTGAGCGTTACGGCAAGGACAGTTTCCTGCTGATCGACAAGCTCGGCACCGCACGCGTGCCGGCCGCGTTCGCGCTGAAGAGCCGGGCCGATGGCTGGTTCGAACGGCTTGGCCTGCGCGGTGTCACCGACCGGGTGATGCAGACGCTGACCGGTCTGCTGCCTTCGCACCTGCCCAAGCGCATGGGCGAGTTCCGCCAGCGTTACGAGCATCACCTGTTGCTGAAGGTTTCTGCACAGGATGCGGCCGCCACCGAGACATGGCTGCGCGGCTTCTTCAACGACCATGAAGGCGGGTACTTCCACTGCACCGCGGACGAGGGACGCAAGGCGTTCCTGCATCGCTTCGCCGTGGCCGGTGCCGCCGTGCGCTATCGCGAAGTGCACCGCGAGCAGGTGCAGGACATCGTCGCGCTGGACATTGCGCTGCGCCGCGACGATGCCGACTGGTTCGAGCAGCTGCCGGCCGATATCGATGGCCGCCTGCTGCACAAGCTGTACTACGGCCACTTCCTGTGCCATGTGTTCCACCAGGATTACATCGCGCGCAAGGGTGAAGACCCGATGGCCATCGAGCATGCGATGTGGGCCTTGCTGGACCAGCGCGGTGCCGAGTACCCGGCCGAGCACAATGTCGGCCATTTGTATCCAGCCAAGCCGGCGCTGGCCGGTTTCTACCGCACGCTGGACCCGAGCAATACCTTCAACCCCGGCATCGGCCAGACGTCGAAGGCGAAGGGGTGGGGTAGCTGCGACTGCGACGGGCACTGAGCTGCAACGCGGCGCCTGCGCTACCATCGGCCCCTCGCAAGGACGTGCCGGCGCGCACAGGATGATCATGAATTCCACGCGTATTGCTTACGCCGTGCTGTCCGCCCTGCTGCTGGCATCGTCGCTGCCGGCAGCGGCGGACGTCGCGCCCGTTCAACACGATGCCGCGGGCAACCGGCTGGAAGCGCTATTGCTGCAAGGCGAGCAGAGAGCGGACGACCCCGAGCGCTACTGCACTGCCGATGGCCAGTGGTGCGTGCGGGCGTTGCCCGCAACAGGCCAAGACCAGCCGGCAGCGCTGGAAGTCGCCGAGCGTGCGGGTGATGACGCCGAACCAAAGATGCGACACGTCCCCATCGAGGTGGTTGACGATGGCGACCTGCGGGTCTGGCCTTTCATCGTGCGCCTGGCCCCCGGCCCGGGTGCAGGCCAGACCGTGGCCGATCCGCAACAGGCGGCACTGCAGAACGTGCTCGTCGGCGGTCTGCTGGAGGCCCGGGCGATGTATTCCGGCGGCGGTGCCAGCGCATCGACCCTGCAACTGGCGCGCATCCGCCATCTCGACGATGGCGTCCAGGTGGACGCCGACGTGCTGTCCGTTGCGTGGTCGGCCAACAAGATGATCCGGGCCTGTTTCAGCGAGCGCGATTTCGATCAGCGCGCGGGTGCCTGCCACGACGAGTACAGTTTCGATGCGGAACTTGCGTTGGCAACCGAGGGGCAGGGCATGCCCGTGCTGCGCTACCGGACCGAGGCCAGCAACTATCCGGCGGGGGTATCGCCACAGCGGGACTCGCTGGCCAAAGGAAAGTTGAAGAAGAAGGATCTGCGCACCGAGCAGGATGCGGAGTGCAGCTACACGCGCGTCTTCCGCTTCACCTCAGGGGCTTACCAGCCGGATCAGCCACTGCCGGAGTGCTCGGGCTACACCGAGCCCTGAGCCATGGAGCCGGGCTTGGGCCCGGCTCTACGCGACGGCGCTGGCGTGCTTACTCGCAACGCGTGGCGGTGATGATGTTGTCCTTGTCCACGAACACGCGCAGGCGATCCTGGCGGATGTCCTTGGTGGTGATGGTGGCCGGGCCGATGGGATTGACCATGCCGGCGCCGCTTTCGCTGGACAGGCGGCGGATGTTCGGCTCGTTGGCTGGCTGGCCGATGGCCCAGCCCAGCTGGCTGGCATCGCAGCGGCCACTGCCCTTGACCTCCGGGCCGGGAGTGCTGACACAGGCCGACAGCAACAAGGCCGAGGCGGGCAGCAACAGAGTCAGGCGAATGGTCATGCGGGCGCTCCTGCGCAGGGGATTGGCGGCACGATAGCACTGACCGCGCGAAACCCGGCAGCGTTCGGGTCATTGCCCGCGCGGCCGCCGCACTGCATAGTGGCCGGCGTTGCCGGCAGCGTGCCGGCGGGCAGACCGGGCCAGTCCGGTGCAGGTGTTGGATCGGGTATGACGGCAGGCAGTTTGCGTGGCAGGCAGAACGCAGTGAAGGCGGTGGCAGTGCTGTCGCTGCTTTGCATGGCAGTGGCAGCCGTGGCCGCCGAACCGGTCGCAGCGCCGGCTGCGGAAACACCGGTGTTTGGTGGCTGGCGCAACCTGCAGACCGAAGCTGGTTACCAGCCGGCGCAGCGCAACCTGGCGTTCGCGATGCTGCCGCAGGCCGCCACCCGGGGTGATCGCTTCGTGGTCCTCGACCGTGAAGGCAAGCGCGCGGTGTGCTGCCTGCAGGTGGCCAGCGAGTCGCTGGGCGTTGCCGCGCTTCGCGAGCAGTACCACCTGCCGCAGGCCGGGGTGACCGATCTGAGCAACGGCCGCAGCCCGGCGCGCCCGTACCTGCCGCATGTCTATGCGATGCAGCGGGTGGATGAATTGGCCGACTATGGTTTCGCCGATGTTGCCGGTGCCTACAGCGATCTGGGCGGGCTGCTGCTGCCCGACGCCGCCGCGCTGGCCGCCGACGGCAGCGAGGTGCGCCTGGGCGAGGCCCATTATCGCCTGCAGTTCCATCGCCAGCCGCTGGCCGATGATGATGGCGCACTGGACCGCTATACCCTGCAGTTGCTGCCTACGGGTGCACCGGTCGTGGTTGAAGTGCCGTTCGGCACCTACTGATTGCCACATTCCACTGGCTAGAATGGCGCGCGGCGCTGCCTGTCGCGCCTGATCCCGCGAGTTGTTGCCGTGCGATTCCTGCTGCTGCCCCTGATGTTGCTGGCCGGTTGTGCCAGCGTGCCCCCCGCGCCGCCACCGGCACATTCGGATGCGCTGTGGCGCCTGATCGAGCGTGATTGCCAGGGCGCACAGTCGCCACGCGGCGATTGCCTGCAGGTGCGCCCTGCCGTTGATCACCGCGATGTGCTGGTCAAGGATGCGCACGGCCACTATCAGTTCCTGCTGATGCCGCTGGACAAGGTCAGCGGCATCGAAAGCCCCGCGCTGTACCGGCGTCGGGCACCCAATTACTTCGCTGCCGCCTGGCAGGCCCGCACGCGCACCGAACAGGCGCTGGGCCAGCCGCTGCCGCGCAGCGTCGCCAGCCTGGCATTGAATTCGCCACATGGCCGTTCGCAGCACCAGCTGCACATCCACGTCGACTGCCTGCGCGCTGACGTTCTGCAGGCGTTGGAAGACAATCGCGCGATCCTCGGCACGCAGTGGGCACCGCTGCCGGTGCTGTTGCGCGGCCATCAGTACCAGGCGCGGCTGCTGCCCGGCGAAGCGCTGACTGCCAATCCGCTCAACCTGCTGGCCTATGGCCTGAGCGGCGTGGACAAGGTTGGCCAATGGAGCCTGCTGGTGGCGGGGCACGAGGACGTGCACGGCGCGCCCGGCTTCATCCTGCTGGCCACGCAGCTGGACCCGGACAGCGGCAACGATGCCAGCGCCGAGGAGCTGCAGGACCATGCCTGCAGCGTGTTGACCGGCGCGGATGCTTCGCTGGAGCGGGTGCGCTAGTTTTCCGTTGGCTGCCGCTGCAGCCAGACGGGGGCAGTCAGCGCGTACAGCTGGCGGTCCTGCCAGCCCTCGGCATCCAGGTGGTGGTCGCGCAGCAGGCCTTCGCGCTCGAAGCCGATCGCCTGCAGGGTAGCGACCAGTTCGCTGCCTGCATTGGGCGGCAGCAGGACGAACAAGCGACGGATTCCTACCTGTTCGAACAGGAACGTGCACAGCGCCTGCAACGAAGCGTGCAGCTGCCGTTGCCGGGGACAGCCTGCTGCATGCAGCCAGCGCAGTTCGACGCTGCGCGCATGCGCGCAATGCAGGCGCAGATTCAGCTGGTCCAGCAGCTCACCCACTGCATCGAAGCTGCCCAGCAGCAGATGATCGTTGTCGTGTTGCAGCTGCGAACGCTGCACACCGCAGAGGAAGTGGGCTTCGGCATCGAAATGGCCAGGCAGGTTGCTGCTGCGTTCGACCTGCTGATGGTAGTGACGCCAGGCGGAAAGGTCTGAACGCTGCAGCGGGCGCAGTACGACGGGCCCGTGCTGGAGTCGCAGGAGATGGCGGCGCAGCACCGGTCGCAGCGGTGGCAGGGAAGCAGGGAAATACCGGTTCATGGGGTGGGACGATGCCGGACCTGGGCGAACTGGAACAATGAAAGAAGTTGCAAACGCGGTGTTGCCGACGCCTGCAGTCTGATTCGGTTCAGGCATAAGGCCATCAGGCCTGGTCATTTCCGTTGCAACCATCCGTTCAGGACACTTTCGTTACGGGATCGTTATGCGCGCACCGTCGCCAGCGCCCCCGGACCACCCGCCCAACTCCCCCAGGAAGCCCATGTCCGCCTCTTCCCTGGCGCTGCGCCCGCGTCCGCTGGTGCTTGCCTTGTCGTCCCTGATGCTGGCCTCGTTGCCGGCCTTCGCGCAGGAAAGCGCACCCACCTCATTGCAGGAAGTGAAGGTCACCGGCTCGCGCATCCCGCGTGCCAGCGTCGAGGGGCCATCGCCGGTCACGGTGATCAGCCGCGAGCAGATCGATGCGCAGGGCTACCGCAACGCCTTCGATGCGTTGAGCGCGCTCACTGAAAACACCGGTAACGTGCAGGGCGAGGACTTCGGCAATACCTTCACCCCGGCGGCGAACACCATCAACCTGCGTGGCCTCGGCCCGAACCGCACGCTGGTGCTGGTCAATGGCCGCCGCCAGGCCGACTATCCGCTGGCCTACGAGGGCTCGGTGAACGTGGTCAACCTGGCCAACATCCCCAGTGCGTTGATCGAGCGCATCGAGGTGCTGGCCGCAGGCGCATCGGCGGTGTACGGCTCCGATGCGATCGCCGGCGTGGTCAACATCATCCTCAAGGACCGTTTCGACGGCGTGGACGTCAACGTGCGTGCCGGCGGCACCCAGCAGGGTGGTGGTGACAACCAGCGCGTGCAGGTGGTGGGCGGCAGCTCGGGCGAGCGCTGGGAAGGCCTGTTCGGCTTCGAACTGGACGTGCGCAAGGCGATCCACGCGCGGCAGCGCGACTTCATGGATTCGCTGGACGATGATCCTACCGGCAAGGCGCCACAGCCGACGGCCATCGCCTATCGTCGCAACGCAGCCACCGGTCGCAACATCGATCCGGGTGTCGCTGGCTGCGATGCGGCCTCGGCCATCTTCGGTGGCAGCGTGTTCCGCGCCAACAACCCGCGCCAGGGCGCGTACTGCGGCAGCAACGAGGCCGCTGCCAGCTACTGGACCGTGCAGACCGAGAAGCGCAACCTCAACGGTTACGGCCTGCTGACCTTCCACGTCAACGACACCACCGATCTGTTCGCCGATGTCGCCGTGGGCAGCGCACGGATCCACAACAACACGCGCGCGCCCACCTGGACCTCGTCACGCAACTATTTCTACAACCAGAACACGGGCAACCTGGAAAGCTGGTACCGCCGCTTCGCGCCGGAGGAGATTGGTGGCCTGCCACGCAACGCCAATCGTTTCCTGGAAAACTCGTGGTCGTTCAATGTCGGTGCACGTGGCCAGTTCGGTGACAGCGGCTGGGACTACGAGGCGGTCTACAGCCGCTCGCGCTACGAGAACCGTACGCGCCGCCCGGTGCTGCTGGCCGGTATCAACGAATACCTGCTCGGTCCGCAGCTCGGTGTACGCAACGGCGTGGAGGTCTACGCGCCGGATCCGTCGCGCCTGTTCCGGCCGCTGACGCCCGATGAGTACGGTCGCCTGTCCGATTACCAGGAAAGCCGCAACGCAGCGTGGCTGCAGACCTTCAGTGCGACGGTCAATGGTCGCCTGTTCGCATTGCCGGGTGGCGACGCCGCGTTGGCCGCGGTGGTCGAAGCGGGCAGCCAGGGCTATCGCAACCGCCCGGACCCACGCCTGGGCACCGGCGAATTCTGGAACACCAGCGCCGGCATCGGTGCCGGTGGCGAACGTGACCGCTATGCGGCGGGTGTTGAACTGCAGCTGCCGTTGCTGCAGTCGCTGACCACCACCCTGGCAGGTCGCTACGACCAGTACCGCGCCGGTGGCGAGCATCTCGGCAAGGCAACCTGGAGCTTCGGTGTCGAATTCCGTCCGATCGAAAGCCTGCTGATCCGCGGCACTGCGGCCACCAGCTTCCGTGCGCCGGACATGAACTATGTGTTTGCCACCGAGACCCGTGGCTACAACCCGGGCATGACCGACTACTGGCGGTGCCGCACCGCCGGCCAGTCGTACGACAACTGCGACTACAACGGCCTGTCGATCGACTACAGCAACCGCGCCAACCCGCAGCTGCAGCCGGAGTCGGCCAAGTCGTATGGTTTCGGCGTGGTCTGGTCGCCGCTGTCCGGGCTGGATTTCAGCGCCGACTACTACGACATCCGCATCGACAACGAGGTGACCAGCCTGGACACCAGCCGCATCCTGCGTGATGAGGCCGACTGCCGGCTGGGTCGCACCCTCGGCGGCGAAGCACGCGACATCGGTTCGCCGCTGTGCCAGGACGCGCTGTCGCGGGTGATCCGCAACCCCTCCAATGCCACCGTGCAGCCGGACCAGGTGACCCGCGTACTGATCAACCCGATCAATGCGGCGTCCGAATCGGTGCGCGGCATCGACCTGAAGGGCAACTGGCGCTTCGATGCGGGCCGCTATGGCCGCTTCACCACGCGTCTGGCTTACACGCTGGTGCTGGAGCACGAGTACAAGCAGTTTGCCGATGACGAAGTGCGCGACATCCGCAATTCGCTGGATGACTGGCAGTGGCGCAGCAAGGCCAATGGCAGCATCACCTGGAACCAGGGCGACTGGACCGCGACGATCTATGGCAACCGCTATGGCTCGTTGCCCAAGAGCGATGGCAGTGGCCGCATCGCGCCGTACATGACCTACAACGCCAGTGTGTTCCGCCAGTTCGGCGAGAACCTGACACTGGGTGTGATCGTCAACAACCTGCGCGACAGCCGGCCGCCGGCGGACAAGAATGGGGGTGGTTGGCCGTTCTATCCGGTCGGCAACTACGACCCATATGGTCGCCAGTTCTGGGTGGAGCTGGATTACCGGTTCCGTTGATCGAAGTGGAAAACGAAAGGCCCGGCATTGCCGGGCTTTTCTTTGTCTGGCACTTCGCTTCCAGCGTAATGGAGTGGCATGCTCACAGGTCACCAAGGAGGAAGCGGCGCATGGACGTTCGTCATCTGATGGTTGTGGTACTTGCAGTTGCGGGCTGCAGCAGCAAGGAAGAAGCACCTGCTGTCGCTGACAAGGATGCCACGATGGCGCCTGCCGACCGGGTTGAGGCAGCGACACCGGCACGTTCCGCTGCGACATCCGCCGGCACTGTCGCCGCTTCGCCAGGGCTTGCAGTCGTTGCTCCGGGGGTCACTCAATCGGGTGCGGCTTTCCTCTCTGGCGAAAGGAGCCTGTTGAGCGAGGGGGCGATGTCCGTCGAAAGATTCCAGGCGGTGGTCGGCTCGAACAAAGCATTCGCACAGGCGGTCGGCCAGTTCGAGCAGGACGTGGCGCGCAACCCGGAAGCGCAGGATCTGACCGCGCTGTACAGGTCAGCGGTGACCGCCGCACTGGACGGAAATACGGACCTTGTCTCGTTCGCGTGCGGTTACAGCCTGTGCCTGGGCGAGATCCGCAGCCGGACCGACGACGGCTTCAGCGCTTGGGCACGCTCCTTCGGTGACGGCAATACGCCCCCCGTCTATGCATTCGCAACGGCCGAGTACACCCTGGGCCGGAACCTGCATTCGGGGCGCTTTGTGTTCTCCACCGATCCGGCTGCCAACGGCATCACCACCCAGTAGGCGAAGGCATGCTGGGCCGATGAAACGCTACGGCAGCGCCTGCACCAGGTACGACTCGATGACGTAGCTGAAAGGCTGCTGCTGGCGGTCGCGGAGCAGGGCGCGCACTTCCAGGATCACGCCACGGTCGCCTTCGCCGCGCGGTGGCCAGAACGTCTGGTCGGTCACGGTCTGGCGCTGGAAGCCGAGCGGACCGACCACGCGGCCGAACGGCTCGTCGGTGGTGTCGAGCACCTGGTTCATGGCCGGGCTGAGATGGTCGGGCAGGTACCAGTTGTCGGCCTCGGACAGCACGCGGCTGCCGCAGGCCAGCTGCACGCGGCGGTATCGCAGGGGCGTGGAGGCATCGGCGCCCAGGGCCTGCAGCACGTCGGCCGGCGCCGGCTTGTCCTGGCCATGCACGCGCACCGCGCGGACCCGGGCCTGCTCGGCCAGGCCGTGCTCGGCGCACCAGCTTTCCAGGGTGGCGGTGGCGCTCTGGCCGGTCAGCACGCGCTGGTGCAGCACCTCGACCAGCGCAGCCGAGGCGATCCGCTGCTGGCCCGGCGGCGCCTGCAGGGGCGCGCTGGCGTTGGCATCGGTGGCGGACAGGCTGGCGATCGGGGCGGCGGCCAACAGGGACGCGGCCTGCCAGCGGCGAAGACGATCGTGGCGGTCGGACGGGCCCATGCGGCATCACAGCGGAAACAGGCGCCCATGTTACCCGTTCAGGCGTGTATCCGGCGTCCCTGCGGCGCAGGGTCGCGGGCGGGATTCATCGTGCCGGTGAATGCATGGCATGCGGATATTTCGTTGGCCGATGGCAGCGGTGACGGGCAGGATGGCGCCAGTATTGGCTTTCCGGGAGATCCAGATGACTCTGCAGTTCGTCCATGGTGGCGTCGATCGCGACGGCACCCCACTGCATTTCCATGTCCGTGATGGCCGTTTCGTCGGCATCAACAGCGACGATGCCGCACCGGAGGAGGCCGAAAGCGTCGACCTGACCGGCTTTACTGTTCTGCCGGGACTGGTCGACGGCCATATCCATCTGGACAAGAGCTTCGTCGGCGACCGCTGGCATCCGCATCAGCCAGTGAACAGCCTGCGCGAACGCTTGGCGGTGGAGAAGACCGCGATTGCCGCCGCTGCGCCGATGGCGGACCGTGCCGAGGCGCTGATCCGCCAGTGCAGCGGATTCGGTACGGTGGCGATGCGTTGCCACGTCGACATCGATGGCAGTACCGGCCTGCAGCATCTGCAGGCCGTGCGCGAGGCGGCGCTGCGCTGTGCCGACATCATGCGCATCCAGCTGGTGGCGTTCCCGCAGGCGGGGGTGATGTCGTGCCCGGGTACGGCGGCGGTGCTGGAACAGGCGATTGCTGCAGGAGTGGAAGTACTGGGTGGCATCGACCCGAGCTCGCTGGACGGGGATGCCGACGGCCAGCTTGCGTTGTTGTTCGGGCTGGCCGAGCGCTATGGCGTGCGCTTGGACATCCATCTGCACGAGCCGGGCGAGACCGGGTTGGCGCAGCTGCTGCGGATCGCGGCGCGCACGCGCGCGGCGGGCCTGCAGGGCAGGGTGGCGGTCAGTCACGCTTATGCGCTGGGCGAGGTGCCATTGGCGCGGGCGCTGCAGGTGGGTGAGGCGTTGGCTGCTGCAGGCGTAGCGATCATGAGCAATGCACCGGGCGACCATCCGTTCCCGCCGTTGCGCGCACTGCACGACGCGGGTGTACGCGTGTTTGCCGGCAACGACAACATCCGCGACTGCTGGTGGCCCTACGGCAATGGCGACCTGCTGCAGCGGGCGATGCTGCTGGGCTATCGATCGGGCTTCTACACCGATGTGGACCTGATGCTGGCGTTGGACATGGTCACCACCCATGCGGCGGAGGTGATCGGGTTGCCGCAGTACGGCATTGCAGACGATCTTCCGGCCACCTTCGTGGCGGTGCGTGCCGACCATGGCCCGGCGGCGGTAGCCGGGGTGCCGGGCGAGCGACGCGTGGTGGTCGCCGGGCGCTGGCTGTAGCGGCCGGGCGGCGCCCGGCACCCGCGGTAGTGCCGGCCGCTGGCCGGCAACCTCAGAAGCAACAGCAACAGCAACAGCAACAGCAACAGCAAAGGCGTGCATCCCGTGGGAGGCGGGGCGGTGTCGGATTGCGGGGACGCCGTAAACCCATCCATGGGGGCTTGGCAGCCGCATCCATGCGGCTGACACCCCGCAATCCGACACCGCCCCACCTCTGACAGT